>NZ_CP146284.1:3080000-3442500 GCF_023744375.2 Parabacteroides sp. AD58 | reverse complement strand
TTCATTCATACCTCTACTTGATCCTTCGTTTTTTTCTTTCGGAATCTCTCGCTCCAGAAAGGAGGTGTTCCAGCCGCACCTTCCGGTACGGCTACCTTGTTACGACTTAGCCCCAGTCACCAGTTTTACCCTAGGCCGATCCTCACGGTTACGGACTTCAGGTACTCCCGGCTCCCATGGCTTGACGGGCGGTGTGTACAAGGCCCGGGAACGTATTCACCGCGCCATGGCTGATGCGCGATTACTAGCGAATCCAGCTTCACGGAGTCGAGTTGCAGACTCCGATCCGAACTGAGACGTGGTTTGGAGATTAGCTCCTTGTCGCCAAGTGGCTGCTCTTTGTCCACGCCATTGTAACACGTGTGTCGCCCCGGATGTAAGGGCCGTGCTGATTTGACGTCATCCCCGCCTTCCTCACAGCTTACGCTGGCAGTCCCGCTAGAGTCCTCAACTCTACTTGTTAGTAACTAACGGCAAGGGTTGCGCTCGTTATGGCACTTAAGCCGACACCTCACGGCACGAGCTGACGACAACCATGCAGCACCTCGCACATCGCTATTGCTAGAAAATCAGTTTCCTGATTCGTCGCTGTGCGTTCAAACCCGGGTAAGGTTCCTCGCGTATCATCGAATTAAACCACATGTTCCTCCGCTTGTGCGGGCCCCCGTCAATTCCTTTGAGTTTCACCGTTGCCGGCGTACTCCCCAGGTGGATTACTTAACGCTTTCGCTGTAGAGCTTACACTATATCGCAAACTCCTAGTAATCATCGTTTACTGCGTGGACTACCAGGGTATCTAATCCTGTTTGATACCCACGCTTTCGTGCTTCAGTGTCAGTTATGGCTTGGCAAGCTGCCTTCGCAATCGGAGTTCTGCGTGATATCTATGCATTTCACCGCTACACCACGCATTCCGCCTACCTCAAACATACTCAAGTCTCCCAGTATCAATGGCAATTTTATGGTTAAGCCACAAACTTTCACCGCTGACTTAAGAAACCACCTACGCACCCTTTAAACCCAATAAATCCGGATAACGCTCGCATCCTCCGTATTACCGCGGCTGCTGGCACGGAGTTAGCCGATGCTTATTCATACGGTACATACAAAAAACCACTCGTGGCTCACTTTATTCCCGTATAAAAGAAGTTTACAAACCATAGATCCTTCATCCTTCACGCGACTTGGCTGGTTCAGCCTCTCGGCCATTGACCAATATTCCTCACTGCTGCCTCCCGTAGGAGTTTGGTCCGTGTCTCAGTACCAATGTGGGGGACCTTCCTCTCAGAACCCCTATCCATCGTCGGTTTGGTGGGCCGTTACCCCGCCAACTGCCTAATGGAACGCATGCCTATCTATCAGCGATGAATCTTTAACAAATATTCCCATGCGGGACCCCTGTTTCATGGAGCATTAATTCATCTTTCGATGAGCTATTCTCCTCTGATAGGTAAGTTGCATACGCGTTACTCACCCGTGCGCCGGTCGCCGGCAGAGTATTGCTACTCCCCGATGCCCCTCGACTTGCATGTGTTAAGCCTGTCGCTAGCGTTCATCCTGAGCCAGGATCAAACTCTTCGTTGTTGAAATTGTTTTATGTCTTTGCTCAAGATTCCGTCTTTCCTTCAGGTTCAAGTATTATTGACGGTATTCATTCTAAATACTTGTACTACTGTTGTATATGTAATTTTCTCAAAGAACTCTTCTCAATCGGTTTCTTGCGAAACGTGGTGCAAAGGTAAGGATTTTTATTTTTATCTTCCAAATTTTTTCGAAGTTTTTTTCGATTTATTTTTTCGGAAGACCTCCGGGCGGACATCGGATATCTGCTTGGATTCTTCCAACCTCATCCTCTTTCCTCTCCGGGTCCTTAACCCGTTCCATCATGTTGTCTCACGCATCTCTCTCGATTGCGGGTGCAAAAGTACTGCTTTATAACATATCTTCCAAATGTTTTTGCTACTTTTTTCTATTTATTTTTCACCTTCCTTGATTGTCAGGATGTTATAAACACACTTTTTCTTCCCCGTTCTTTTGGCTTGACCCAAAAGAACCAAATTTGCTTTACGCCTTCTCCGTTAGGCCGGTCATTTTTCCCTTTTATTTTCCTCTCTTTCCTCTTATTTTTCCTTCCTTTAATTCTCAATTTTCAATCCTCCATTCTCAATTGACCAAAAGCCGGCGTGTTTTTATCATTTCTCGCCGGCTTTTCTCCAATATACGCCGGCTTTTTTCTATTTCCTGCCTACCTTCTAGAAACAAATGAACGGGAATCGATTTCGATCCTCGGCGGATTTAATTTCGATTCCCGTTTATCTTTCCCGGTATTCTTTCTTATATACCTTATAATAGCAATAGCTAATTTCTTTTTATACCCTTCACACATCTAGACATTTTATTAATAATCAATCACTTTCTGTGAAGGATGTGAAGATGAAAGCAATTTACTCCAGATCACTATCCTCTTCTCCCCCATACACTTCCAACAGATTCATTAATTCTTTAAATGCAGTGATTGAAATGGATTCTTGTTCGCCGGTTGGTGAGAGTAAGAGGAGTTCCTGCTTCCCTAAGAAGAAGGCTTCTTCGTAGATGTATTGGAAAAAAGGCTGATATCGCTGGAATCCTTTCAGGCTTTTCCCGGTCTTTATCCATTCCGTTACGTATTTATATTTAATGAAGCATGCCTGCGCCCGCTCTTTATCGGTTTTGTACCCATCGCCCCGATTGGGTAAGTGGGCATCGATCCGATATAAATAATCCAGGCGCTCCGGATTTTTCTTCCAGGCCTGATAGAAAAGGAGAATGGCTCCCTGCTCTTGTCCGTCTCGCCATAATGTTTCTCCCCGGGAAACCAATAACAGATTTACCCAGGCCGGAGCTGGTTGCATCAGTTGTTCTGCCTGCTTGAACAGACGAAAGGCCTGCTTCCGGTCGTAGGTCATTCCTAAAGCGGCTCCCAACAGCAGGGTGGTTTCAATATCTGTCGTATCACGACTATAGGCTTTTTCCAATAGAGGAATGGATTGTAATTGCCGGCCGGCATAATAACGGGAAGCAGCGGCATATTTCAGATTCAGAAAAGTAGAATCGCCTTCTTGTAACAAGAACTGATACAATGAATCGGCCTCATTGTAGGATTTATGCATGAAACAGGCCATCGCCTTACTTTTGATCAAGACCCGGTTGCCCGGATTATACTTGAGAGCGGTATCACACACCTGCACAGCTGTTTCTATATTCGCATCACCCAAACGAAGCAGACAGTTGACAAAGCCATTGGCTACACCTACATGTTCCCGGTTTGCCATGAAAGCATTATAATAACAGGCGGTAGCTGCCAGCAAAGAATCCATTTTCAAGTAACAATCGGCCAGCTGGCTATATACCAACGGATTGACTTGTGTAGTATCTTGCTGCTGAATCCACTTGTATTGCTTGATTGCTTGCGGATAGTTTCCTTCCATCGCATACAGGCGCGCCAGCTGATAGTTGGCATAAAAATTCGTACTGTCCTGCCGAAGTGTCTTTTGGAAAAACGAACGTGCCTCGCCTGTCTTTCCCATATTCATCGATACACGCGCCATCGCATTGATGGCTTCTACGGAAGTTGAATCCAATGCCAGGCAACGCTGATAAACCGGGTAAGCGGATTGATAGTCCAGGCATTCTTCCAATCGGCGTCCTTCCCGTAGCAATTGTTCCTGTTCGGTTAACGACTGACACCAGCTCTCCCAAGAGAAGAGTCCACACAAAACAAAAATATATACCAGCTGTCTCATAAGGCTTTTTCAATTTAGGTATGAAAGATCATCATTAAAGACGGAAACGGGATGTATCGACTTCTTTTTGTTTCTTTTCTTTATAACCACCGAAACGATACACGAAATGTATAGTCACACTCCGGTTATAAAAGGAGTTATCCATGTCCAGATATTGTCCTTTGAAACGGACTTCTGTTTTGGGATAACCGGTATTCAGCAGATCATTTCCCCGGATAGAGATGGAAGCTTTCTCATGGGCAAAGGTCCACTTGGCGGCAGCTTCCAGGTTAAACAACGGCTGGATATCGAACGTGCCTTGTATGGCAGCCGACTGATACCGGCCGTTTAATTCGAACGACACATGTTTTCCGACCTTGAATGTATTGTCGAGCCAAGTAACGAATACCCACTTCTTCCGGTTAAAGGGAATATCAAAATAATCATCACAACGCTGGTGCATCCGCATTCCCAAAGCATTGTATTTTGCCCGGTACCACGAACCAGCCGAAAAAGGAATATTGGCCACCACACCGTATTGACGCATGTAATCCCAGTTCTGCATTTTGTAAATCAAAGCCAGCCGATCGGACGCCTGATAAGGCGACTGCGTAAAGTAATCGTTTGTATGTTCGAAGAAGGCTGTCAAGAGATATTTCTGCTTCCAGATATACGTACCCGACAAGCCGTATTGATTGGCCGGACGTAAACCGGGTGTTCCGTGAATCTCGGAATAACCATCCAGATAACTGACAGCCGACTGCATCGACCAATAATCCGGATATGTCTTGTCTGACGATAAAGAGACTTGCAGCATGTGTTCCGGCTGAATCATCCAAAGGAACGAAGCCTGCGGATAAAAAGCCCATCGCCGGTAATTGCCCAATTCATAATATTCACCCGTTGTCGAAACAGAAAAGTGAGTGCCGTTTCCGAATTGCTTACCGAGCGATACATACAAATCTGCCGTATGTTCTTTCAGGTCGGAGTGCGTGTCTTGAGCATCTACAGCGCCCTGCACGTCCTGATAGACCTGATAATCCCGACTTCGGGCAAAATCATAAGACAAGCCATAACCCAAGGTCCAGTTTTCAGGTAAGGAATGCGACTGATCGGCATAAACCGTATATTTATCAATCTGCTGGCCACCGGATAGATTGAATGATTTCCGGCTGCCATCGGTATAATCCACCTGCATCTGCTGTGAATTGTCCATTCGATAAGCCGTATAATCACCGCCCAGCTCCAGACCAAAACCGGATGTATAGCGTAAAGAGACATTATGCAGTCGCTTATCGGTCTCTTTATTAAGCAAGCTTTCCTGGAAGTTCCCGGTTGTATAGGAATTTCCTTTATACGACGGCGTATAACTGCCGAAGTAAGATACATCCACCCGGTTCTTGTCATCCAAGTGATATTCGAAGGCTCCACGGAGATGATGTACCCATCCTTTTTCCCGGATTTCTTCCTCATTCCGGATATCATGGACTTGCCCTTGCAACATATGGCGCGAATACAAATCGATCTTCGTCATCTTCTTGTCGTTGGCTGTTCCATACATCACATCCACTGCCAGCTTGGGGGTTGTATAACGAAAGTTTGCATTCGCATTCCCGTCGTTGAAATACTGGTTCCGATAATCGGCCGAGACTTCACCGGAAAAGGAATGATCGGTTGCCTTCTTCAAGACGACATTGATGGCAGCCCCACGAACATGGTATTCAGGCGGCGCGCTATACATCACCTCGGCTTTTTCCACCCGATCGACCGGTGTATTCCGCAATAAGGTTTCCAATTGCGAAGCCGTCATGGTGGTGGGTTTTCCATTCAGTACGATGGTCAGAGACGAAGCTCCCGCCAACGACAATGTCCCGTCCTTCTCCGTAATCCCCGGCAGTTCGGCCAGAGCTTCGAAAGCATTGTTGACGATCCGTTGTTCTGCCAGAACCGACAAATCGTATCCTAATTTGCCGTCTTCCACCTGCACCAACGGGCGTTCGGCCGTAACGACCACTTCCTGCAAGGCACGGTCGTTTGCCGTTAAAGGGATGTCGCCGGTTTGTTCACTCGTGCCTGTCCATTCTTTAGGGGCATATGCCAAATGCTGCAAGACCAAGCGATAAGGAAATACCGCCGGATCAAAACAGAAAATACCCGTTGTGTCGGTCACGACGGCCCCGACAAACGTAGAATCCGAACGCTGTAACACTACCGATACGGCATCCAACGGTTTCCCGGCCTCATCCACCACACGCCCCGAAACCGTTTGTGCCTCTATCGCTCCGGCATAAACCAACAGCCAGCCGGCCACGATTCCCATCATCTTTCTTTTCATCTTCTTTCGTATTTAATCTGTAGCGAAAGTAGAAGTCGTTTTCCGAAGATTGGGTTATCAGTCTGTGATGTATTGTTATTTAGTGTTAGCAGGAATGCAGTTGGTTAATATCCGGAAAGTTGTATCTTTGTGCTCATGAGAATCTTCCTGGCACTTTTAATCATCGCTCTGGGCTGGATCATGCAAGGCTGTACGAATGAAACAGACCGTAACGCTATCCGGCAGATGGAACAGGCAGCTCCTTTGATGCAGTCTGATCCCGAGGCGGCTCATGTCCTGCTGGCAGATAGTGTTGCCCATCCGGAGTTGTTAAGTCCGGAGGTCAATGCCCGCTGGTGCCTGATGTTATGCCAACTGGCTGATTCGATTGGCACGCCGTTGCCCCTTATGGATGATTTGGATCGGGCCCGGTATTATTGGGAAAGGAAAGGGAATTCTCATAAACAAGCTTTAGCCAACTACTATCTGGGCAGGAAACTGAAGGAGGAAAAATTGATAAAACCAGCTTTGAAGATTCTATTGGATGCAGTCAAATTCTGCTCAGAAGGAAACGACATAGAGCTATTAGGTTTTATCTATACCTATATTGCAGAGTTATACTATGAGCAATATGATTTCCAGTTGGCAAAAGATAAGTTCTTAGAAGCTGCCTCTTATTTTGAGAAAGCGGGAAATAAAAGAAGTAAAGCTTTTGCCAAAGTAAATGCAGCCCACATGTATGCGGCAATGGATTCCATGCAGATTGCGTTTGCATATATGCACCAGGCGGATTCAGTCTTGTGTGCATTGGGAGATTCGAGCGATTTATCAACATTGTATAATAATTGGGGAAATATCTATGCGATGCAAGGCGAACTGGATATAGCCAAGGCATATTTACAGAAATCGATTGCTTACTGTCCGGAAGAATCGGCACATACATATTCCGCACTAGGCAGACTTTCTTTAGAAACAGATAGTATCGAACAAGCCGAACAGTATTTTGAAAAAGCGAAAGGACCAACAGAAAACCCTTATACGCATACCGAGTTATACTATCATTTGTCGGAATTAGAAGAAAAGAAAGGGAATATAAACCAAGCATTGGCCTATATGCGGCAATATGTAGATTCCACGAATGCGGATATATTGGCAAGAAAAGAGACGAATTTGCAGGAAGTAGAAACTTTGTTCGATCGCAAACAAATGATGCATGAGAACGCCAAGTTACATCAAAAGTCGAAAAGCATTCGTTCTTATCTGATAGGAAGCCTCTTCTTGTTACTTCTTCTTTCTGTATTTTACGTTTATCGCCTAGGTCGTAAAAACCGGCGAATTATCCAATTGACGGATGAATTGCAGGAGCAGAAAAGTCATTTACTTGAACAACAAATGGCGTTGGATAGTCTTTCCTGCCAACTAAAAGCTGTCCAACAAGACAATCAGGAAGAGCTGCGCCAGAAACAAAGTGAATACAATCAGAAAGCACAGGAAGTGGAACTACTAAAGCAGCAATATATTCAACAACGGCAATATTTACTACAGGAATCAACTATCTACAAGAAGATACAGAAATCAGTATCTACACCAAATCCCGATCATAAAGAACTACTGACTGACAAAGACTGGAAGGCTATTTATAAATGTATAGACACGATGTATCCCAGTCTGTCCGAACGTCTGGTTCTGGCCGGTATTACCCCAACCGAAAAGAAATATTGCTACCTGTCATTTTTCCAATTAGATTCCAAGCAAGAGGCTTTCCTGCTAAACGTAAACATTGATACACCCTATAAAAACCGCACGCGCATCCGCCAGAAGTTGAAAATAACCGGCTCGGAAGAGAAATTGTACGAACATTTAGCCTTATGGGGATAACTCGTTGATAACTAACCAATCTCAACGAAGAAAGAAGAATACGTTGTCCTGTATCTTTCTTTTAACTTCTTGATAATCAAATATACCTTGTCCTGTATAAAAGTACAGAAAACTTTGGCTGTATGCGGATAGAATTGTTCTTTTGTCTATGGTTTAAGCTATGTATAAGATGAAAAGGTTGATTAGAATGAAAAAAGTATTATTTCTTTTGTTGTTGATTTCTTCTTCTGTCTTTGCACAGAAAGTGGAGCATGGATTATTAGTAGGTGGAGGCGTCGGTTTCCCCATGCAAGACGGATCGGTATATAGTCCCGAACCTCGTTATGGCTATATTAATGACGTAAAAGGCAATGGAATGATCGGGTATCGATTCCGTTTCTTACCCCAGCAACAGTCGTTTATTGATTTGGATGCTACGATCGGATTCCAAGGAATGCAGGTCTATAAATACAAAGCTGCTCAACTTGGAGATATCGACAAAGTAAAACCCGGAGATTACGTTATTCCCCCCGGAGAAAGTTTTACTGATTTCATTATGCCCATTTCTGTAACTGCCACATGGAATTACCGGATTACGGATAAGTTTCATGCAGGTTTTGGTGCTGCACCAACGCTCTATGTACAACCTCAAACTGTATTTGATGTCAGTATTGTAGCTAAATTAGGGTATCGCATCAGCAAACGCTGTGAGTTAGGTCTATCTTACCAATATGGTTTATTGGATGTACTGAAACATTTTAATGTCGGACCGGCTATGGGACGACGTGGTCATTTTTCAGACCTGATGTTATCTGTTTACATTCCTTTCTCTATAAAATGAATCCATATACACTGATTTACCCGATGGCTTTGAAAGTAGTATAAAACCACGCTACATAGCGTTGGGTGTCGACGTAGTATTGCGTCGATGCCCGACGCAATATTGCGCTAACACTCGACGCAACGTTACGCTAACACCCGACGCACTATTGCGCTACCGGTTGACGCAACATTACGTTTACATATCATGCTCAATTTCGAACGATAAAATGTTTTTCAAGTATTACTAACTGAGATAGATAAAGAAAGTTTCTATCTTTGTGCCCATGAGAATCTTCCTGGCACTTTTAGTCATCATTCTGGGCTGGATCACGCAAGGCTGCACGAATGAAGCTGACCGCAACGCCATCCGGCAAATGGAACAGGCAGCACCTTTGATGCAGTCTGATCCTGAGGCGGCTCATGTCCTGTTGACAGACAGTGTTGCCCATCCGGAATTATTAAGCCCAGAAGTCAATGCCCGATGGTGCCTTATGCTATGCCAACTGGCCGATTCGATTGACACGCCGCTACCCTATGTGCCCCAAATGAAGCGGGCATACCAGTATGTGAAACGACACGGCACAGTAGATGAACAACTGCAAGCCGCCCTTTATTTAGGCCGTACCTATATGGACGATTTGGATCAGGAAGCCGCCTTGCGGACTTACACCGAAGCCCTGCAACAAAGTATTCTGGAAAATAAGCCGAACCAGTCGGGTTATATCTCCAGTTATATGGGCGATGTGTATCAGTTTCAAGGCATGTACCAGCAGGCTGTCGAGAAATACCTAACGGCTTCCCGTTATTTCCGGCAGGCCGGCAACTATCGAAGCCAAGGTATTGCATATATAGATGCCAGCCGGAATTATACATTACTAGACTCGCTGGATATCGCTTTGACGTATATGCTGCATGCAGATTCAATGATGGTTTTGTATGGTGATTCCATGGATCGGGCTGGAACATTGAATGGATTGGGGAATATCTATACGGAAAAAGGTTATTATCCGGAAGCTGAAATGTATTTAAAATCCGCAATTGATTGGGATAAAGCAGATGTAGCTCCCAGTTATTTAGCATTAGCAAAACTCGAACTGTTAAAACAGAATTATGTGCAGGCTCGTTTTTACTTGAAGCAGGCAAAGAGTCCTACTCATAACAAAGGTACAGCCATTGAAATACCTTATCAATCTTATTTAATTGAAAAACAAGAAGGAAATACCACAAAAGCATTAGCCGAACTGGAAAATTATGTTACCATATCTGATTCCATTTTATGGCTAAGAAACAATGCTGAAATAAATGGTTTGGAAGATAAATACGCATACACAAGAGTTCTTTCTGAGAACATGCATCTGCGGGAAGTCCGTTCAGATCAATTCAAACTCTTGATCATTGCTTTATTGATTATTTTATGTATGGCTTTAGCTTATCGATTATTGATTGTCCGCAAAAATCTGAAAATAGCCCAGCAAGCGGATGAATTGCAAGAGCAGAAAAGTCATTTGCTCGAACAACAAATGGCGTTGGATAGTCTTTCCCGCCAACTAAAAGCTGCCCAACAGGACAATCAGGAAGAGCTACGCCAGAAACAAAGTGAATACGATCAGAAAGCACAAGAAGTGGAAATGCTGAAGCAGCAATATATTCAACAACGGCAATATTTACTACAGGAATCAACTATTTATAAGAAGATACAGAAATCAGTATCTACACCAAATCCCGATCATAAAGAACTACTGACTGACAAAGACTGGAAAGCCCTTTATAAATGTATAGACACGATGTATCCCAGTCTGTCCGAACGTCTGGTTCTGGCCGGTATTACCCCGACCGAAAAGAAATATTGCTATCTGTCGTTTTTCCAATTAGACTCCAAACAAGAGGCTTTCCTGTTAAACGTCAACATTGATACACCGTATAAAAACCGCACGCGTATCCGCCAGAAGCTGAAAATAACCGGTTCGGAAGAGAAATTGCACGAACATTTAGCTTTATGGGGATAACTCGTTGATAACTAACCGATCTCAACAAAGAAAGAATAATACGCTGTCCTGCATCTTTTGTTTAACTCCTTGATAATCAAACACACCTTGTCCTGTATAAAAGTACAGAAAACTTTGGCTGTATGCGGATAGAATTGTTCTTTTGCCCATGATTTAAACAAATATGAATATGCATCAGATGAAAAGATTAGTTGCGTTAATAGTGGTTTGCTTTGTAACAACCTACCTTTCTGCACAGGAAAAAGGTATTGAGTTTACACCGAGAATAGGTTTCTCGATAGGAAATTCTGATATATCAAATGAATTAGGATTAAATCTTGGAGGGCAACTATCTGTTCCTATTAGCCAGCGCTTTTCAATCGATCCTGGTGTGTCATTTATATGTATGAAGTCCAGCACTGAAAATATGAATACATTATTAATTCCAGTTTATGCTTCCTACAAAATTCCTATCCAGCAAGTGAATTTGGATTTGAAAGTTGGACCTTGTGCCCAATTTACTCATTCTATGGATGTAGGCGGATCTGCAGAAATAGGAGTAGCATACCAGAAGTGGGTTATGGCAGTCAATGGATATTTTAATTTTATTGATGGCCAGAATCCATCAGTATTCAGTTTATCCTTCGGATATAAATTTTCTCTAAAATAATTTATTGGCTTTCTACACCATAAAAGGCAATAGAGGCCCAATATCTATTACCGCCGAAGAGAGAATGGAGTGAATATTTTCTATTTAAATAATTGTGCGTATGAAAAAAGTATTATTTCTTTTGTTGTTGATCTCTTCTTCAGTCTTTGCACAGAAAGTAGAACATGGTATTTTAGCCGGAGCCTCTTTAGGTTTCCCGCTGCAAGACAAAAATGAAACACCAGCTCCACCAGCAAATGATTTCTTCTTGTATAATAACGACCTCTTCGGCGGTGGTATGATCGGATATCGATTCCGTTTTTTACCCGAGCAAAAATCATTCTTCGATTTGGATCTTACTGCCGGATTCCAGAGCCTAGGAGCATTTAAATACAAACCGTATATGAACGGTGGAGATCCCAATAACGGATACGGTCACTTTGATGGAGAAGACATCAATGATTTCCTGTTGCCGATAGCCGTGACTGCTACTTGGAATTACCGGATTACAGACAAGTTCCATGCAGGTTTGGGAGTTGCTCCGAAACTTTATGTACAACCACATGCCGCCTTCGATTTATCGGTTGTCGCTAAAATGGGCTACCGGGTTTGCAAGCATTTCGAATTAGGACTATCTTACCAGTATGGTTGTCTGAATGTGATGAAACATTTCAATGATAGTAAATCACAAGGTCGTAAAGGACATTTATCAGACTTGATGTTATCCGTTTACATCCCTTTCTCTGTTAAATAACTCATGCATGGATGACACCGTAAAGAATTGACAATGGTCGATTGACAATTCTCAATTATAAAAAGGCACGGATTGCGCGGAAAACACGGTTTTAAATAATTATTATCCGTGTTAATCAGCGAAATCCGTGCCTAATTTCTTATTAGCAATAATTGTCTATTATCGTTCGTCAATTCTTCAATCTGTACAGATTCAGAGTGTAAACCTAGACTTCTTCCGTTCTTTTGGATCAAGCCAGAAAGAACGATGACACACGACTGTTATTTAGTGTTACCACGCTTCCAACCCTCGCCAAAAGCCGTTACATTTGTCGGCATGAAAATACAGATGCACTTGATTATCCTATTCGTGACCCTCTCTATCTTAGGGATCTTCTTTTTCCAAGGCTATTGGCTCTGGAACCAATATACCATGGAAAGCCGGCAGATGCACGAACGCATCGACCTGCTATTCAAGCAATCCATTGCCGAAGTACTGGCTATTCAAGTAGAAGACATGGGACGCGACACTTCGGCTACTGCCCGCCACGGGACACTCGAAATCGGTATCAGCGCCGACAGCCTGAGCCGTGCTCAAAGTCAGCCGGGCAGACGAGTAGTTCGCTATTACCGCAATACGATATTCAATCCGGAAGAAGGGAGCAACGATGCCCCACTGGTCTTTACCAAAGAATACTACAAGGAAAGTTACGACGCCTTGCGCCTGGCCGGAACAGCCGGTATCTTTGAGATGGTCAATACACTGAAGCCGATACAGATCAACCAGATTGACAGTGTGTGGGGTATTCATCTCCGGCAGGAAGGTATTCAGGCAGTACATTTTGTGGATGCATTGTTTGGCAGAGATACAGTCATCGACTCGTCCCGTCCGCTGAACCTCGAACCCAAACACCTCATCCCGACACAACGTATCAGTACATCCATGACTGAACAATTCGGATTGCAAGGTTATATTGTCAATGCAAACTGGATCATATATAAACAGATGATCTTCTCGTTTGCGGCCTCGCTTCTCTTTGTACTGATCACGTCGGCTTGCTATGCCTATCTGATCCGTACCATCTTACGACAGAAGACGGTGGCGCAAATCAAGAACGACTTTGTCAACAACATGACGCACGAGTTGAAAACACCCATTACCGTGACTTATTCAGCCATTGATGCCCTGCAGACATTCAACCTGGTAGAACAAAAGGAGAAACGCGAGGCCTATTTCAATCTGTGCAAGCAGCAGCTCAAGCATCTGACAGAGCTGGTGGAAAAGATCCTGAGCATGGCGGTTGACGAGCGGAAGAACTTCCGCCTGCAACGCGAAGTATTCCGTCTTGCTCCTCTCATCGAGCAACTGATACGTCCTTTGGAGCTGCGTACTTCCAAACCGGTCCATATCCGATTGACGGATGAAACTGAACCGACTGAAATAGATGCTGATCCGCTACACCTGAAACAGATGTTAGAGAACTTGCTGGATAATGCCGTCAAATATTCGGGTGAGGAAGTCCACATCGACATCTGTATCCGGCAGACGGCGAATGCGACTGAAATACGCGTCACAGACGACGGTATCGGTATTGCCCCCAGTCAGCAGGAACGCATCTTCGAACGCTTTTACCGCGTCGGGAACGGCGACAGACACGACGTGAAAGGTTTCGGCCTCGGACTGAGTTATGCCAAAGACATGGCCGAACGGCACGGAGGCAGCATCCACGTAGAAAGCCGCGAACACCACGGCAGTACATTCACCCTGATAATTCCTTTTAGACATGATACACGTATTACTGGCAGAAGATGAAATCGCCTTGGCCAAGATCATTAAAGACAGCCTCGAAAGCAGGGGCGAGTTTCAGATCAGTATCGCCTCCAACGGCGAAGAAGCCTTGAATCTGTTCCGGCAAGTCCGACCCGATGTGCTTGTTCTCGATGTGATGATGCCGCGCCTCGATGGTTTCAACCTCGCCAAGATGATCCGGCAGATCGACCGGCAAATTCCGATCCTGTTCCTGACTGCCCGCTCTTCCCTTGACGATTTAGTGACCGGATTCAAGTTAGGAGGTAACGATTACCTGAAGAAACCCTTCGAGATGGAAGAACTGATGGTGCGTATCCAGGCATTGGCGCACCGTCCCATCTCCGTACCCGAACGGGAGGAAGTCAAGGAATACGAAATCGGGCGATATCGTTTCCACGTAACTCATCAGACCTTGGAAATAGACGGACAGACCGAAACTCTTTCATTCCGCGAATGTGAAATCCTGCGGATGCTCTGCCAGCAGAAGAACGAAGTTCTGCAACGCCGTCCCGTCCTGCTGGAACTGTGGGGCGACGACAACTTCTTCAATGCCCGCAGCATGGACGTTTTCATCACCAAGCTCCGCAAGAAACTAAAAGCCGATCCCTCGGTACAGATTGTCAATATCCGGGGAATCGGCTACAAGCTAATTGTATAATCATTGATAAGCTATAATGTCACAACAAAGGTTGTCAACGAACGGGCCGGTGCCTGATAGGAAAGCACACCGTTACGGACCTTCACGGCAGGCAGGGCTTGGCAATCTTCCTCCTGACTGGTACGCCAAACTCGGACTTCCGGCTTGGCAGAACGGAACTTCTCCAAAGAGATCGTAGCCGTCTGTTCCTGGTCTGAGGTATTCAGCCAGGTAAAGACCAGTTCCTTTCCTGACGGAGAAACAGCTGCCAAAACTTGATCATGCCCTGACTCGATAAACGTATATCCTTGCTTGAAGAAACGGGTAATCTGCATCCGTACGTAGAAGTTCTTGATCGGTCGATATACCTGCGTCTGGAAATTTCCCCGCAATACACACCATTCATTATTATTCTCTTCCATGATCTGCCAGTCCAGCCAGGCTTGTGGACGCATGATCCGCATATCATCAAAGAGTTTCTGTACGAGTAGCAAATTACTTTCCAGTCCCGAGCCACCCGAAGGTCCAGTCTCCGACTGCCAGAACGGCTTTCCGGCACGGGCAACCAGTTCACGAACTTGCAAGCGTTCTTCATTCGTACCACTATAGGTATGCGTATTCAGCTGCCCCAGTTTTTCCCAAATATCACCGGCTTCTTCATATGCCTGCTGTACCTTGAGGAAATGATTCAGGTTCGTTTCATCGGAAGCCGAGATCACCGTCTTCAATCCCGATTCCTTCAACATCGGATACAACTTCCGGATAATCCGGATCTGCGTCTGCGGTTCAAAATGGCAACCTTCCTGCGAACCCTCAGCATACCAGTAATTCGAATACGATTCATTAAATGGTTCCAATGTCTTGAAATCTATCTGATAAGTATCCTTGTAATGCTTGCAAACATCAATCAGATATTGGCAAAACATCTCTTCATATTCCGGCTTCAGATTGTCTTTCGAAGGATCCGTATATCCTGCCGCGCAACCGCTCACCGTCATCCAATAAGGCGCTGAATTGGAAAAAGCCTCAAACACAGCATCCGGTCTTTTCTCCTTAATCTTGAGCAGGATCTTCCGTTGTGCCGCATCCGCATTCCAGTCATACGGAGCCTCAGGCGATGCCTTGAAACCTTCCATCTCTGCCCTTTTCCCCTTTCCTTTCACCATGTGTCCGTCGGCATGCGACGGATCATCTCCGCCTCCGATATTATACCGGAAGATGTTCATGTTCAACTGATCCGGTGAAGTCAGCATTTCCACAATCGAATCGACCTTTGCCTCATCCCATTTTCCCACCTGAGCAGCCCACCAGCATAACGAACTGCCCCAACCTTCTAGGGATTGATATGTCATTTCAGGCTGTAGTACTACTGTATCCTTCGGTTGCACCACATTCTCTGCCATACCATGTGAGCTGAACCAAGCCAGCCCCACCATCGCCATCACTAATTTTTTCATCTTACTATTATTAGATTTGTATATAGGCAAAGATAAAAAGGTTTTCGAAATAAATTCTTCACAGACAGCAGGTGTTTTACACCTCATACTTCATCTGATACCGCTTATAAAAGATAAAGGCCAAGATAAAACCAATCAAAGCAAATGGAATACCAACCAACGCTGTATATCGATAGTCATGTGTAACAACCAAACCTCCGGCATAGGCTCCAACCGCATTTCCTAAATTAAATGCCATCTGGACGCACGCTCCACCCAACATTTCTCCGCCAGGAGCGACCCGGATAATCAGTAATTGCTCCGGACTTGATACAGCAAACAGACCAGCCGTACACAGGATCATCAACAATACAGACATCCAAGGGTTGGACGCTAAGAAGAAAATAGCCAGCAAAGTCAGACAAATCCCAGCCTGCACAAACATTGTCACGCGACCAGGAGTATAACGGTCTGACATACGTCCGCTGATCAGATTTCCAGCTACCATACCAAAACCGGCCAAAACCATTAATGCCGAAATGCTACTATCCGAAAAACCGGAAACATGAGTTAGTAACGGACTAATATAACTATACCAGCAAAAAACACCGCCGTTGCCTAAAGCCGTTGCTCCCAAGAGAATCCACGGAGCTGGCTTGCGGAGAAAGCGGAATTGCCCCTTAAAGCCCGTATCCTGCAAACCTTCTACAAAAGGGACCCAACGACCGATATAATAGAGAACGATTACACCCCAAAAGGCCACCAACAAAAAGGTTACACGCCACGAAAGCATATGGCTCAATGAAGTTCCCAACGGCACGCCAAACAAATTGGCAACAGTCATTCCCGCAATCATAATGGAAACAGCTTCCGAACTCTTTCCTTTGTCTGCCAACTTCGAGGCAACAATCGAAGCCACTCCAAAATAAGCGCCATGAGGTAAGCCGGAAACAAAACGTCCTAACATCAGAATCCAATAATTAGGAGCCAGCGAAGCACACAGATTTCCGACGATAATCAGCGTCACCAAGGCCATCAAAATCTGTTTGAGTGGTCTTTTCCGAGCTAAGATTAAAACCGGAGCTCCACAACAAACACCTAAAGCGTATGCAGATATAAAATGTCCGGCTTTCGCAATGCTTATCCCGAAATCAGAAGCAACGTAAGGAAGTATTCCCATCATCGTAAATTCGGCTATACCCAGGGCCAATGTACCAAAAGCCAAAGCGATAAGACTCTTTTTCATCTTAATTTCTATCTTTATAACCTAAACAATAACTATCTCTCTTCTATTACAGTCAAATAAAGCCCATCAGACTTTTCTCCTTTTAAAGCCGCAAAATTACACTTATGTTCTTAAACACAAAATCAATCTTTCCTTGTTTTATCAACAATTAACGCATTGAGGGTAAAAGAACAAGATAGGACGTTTTAATAAAAATGTCCAACACACTAGCTTTAGCACAGCTGTCGAAAAGCTTTACCATATATGTCAAAAAGCTTTTTCATATATATCGAAAAGTTTTTCGACAATTGTCAAACAATTAATAGCCGGCGTCTGTTATATTAATTAGTAATAACTAAATTAATTCAATACCCGTATGAGTGCAGAATATGCTTTATTTAAGAATCCGAATCCGAATAAGGACGACGAAAAGACTACGCTCCATGCCAGAATTGTCGGAGGAACAGTGGTCGATACCGAACATATTATTGAAGAGCTGAAAGAGGCCTCGTCTTTCTCGCCGGGAGACATCAAAGGTTTGTTGCAGTCGCTGGCCGATTATCTGGTGCATCATCTGAAACAAGGTGATGAAGTGGATCTGGAAGGTATCGGGCATTTCAGCGTATCACTTTCTTGTTCGAAAAAAGCCGCAACCCCTAAAGAAATCCGGGCTGATGACATTCACTTCAAGGCTGTCAATTTCAGATGTTCCAAGAAAATAACCCAACGGTTAAAAGGAATGGAACTGAAACGCCGCCCGAATACCTCCGACAATCCGACTTACGACCAGAAAACCCGCTTAGCTAATATCCAAAAGTACCTGGAAACGCATGATTCCATCATGAGTTCACAGTGCATGGGTATCAATGCCTGCAGCCGCTACACGGCACTCAAAGACATAGATGAGCTGATCCGTGCGGGTGTCATCAAAAAAATTGGCCGGCAGAAAACGGCTATTTACATTTTATCCGACTCTACTTTATGAAATACGCGCATATTCTGTTTGGGCTTCTACTGGGATTGGTGGCGTCAACCGTCAATGCCCAATATCGTACTGATATGCTGGATGACAATTATCAGCAGCAGACTTTTGTAATGCCCGACGACTATGAGGGGAAAACGGTCTGCACGCTTGTCAGGAAAGCCCAGCCACAAGCAGGGCGAAAGGCCGTTCTGTATATCCATGGTTACAACGATTATTTCTTCCAGGCGCAACTGGGCGACAGTGTGATTGCACATGGATATAACTTCTATGCGCTCGACCTTCGCAAATACGGCCGTTCTCTGCTGTCTAACCAGGATGCTTTTTACTGCAAGAGCTTGAAAGAATATTTTGCGGATATAGATACAGCCATAGCCTGTATGCAAAAAGAAGGAAACCGGGAAATTATCCTGATGGGACATTCGACAGGCGGACTGATTTCGTCTTATTATCTGAAGTATCATCCACAAGCTCCTGTCTGCGGACTGGTGTTGAACAGTCCGTTTCTCGACTGGAATTTCGGCTGGTTCATGGAGTCGATCCTCATCCCGTCAGTATCATTCATCGGCAAGTATTTTCCGGACTGGATCATTCAAGGGACCAGTGGCGATGCTTCGTATGCCAAAAGTCTGTTGAAAGCATTCAAGGGTGAATGGATATTCGATACTTCACTAAAGATGCCGTTGGGCTATCCTAAAAAAGCCGGCTGGATAAGGGCCATTCATACAGCGCAGCAAGACATTCAGGAAAGCTGTGCCATCCAATGTCCTATCCTGCTGCTCTCTTCTACCCGGTCGTATCCGGAGACAGATGAATGGCACGATGAGTATATGTCTTCAGACATCGTCCTTTCGGTTGATGATATCCAAAAGTTCGGAAAGCGGCTGGGACCAAACGTAACGGCCAGGCAAATAGAAGGAGGCATTCACGACTTGATCCTGTCACCCAAACCGGCTCGCGACCATACATATCAGATTCTGTTCGGCTGGCTGGATTCGATAAAATAATTATCTTTGCCGCATGAGCATGAAAAGTATGAAAGGAAAATGGATCAAATACATTCCTCTGCTGGGGCTTTGTCTGCCGGTTTTCGGACAAGCCCAAGAGGAAATTGCCCAGGACGCAACCAGTTACCGGGCTGAATTGTTCGGTTCTTTAGCAACGGGCGACAATACCCCATTCTGGATGACGAGCAACCGGTACGGCATTGTTCCGCTGGAAGGGAATAATGCCTATTTAAAAGCCGGCGTATTTCACCAGCAACATTTCGGGAAAGGATTCAGATGGGGAGCCGGACTGGATCTGGTCGGTGTAACACCACGCGACAAACACGCGTATATCCATCAGCTCTATGCTGAAATCGGATATAAATGTATAGAAGTCAGCCTGGGAAGTAAAGAGCGTTATCTTTCTTTAGTAGATCCATTCCTAAGCAGTGGAGATATGATTTACTCGAACAATGCACGTCCGATTCCGGAGATGAACATCAGTATTCCCCGTTTCACGACCGTTCCGCTGACAAAAGGCTGGTTACAGTTTAAAGGGAACTTCAGTGTGGGCCGTTCGTTCGACAGTGATTATTTATCCGACCGCTATGCCGGGAAATACACGTTTGTGGAACACGTCTTATGGCATCAGAAGTCTGTTTACTTCCAGATAAGCGACACCCGCGGAGATTTTCCCCTTTCAGGAACAGTGGGTGTACAGCACATTGTTCAATGGGGCGGAACATCCACCAACCCGAAAATCGGAGAACAACCGCATTCCTTTAAAGACTTTGTTCGGATCGTGTTAGGAGCCAAAGGTGGAGGCGATGCTTCACTCTCGGATCAGATCAATGTTCTCGGGAGTCATCATATTTCTTTTGACTTCGGACTCAAGTATCAGGCTAAAGACTGGAGCCTGCGTGGCTATTACCAGCATTTGTGTTACGATAAATCAGGTATGGAATTCAAGAACGGAACCGACGGACTTTGGGGATTGGAATTAAACATCTCTACATTCCCGTGGTTAAAACAGTTTGTCTTCGAGTACGTCACCACCCGCAACCAAAGCGGACCGTTCCATTACATCTGGTTTGATCACGACAAACATCCTGGTCGAGGTGGCGGTGGCGATGATTATTATAATAACGGAGAGTATGTAACGGGGAATTCTTATTTCAACCGTTCAGTCGGTTCTCCGCTGCTGGTCTCACCCGAATACAATACAGATGGAGCACCCGGTTTTCAGAACAATCGTGTCCGCGACTTCCATTTCGGACTGAAAGGAGATTTTTCACCCCATGTCAGCTATCGTTTGCTGCTGACAGCCATGAATACGTGGGGAACAGGCACAGCGCCTCTACTCAAAAAGAGAGATGGCATTTCTCTTTTAGCCGATATCCAATATCAGCATCCCAAACTAAAAGGATGGCAATTCGGCGGTTCTGTCGGAGCTGATACAGGTGATGTATTTGGCAACTCAAGTACTGGCTTCAGCTTGAAAGTCAGCAAACGCGGATTATTGAAAGCCTACAAATAAAAAGCCTGGATTCATTTGAACTCAGGCCATAAATCTTCAGCTATGATCTGTTGTGTCTGATCAGCGATTACCTGTAATCCTTTGTGCGATGTATCCATGCCTTCAATCGAGATGGGTTCATGAATCACCATTTCCATAGCATGACGATGTAAATTCAGCGAACCGATCGGCAAAACCTGGAAAGGCCCGTTCAACGTAATCGGGACAATCTCTAAATGCTGGTCGGCAGCCATCTGGAAAGCACCTTTCTTAAAGCGGATCATTTTGCCCGTATAAGTACGTGACCCTTCCGGGAAAATAGCAATAGAAGCGCCCTTATGCAAACATCTCTCGGCTTCTAATACGGAGCGGGCCGCAGCCTTCGGAGTCGAATTATCTACAAAGATAAACCCGGCTGCCCGACAAGCCGTTCCGACAAATGGAATCTTTCCGATTCCGGCCTTCATCACCCATTTGATCGGAACACCCAAAAAACCATAAATCAGGAAAATATCAAATGCGCCCTGATGATTGGCCGCAAAAATATACGACTTTCCTGGCTGTAAATGCTCCCGACCACGGATTTTCACCGGACAAAGAGCCAGATAACAGGCCAGTCTCGACCATAACATACCCGGATAATAAGCAAATATCTTTTCTCCACCCAATAAACACCCAACAATTGTTGTCACCGCCGTCAGAATGGTCAGCACCACAAATACCGGAACGAAAAACAACCATGTGTACAAGACATAAAATAGACGCATCACCAAGAAATTTTGAATTACAGAGCAAAGATAGATGCTAATTTAAAAGGATTCATCATTTTTATTCTAAAATATTTTTTCAATCGGGTTATTATTGCTTTATTTGCAATAGAAAATGAATTTTATAAAACATCTATAACCATGAGCGGATTGATTAAAAATTTAGGAGTTATCGTACTCCTTATCGGTGTAGTTATATTAGCTGTTCCGTTTTTGACAGGTGGTATGACAAATGGTATTTTACTTACTGGTTTGGTAGTTATTATCTTAGGCTATCTGGGCCATATCGTAATCAACAAACGGGTAGAGTAAAACCTATTCTAAGTTAGAAATACCAAAGAGGGTGTACAATTTATACACTCTCTTTTTTATTTGGTCCAATTCCGTATAGCCTCCAGCAAAACTTCATTTTCTTCAGGCCGCTGGGTTGACAACCGGAAATAACGTTCATCCAGTGTCCGGAAATTGGAGGCATCACGAATCAGAATCCGCTTTTCCTTTAATAGATAGTCTTTCAGCTGAGACGCTTTCCGTCCTTCAGGCAGTCTATTCAGGAAAAAAGTAACTGCAGATGGATAAGATTCAATTCCCAACGACCGAATCTGCTCCTGCAGCCGATGCGTCTCATTCAGCCATTGTTCCAAGGGCAACACAAATTGTTCGGGATGCTGCAATATGTACTTTCCTACTTCAATCGCCAAGGCATTCACCGACCAAGGAATCAGATAGGCGGCAATCTGTCGAATCATTTCGGGAGAAGCCACCAGATATCCGATCCGCATACCCGGAATTTTATGAAGCTTGGAGATGGACTGCACGATGATCAGATTCGGATGAGTTTCCACCTCTTTTAAATCCAGCAAATACCCAGGATAAAAATCCGCGTAAACCTGATCAATCACAAATGTAGTCTGTGGGTTCCGCTCTATCAAATCCAACAGTCTCTCTCTGGTAATCAACCGACCGTCCGGATTATTCGGATTACATATCCAGCAAAAGTCCTGCTGACTCAAATCCATACACGAAAGATCCTGCTGATTCGGAAAAAACGTAAGTGTATGCTGATACAACCGGCAAGCATCTTCATACTCGGCAAACGACGGAACCACAATCAGCGAACGCGACTTCTGCCAGGCTTGGGCTATCAGATAAAAAGCCGTAATCGAACCATTTGTTACCAGTAAACGATCCGGGGCCAGCTGATGAGCTTCTGCAAGCATACGCTTCAACGAACCGGCATCAGGTTCCGGATAACGGGTAATTCGGTCAATGTTTGCCGCTAAATATGCTTTAAGAGGTTCTATTTCGGCTCCATACCAAACATTCGAACTGTAATTGATCAGCCGCTCACCGGCCGAACGATAGTAATCATCACCATGTCCAAACAACATATTCTTTCCTTTATGAGAGTTTATCCGACTGCAAAAGTACGAATCTTACGGTTCTTTCCTCTCGATTGCCTTATAAATTGTGTCTTGAATTCGTGTCCGGATATTTAAAGATGAAAGTTTATTATTACTTCTGTCCGGATATACCCGATTGCTCAGAAAGACATAAATCAGCTGATGATCCGGATCTACCCAAAAACAGGTTCCGGTAAAACCGGTATGCCCATAAACAGAAGGCGGAGCCAATGTACCACAAGGAGAAGCTTTTCCTCCCGTTGCCGGCTTGTCAAAACCTAACCCACGGCGACAAGTCGGACTTTTCGTCTGGGTAAACAAACGGACGGTTTCCGGACTTAATAATTGTTCCCCGCCATAAGTACCATCATTCAGATAGAGCTGCAAGATCTTAGCCAGGTCATTCGCATTCGAAAACAGGCCGGCATTTCCCGATACTCCTCCCTGAAAAGCCGCGGCTTCATCATGTACATAACCGCGAATCAGCTGATGCCTGACGACTTTGTCATATTCTGTCGGAACAATCTCCAGTGAATCCATCTTTTCCAACGGATTATATGTCGTATGCCAGGCACCCAACGGTCCTAATAAAGCCGATTCCAACAAATCATCCATCGGACGAAGCAGTTGTTTCTCTGTCATCATCTTGAGCAGGATAAAATTGATGCAACTGTATCGATACCGTTTAGGTCCCAATTTAGAACGCTTAATCATCTGAATGATGGTATCCTGAAAGGATGGCTTCAGATAAATCCCGTCTGCTACTTTCCACGTATATTCAGGAGCGGGTTTTGTAGCCACCAAATCGGGCTTAAATGAGCCCTTTTCCATAGCCTTCGTATAAAAATTAATACTGGGAACCAAGCCCGACTGATGGAACAATAATTCGCGTATGGTAATGTTGCTTTTATTGGAATCTTTCAATTCGGGAATATATGCTGATATTTTATCCGTCAGTTTAAACTTTTTCTCATCATAGGCTTTCATCACGGCCAATAAAGTCCCAGAAGCTTTTGATGCGGAAGCCAGATCATAGACAGACTCGGTCGTAACAGGTTGTTCCCGGTTATATTCATAAGAACCAAAGGCCCGATTATACACAACCCAGCCATCTTTAGCAACTAACAACTGACAACCCGGATAGGCCTTTGCCTTCAAACCTTCTTCAGCTATGGAAGTAATCTCAGCGAGGCGTTCGGCGTCCAGTCCGACAGCTTCTGGCTCATGGTAGCCCAAGCGGACTTTCTCTGTAAAGATTCCCGTACCCGCATAATATAAATCCGGAATAGAAACCGGTAGTTTCCCTTTTGCACCAATGCCTCCAAAAATGACCTGCGCCGCATACTGCTGAGCCAAGGGCGTTCCTTCATATCCCATCACAACCGCTTTCGCACTTTCAATAGATTTCTTATACGACTTGCAGAAATAAGGAATGGTAAAAAAGGCATACACCAGTTTTTTCTGCCGGGCCAGCGTTTGCAATGCCTGGCTTTCTGGAATTCGGACTGTATGAACGGCACAAATGATCAAATCATATTTGTTCAGCTTTCTATAAATCTGTTGGATTTTAGACGCACTGCTACTCCGCGTAATGGTAAAGAAATCAGCCTTCGCATATTTAGAGACAGTTTCCTCAAAATCGGAAGTAACACCACTACCTATAGAAAGAACAGCTATCTTCGTCTGATTGAGTTTCTTTAAAGGAAGTACGTCGTCTTCGTTTTTCAACAAAGTGATCGCTTCAGCATTCAGTTCCGCAGCCAACCAGGCGGCATGAGCCGTATTCAACCTGTCGGAAAGTCCAGGTAGCGAGATGGGCTTATAATGATTCAAACCGGCAACATATTTGTATTGCAAAATCTTCTTACACTTATCTTCAACCAGTTTCATAGGGATAACTCCACTCTCAATAGCTTCCTTGACTGCCTTATAATCAGAAATCGGAGCATAAGGTGCCAGAAGGATATCATTTCCGGCCAATAAGGCTTGAACACAAGGATTATCCGATTTGTCATTTCCTGCACCTTTCATGGCCAAAGCATCAGTAAAGCACAAGCCCTGAAAGCCGAGTTCACCTTGCAGCAAATCCGTTACAACTTTATCAGACAAAGAAGAAGGACGGTTCTTTCGCTTATCTAAGGATGGAATATAAAGATGAGCCGTCATCACTCCGGCAAAGCCTTTCTGTATATACTGCCTGAAAGGCAATAATTCAATGGAATCCAAGCGAGAGCGACTATGATATATTACTGGAAGTGTTTCATGTGAATCATCAGAAGTATCACCGTGGCCCGGAAAATGCTTAGCAACTGCCATAATACCGCCTTCCTCTAATCCGCTTGCATAGGCAATTCCTTTCTCCGCCACAGCCGCCGGATCTTCACCAAACGAACGGATGCCAATCACCGGATTATCTACATTACTGTTTACATCCAAATCGGGAGCAAAATTGATATGTATTCCCATTACCTTACACTGACGGGCAACTTCTTCACCGTATTTGCGGATCAACAGATTATCTTCTATCGCCCCCAACATCATATTCTTGGGAAAACGGGTGGTACCACTCAAACGCATTGACAATCCCCATTCTCCATCCAAAGAAACCAACAAAGGAACTTTAGAGGCAGCCTGCATCCGATTAGTCAGTTTTGCCTGTTCCTCAGGACTGCCTTTATGGAATAAAACACCTCCAATCTTCAGTTCATTCACATAACGCAACAGACGTTGCATATTTTGATTAGTTGTCTTCACATCAGCAATCACCATAAACAACTGGCCAATCCGTTCATCCATACTTAAGGAATTAAAAACAGAGTCCGTCCAAGCCGTCATCTTTTGCTGATCTACTTTCGTCAGCATTGTTGGCTGCTGACCAACCATCGAATAGGATATACTAAGCCAAACCAATATCAATACTATAATCCGTTTCATAAGTTATATACTCCGCCTTAAAAGTAACGAGAATCAAACACAAAAATAACGAAAATCAGTTTGAAAAGTAACGAAAACCGATTATAAACTTCGATGGCAAAAAAATCAGAGTCAAAAACAAAAGAAACTACGTAGCTATTTGGTTATCTCACAAAGAATTTGTTACTTTGCATCCGCTTTACGCAACGCTGGCAGGACAAGCAGCCTGTTAATTGCGTATATTATAAACAATTTTAAAAGACAATTAAAAATGGATTTAATTAAAATTGCAGAAGAAGCGTTCGCAACAAACAAAGAACATCCTTCATTCAAGAGTGGTGACACTGTAACCATCGCTTATCGTATTAAAGAAGGTAACAAGGAACGTATCCAGCAGTACAGAGGCGTTGTAATTCGCATCTCAGGTCACGGAAACAAGAAACGTTTTACAGTTCGTAAAATGTCTGAAAACGTAGGTGTAGAAAGAATTTTCCCGATCGAATCACCGTTCATCGAAAGCATCGTTGTAAACAAAGTAGGTCGTGTTCGTCGTGCAAAATTGTATTATCTGCGTGCTCTTACTGGAAAGAAAGCAAGAATCAAAGAAAAGAGAATGTAATCAATTCCACGATTCGACATACAAAAAGCCATCCGGTTTACCGGGTGGCTTTTTGTTGTTATAAACAGTATTAACAGCTCGAGACAAGTCGAGTAGAACTGATATCCATCAATAACAGAAAACAAAAAATGCAGGTCTCATGGCTTTAAACCAAGAAACCTGCATTCTATTTAATTAACCAACATCCAATAGACTAAGATGTGGTAGATAAATCTTATTCAGCAGCCTGTTGTTCTTCAGTTGCAGTTGTTGCTGCAGCTTCAGCAGCCGGAGCTTCTGTAGCAACAGTTGATTTCTTACGAGAACGGCGAGTTTTACCAGCTTTCTTAGCAGCTGCGTCCTTCTTCATGTTATCGTTGTAATCAACCAGTTCAATGAAGCACATGGCAGCGTTATCACCCAGACGGTTACCAGTCTTAATGATGCGAGTATATCCACCCGGACGATCACCAATCTTCTGAGAAATTTCCTTGAACAATTCAGTTACAGCATATTTGTCCTGCAAATTGCTAAATACCACACGTCTTGAGTGAGTTGTGTCCTCTTTAGACTTTGTGATCAGCGGTTCTACAAACTTACGAAGTGCTTTAGCTTTAGCTGTCGTAGTAAAGATTCTCTTATGTTTGATCAGAGAACAAGCCATATTCGAAAGCATCGCGTCACGGTGAGTGTTTGTACGACCTAAGTGATTTATTTTTCTATTATGTCTCATCGCTTATACTTACTCTTTATCTAATTTATATTTTGAGATATCCATACCGAAAGAAAGGTTCAAACTTTCCAGTAACTCATCAAGTTCGGTGAGTGACTTCTTACCGAAGTTCCGGAACTTCAACAAATCATTTTTGTTGAACTTGACTAATTCACCCAAAGTTTCAACATCGGCTGCTTTCAAACAGTTCAATGCACGAACTGAAAGATCCATATCAGACAGCTTGCTCTTCAGCAACTGACGCATATGAAGTACTTCTTCATCAAACTCTTCATTACCATCACTATCAACAGATTCAATAGCAATTTTCTCATCAGAGAATAACATAAAGTGATGAATCAGAATCTTGGCAGCTTCTTTCAAAGCTTCTTTTGGATGAATCGAACCATCCGTGGCTATTTCAAGAACCAACTTTTCGTAGTCCGTCTTTTGCTCAACACGGAAGTTTTCGATTGTATACTTAACATTACGGATCGGCGTATAGATAGAATCAATCGCAATTACATGAATGTCATCATCAGGTTTGCGATTTTCATCAGCCGGTACATAACCACGACCCTTATTTATCGTTAATTCAATCTGGAAACTTGCGTTCGGATCCAAATGACAAATAGTCAAGTCAGGGTTCAAAACTTCGAACCCTGTTAACTGTTTACCTATATCTCCGGCTTTGAACACTTCCGTACCCGAAACATTAATACTTACTTTTTCATTCTCAATGTCATCAACAATATGCTTAAACCGCACTTGCTTCAGGTTAAGGATAATGTTTGTTACGTCTTCAATTACTCCAGGAATAGTATCAAATTCATGATCTACACCATCGATTTTGATAGACGTAATAGCAAACCCCTCCAATGAAGACAAGAGAATACGGCGCAAGGCATTACCAATCGTAATACCATAGCCAGGCTCCAACGGACGAAACTCAAATTTTCCAAAGAAATCATCCGCTTCCAACATTAATACTTTATCGGGTTTTTGAAATGCTAATATCGCCATGGAATCAATTATTATTTAGAATACAATTCTACGATCAACTGTTCTTTAATATTTTCAGGGATATCAGCTCTTTCAGGCAAATGTAATAATTTACCACTCATTGAAGTCTGATCCCATTCAATCCAAGGATATTTGCTGTGATTGAAGCCAGCCAAAGCATCAGCAATAACTTCCAAAGACTTAGATTTCTCGCGAACTCCGATGATCTGACCCGGTTTTACTGAATAAGACGGGATGTTTACTACCTGTCCATCAACAGTAATATGACGGTGAGAAACCAACTGACGAGCAGCTGCTCTTGTCGGAGCAATTCCCAAACGGAATACTACATTATCCAAACGAACTTCAAGAAGCTGCAACAAAACTTCACCAGTAATACCCTTAGAGCGAGAAGCCTTTTCAAACAGATTTCTAAACTGCTTTTCTAATACACCGTAAGTATATTTAGCTTTCTGCTTCTCACGAAGCTGAATACCGTATTCAGAAGTTTTTCTTTTTCTTGAGTTACCATGCTGTCCAGGAGGATAATTTTTCTTAGAAAGAACTTTATCCGCACCGAAGATAGCCTCACCAAATTTACGGGCAATTCTTGTTTTAGGTCCAGTATATCTTGCCATTTTTCTATTATTTTAAATGTTCTAAAAGAACCTGGAACCGTGCAGCCGCGATTACAGAGAGGATAAGGTCTAAATGCAATCTATTCACAATTCCGGATTCCCTATTCAAGAAACTAAAGTTAATTATACTCTTCTCTTTTTAGGAGGACGACAACCATTGTGTGGCAGCGGAGTAACATCAATAATTTCAGTTACCTCAATACCTGCACCATGAATCGTTCTGATAGCAGATTCACGTCCGTTACCCGGTCCCTTAACATAAACCTTAACTTTACGTAAACCCAGATCGTAAGCTACTTTAGCACAATCCTGTGCTGCCATCTGTGCAGCATACGGAGTATTCTTTTTAGAGCTTCTAAATCCCATCTTACCAGCAGATGACCAGCTAATTACCTGACCTTCGCTATTGGCAAGAGATACGATAATGTTATTAAAAGAAGAATGAATGTGAGCCTGACCGTAAGCGTCAACTTTTACGTTTCTCTTCTTTGCTGCGACTGTTTTTTTTGCCATATCTCAACTCTTATTATTTAGTAGCTTTTTTCTTATTTGCAACAGTTTTCTTCTTACCCTTACGAGTACGAGAGTTATTCTTCGTCTTCTGACCTCTCAAAGGCAAGCCTAAACGATGACGAACACCTCTGTAGCAACCAATATCCATCAGACGCTTAATGTTCAGTTGCACTTCAGAACGCAAATCACCTTCAACCTTATATTCTGCTCCGATAATTTCACGTACTTTAGCAGCCTGATCATCTGTCCAATCCTGTACTTTTATATCGCGATCAATACCTGCTTTTGCCAAGATAGTGTTAGCAGCGCTACGACCAATACCATAAATGTATGTCAAAGCGATCTCACCTCTTTTATTCTGTGGCAAATCTACACCAACTATTCTTATAGCCATATTATTACCTAATTATTTTGCAAAAATAATAAAATTATCCCTGACGTACTTTATACTTCGGGTTTTTCTTGTTAATTACATATAAACGACCCTTTCTTCTAACGATTTTACATTCAGGGGTACGCTTCTTCAAAGATGCTCTTACTTTCATATCTAGTTCTTTTTATTTATATCTAAAAGCAATTCTACCTTTTGATAGATCATAAGGAGACATTTCAACTCTCACCTTATCGCCTGGAAGGATCTTAATATAATGCATTCTCATCTTTCCAGAAATGTGAGCAGTTATCTCATGTCCATTTTCCAATTCTACTCGAAACATTGCGTTCGACAATGCTTCAACTATTACTCCATCCTGTTCAATTGCTGACTGTTTAGCCATATAATAAAATAAAGATTAAATTGCGTTACTACCTAAAACTTCATCTATAAAATCAAATGAAGACAAAATCTGCGGACCTTCTGGTCGAATTGCAATACAATGTTCAAAATGAGCAGAGCACTTACGATCCTTTGTCCGGACAGTCCATCCGTCACGCTCAAAAACGACATTTTTACTTCCAAGGTTAATCATTGGCTCAATACAAATGCACATACCAGATTTCAAAAGTGGGCCGCATCCACGACGACCGTAATTGGGAACTTCTGGTTCCTCATGCATTCGCTTTCCTATACCATGACCAACTAATTCTCGTACTACAGAATAATTATGAGACTCACAATACGTTTGAACCGCATTACTGATATCACCAATTCGCTTTCCTTCAACTGCTGCTTGAATTCCAAGATATAAAGACTCCTTCGTTGTTTTCAAAAGATCTTTAACCTTCGGATCAACCTCGCCAACACAAAAAGTATAAGCAGAATCACCTACATAACCATTCAATATCGTACCACAATCAACAGATATAATATCTCCTTCTTGAAGAATTTTTGTTGAAGATGGTATGCCATGAACAACTTGCTCATTCACTGAAGCACAAATTGAATTTGGGAAACCACCATATCCTAAAAAAGCAGGAACAGCACCATGGTCTCTGATAAACTCTTCAGCGATTTTATCAAGTTGAAGCGTAGATATACCTGGAGCAACATGCTTACCAACCTCAGCTAGCGTTTTCCCCACCAACTGATTGGCCTCACGCATCAATTCTATTTCTTCATCTGTTTTTAAATAGATCATCGAAATTAATAAGCATTTACGCCTGAACGACCTTTAATTCTACCAGACTTTAACAATCCGTCATAATGACGCATCAACAAATGACTCTCTACTTGCTGTAATGTATCTAAGACTACACCAACAAGAATCAACAAAGAAGTACCACCAAAGAACTGTGAAAACGCCATACTCACACCTGCAAGACGAGCAAAAGCTGGCAATATTGCAACTACTGCCAAAAAGATTGCACCTGGCAATGTGATACGATCCATAATCGAATCCAAATAATCTTTGGTTTGTTTACCTGGCTTTACCCCCGGAATGAAACCATTGTTCCTTTTCAAATCATCAGACATCTGAGTCGGATTAATTGTGATGGCTGTATAAAAATAGGTAAACAGAATGATCAATACGGCAAATACGAAATTATACCAGAAACCTGTATTATCCATAAATGCAGCCCAGAAACCTGAACTCTCACCGGTATTAGAAAAACCAACAATAGAGATAGGAATAAACATGATAGCTTGCGCAAAGATGATCGGCATCACGTTTGCAGCATTCACCTTTAAAGGAATATACTGACGAGCTCCGCCGTATTGTTTATTTCCTATAATTCTCTTCGCATACTGTACGGGAACTTTTCTAGTTCCTTGAACCAAAAGGATAGCACCCGCAATCACAAATAACAAGAACAACATCTCGACCAAAAACATAACCAAACCTCCAGTCTTTTCACTTGTTCTTGAAATAAATTCCTGGAACAAGGAATGCGGAAGTCTAGCTATAATTCCGACAAGAATGATAAATGAAATACCATTACCAACGCCCTTATCAGTTATTCTCTCACCCAGCCAGAGGATAAACATACTTCCCGCAGCTAATATGATAGTTGACGAAATCGTAAACCATATTCCAGGAGGCAAAGATGCCCCTACTGCACGCAACTGTACGCTTAAGTTAACCAAATAAGTAGGTCCTTGGAATAACAAAATGGCCACCGTTAAATAACGTGTCCACTGATTGATTTTACGATGCCCGCTTTCTCCTTCCCTTTGCAATTTTTGAAAAGAAGGTACAGCGATGGCCATCAACTGCATAACAATAGAAGCAGAGATATATGGCATAATTCCCAATGCAAAAATGGAAGCATTAGAAAAGGCACCACCAGAAAACATATCCAATAATGCCAGCAAACCACCTTGTGTCTGTTCTTGTAAAGCGGTCAACGCCTTAGGATCAATACCTGGAAGTACTACAAAAGTACCAAAACGATATATTACCACTAATAAAAGAGTGGTGAGGATCCGATTTCTCAGATCCTCAATCTTCCAGATATTCTTTATTGTTTCAACAGCTCTCATAAATTAGAGTTTAACGACAGTTCCACCTACAGCTTGGATAGCAGCTTCGGCAGATTTTGAAAATGCATGAGCAGCAACTTCCAATTTAGCTGTCAAACTACCATTACCAAGAATTTTAACCAACTGAGATGATGAAATGAAGCCTGCATTTACTAACTCTTCGATTCCGATCTTACTCAAATTTTGAGCTTCTGCTAATTCTTGAAGAGTTGAAATATTGATAGCTTTATATTCTACACGGTTAATATTCTTGAAACCAAATTTAGGCAAACGTCTTTGAATTGGCATCTGACCACCTTCGAAACCGATCTTGTTCTTATAACCTGATCTTGACTTAGCTCCTTTATGACCTCTTGTTGAAGTACCACCCAAGCCAGAACCCGGACCACGTCCTATTCTTTTTCTAGTTTTAACAGAACCTGCAGCCGGCTTTAAATTTGATAAATTCATATCACAAATATTTTTTTGATCAATTATTATTTTTCAACTGAAACCAAATGTTTAACCTTCTCAACCATTCCCAAAATACAAGGATTAGCTTCGTGCTCAACAACATGATTCAGTTTTCTCAAACCCAGCGCATCCAAAGTTCTTTTTTGGTCTTTCGGGCAATGAATTCTACTTTTAATCTGCTTAATCTTAATAGTCGCCATAATTATTCCTCCCAATTAACCTCTAAATACTTTTTCAACTGAAACACCACGATTCTGTGCTACATCAAACGGACTTCTCAACTCTCCCAAAGCAGCTATAGTTGCTTTTACAAGGTTATGAGGATTTGAAGAACCCTTCGATTTTGCCAAAACGTCTGTAATTCCTACACTTTCAAGTACGGCACGCATGGCACCACCGGCCTTAACACCTGTACCATGAGATGCAGGCTTAATCAGAACCTGAGCACCACCGAATTTGGCTAATTGTTCATGAGGAATCGTTCCTTTATGAACAGGAACACGGATCAAATTTTTCTTAGCAGCTTCTACACCCTTAGCAATGGCTGTAGTTACTTCACCTGCTTTACCTAAGCCCCAGCCAACAATACCGTCTTCGTTTCCAACTACTACAATAGCAGCAAAACTAAAAGTACGTCCACCTTTTGTTACCTTGGTTACGCGGTTGATAGCAACCAATCTATCCTTCAACTCTAAGTCGTTGGTTGATTTAACTCTGTTATTAACTCCTGCCATTTCCATTAAAATTTAAGGCCGCCGTTTCGTGCAGCATCTGCTAATTCTTTAATTCTCCCGTGATACAGATATCCGTTACGATCGAAAACCACAGTCTGAACACCAGCTTCCTGTGCATTTTTTGCAATCAGTTCACCAACTTTTGCTGCAATTTCTTTCTTCGGAGCCTTTTCTTCCATCTTCAAAGATGAAGCAGAAGCTAAAGTCTTACCTGTAGTATCATCTATTACCTGTGCATAGATTTGCTTATTACTTCTAAACACAGTCAGGCGAGGACGTTCAGTTGTACCTGAAATTTTACCTCTTACACCTGCCTTTATCTTTAATCTTCTTTCTATCTTCGTTGTCATGATAATTTCAGTTTACGTAGATTACTTACCTGCTGATTTACCAGACTTTCTGCGAATTTCTTCACCCACAAACTTGATACCTTTACCTTTATAAGGTTCCGGCATACGGAATGAACGAATTTTTGCACAAATCTGACCCAATAATTGTTTATCAGCAGATTCAAGGATAATCAGAGGGTTCTTATTTCTCTCTGCCTTAGTCTCAACCTTCACCTCCTTAGGTAACAACATATAAATATTATGTGTATATCCTAAAGAAAGATCTAATAGCTGACCTGAGTTAGTTACACGGTAACCAACACCAACGAGCTCCAACTCTTTTTTGTATCCTTCAGATACGCCAACTACCATATTATGAATCAAAGCACGGTACAAACCATGTAAAGCACGATGATTCTTATCATCAGTCGGACGAGTCAAATGAACTACTCCATCTTCAATTGCAACTTGAATATCAGGATTTACAGCCTGTACAAGTTCACCTTTAGGACCCTTAACTGTTACAACATTATCCTTGATAGTAACTGTAACACCAGCCGGTACATGAATTGGTAATTTTCCTATTCTTGACATTCTTCTTCCTCCTAATTAATAGACATAACATAAAACTTCACCACCGATCTTCAGCTCACGAGCTTCCTTATCAGTCATAACACCCTTAGAAGTAGAAAGAACTGCAATACCCAATCCATTCAATACACGAGGCATATCTTTATAGCCAGTGTACTTACGCAAACCAGGAGTAGAAACTCTCTCAAGTTTCTTGATTGCATTTACTTTGTTTACAAGGTCATACTTCAAAGCAATTTTAATTGTACCTTGAGGACCATCTTCTACAAACTTAAAATTAAGAATGTAGCCCTTATCGAAAAGGATCTTAGTGATCTCTTTCTTTAAATTTGACGCCGGCACTTCAACTACTCTGTGCTTCGCTTTAATTGCATTACGCAATCTTGTCAAATAATCTGCAATAGGATCTGTCATATAATAATTAATTAAATTGATCCGGACACCCGGACAATATTTAAACTAAAAAAACTCTTACCAACTTGCTTTCTTTACACCCGGGATTAAACCTTGTGAAGCCATTTCACGCAACTGGATACGAGAAATACCGAACTGACGAACGTATCCTTTCGGACGGCCTGTAATTTTACAACGGTTATGTAAACGTACAGGAGAAGCGTTCTTCGGTAAAAGCTGCAAAGCATCATAATTACCTTCAGCTTTCAGCTGAGCACGCTTAGCTGCATACTTAGCAACTAACTTTGCTCTTTTTACCTCACGGGCTTTCATTGATTCCTTAGCCATAACTACTTAGTCTTTTTTTGCATTTTTAAAAGGCAAACCAAATTCTCTTAACAGAGCATAACCTTCTTCGTCTGTTTTAGCAGAGGTTACAAAGGTAATATTCATTCCCAATATTTTGGTAATATTATCGATATTAATTTCAGGGAAAATGATTTGTTCCTGAATACCGAGTGTATAATTACCACGTCCATCCAATTTACTTTCAATACCCTTGAAGTCACGGATTCGAGGAAGAGCGATACGAACTAATCTTTCCAAGAATTCATACATTTGCTCACGACGCAATGTAACCATCACACCAATAGGCATTTTTTTACGAAGCTTGAAGTTTGATACGTCCTTCTTAGAAACGGTTGCAACTGCTTTCTGACCAGTGATAGCAGTCAATTCACTGATGGCTACATCAATAATTTTCTTATCAGCAGTAGCCATACCTAAACCCTGATTGATTACTATTTTCTTCAACACAGGTACCTGCATAACAGACTTGTAACCGAACTCCTTCGTTAAAGCAGGAACAATTCTGTCCTGATATTCTTTTTTAAGACTGGCAGTATTGCTCATTACTTAATTTCCTCCCCTGATTTTTTTGAATAACGCACTAAAGCACCTTCTTCATTTGCTTTACGACCTATGCGTGTCGGCTTACCCGTTTTCGGATCAACGACATTCAAGTTTGATACATGAATAGGAGCTTCCTTCTTTTCGATTCCTCCTTGAGGATTTTTTGCATTAGGCTTGGTATGCTTAGATACCATATTAATACCTTCGACAACTGCACGGTTTTCTTTTACCATTACCTTCAGGACACGACCTGTTTTTCCTTTGTCTTCACCAGTATTAACAAAAACGATATCGCCTTTTTTGATATGTAATTTGCTCATTACTCTAAATTTTTCAACAATTAAAGTACCTCAGGTGCAAGTGAAACAATTTTCATGTTAGTTGCACGAAGCTCTCTGGCTACCGGACCAAAGATACGGCTACCACGAATATCTCCAGCACCATTTAACAATACACAGGCATTGTCATCAAAGCGGATATAAGAACCGTCAGCACGACGAATTTCTTTCTTAGTACGTACGATTACAGCTTTAGATACAGCTCCCTTCTTGATATCACTAGATGGGATTACACTCTTAATCGCTACTACGATCACATCACCAACAGTTGCATAACGCTTCTTTGTACCACCTAAAACGCGAATACATAAAGCTTCCTTTGCTCCACTGTTATCAGCTACTACTAATCTTGATTCTTGTTGTATCATGTTACTTAGCCCTTTCGATTATTTGAACTAATCTCCATCTTTTAGTTTTGCTCAATGGGCGAGTTTCCATAATTTTTACAGTATCGCCAACATTGCATTCATTCTTTTCATCGTGAGCATGATATTTTTTCGTCTTACTAACGAACTTACCATAAATGGGGTGTTTTTCCTTCCATTTAATAGCAACAGTGATGCTCTTATCCATCTTGTTGCTTGTAACCACGCCCGTTCTTTCTTTTCTTAAATTTCTAGTTTCCATCAGGCACAATTATTTGTTGTTAAGTTCTCTCTGGCGCAATTCAGTTTTCATGCGCGCAATCATCCTGCGTTGCTGCTTAATCTGTGCAGGATTTTCACTCGGAGTAATCGTGTGGTTGATTACTTTTTGTTCGTAAGCTGCCACTTCAGCGTTGATACGCTCAGTCAACTCCGCAGTGCTTAATTCTCTAATTTCTGCAATCTTCATAACAATTACGCATTTTGATTTTGCATATCATAATCACGTCTCACAACAAACTTAGTAGTTACCGGAAGTTTCTGAGCACCTAAGCGCAATGCTTCCTTAGCTACTTCAAAAGGAACACCTTCGACTTCGAAAATCATACGACCAGGTGTAACAGGAGCAACAAATCCTTCTGGATTACCTTTACCTTTACCCATACGTACATCAGCAGGCTTCTTAGTAATTGGCTTATCTGGGAAGATACGCACCCAAACCTGACCTTGACGCTGCATATAACGTGTTACTGCAATACGAGCAGCTTCAATCTGCCGTCCGGTAATCCATTTTGTATCTAATGATTTTATACCAAAAGATCCGAAAGTCAATTGGTTACCGCGCTGAGCATTACCCTTGGCACTTCCCTTTTGAGCTCTTCTGAACTTGGTTTTCTTTGGTTGTAACATTTCTTCTTAAATTCTAACGTTTAACGATTAGCTTTCTTTCTCTTGAAGTTCTTATCTCTGTTGCCACCGGCGTTTTCATTACGACGGCCAGATTCTTTAGATGTAGTAAATGAAGGAGCTAAATCTTTCTTTCCATAAACTTCACCACGACAAATCCAAACCTTAACACCAATCAAACCAACTTTTGTCAGAGCCTCTGCCAAAGCATAATCGATATCTGCTCTGAATGTGTGCAACGGAGTTCTACCTTCCTTATACATTTCAGAACGAGCCATTTCAGCACCATTCAAACGACCAGAAATCTGGATCTTGATACCTTCTGCACCCATTCTCATTGTTGAAGCAATAGCCATTTTGATAGCTCTACGATAAGCAATCTTACCTTCAAGCTGACGAGCGATGTTATTTGCAACAATTACAGCATCCAACTCAGGTCTCTTTACTTCAAAGATATTGATTTGTACTTCTTTATCAGTGATCTTCTTTAATTCCTCTTTCAACTTATCAACTTCCTGACCACCTTTTCCAATTATAATACCCGGACGAGAAGTACAAACAGTTATTGTTATTAACTTCAGTGTACGTTCAATAACAATACGAGATACACTAGCTTTTGCAAGACGGGCGTTCAAATATTTACGGATCTTGCTATCTTCTAATAAAGTATCTCCGTAATTTCTGCCGCCATACCAATTGGAATCCCAACCACGGATAATTCCTAAACGATTACTAACCGGATTAACTTTTTGTCCCATCTACAAATTAATTTTGAGTATCTTTTTTACTAAGTGTATCAACAAACAATGTTACATGGTTCGAACGTTTACGAATTCTGTAACCTCTACCTTGAGGAGCCGGACGCATTCTCTTCAATGTTGTTGCGCAATCAACACTAATTGAAGAGATGTACAATTCTCCAGCTTCTGCTTTACGTTCATTTTTCTGCTCCCAGTTGGCAATTGCTGAACGAAGCAATTTTTCTACTCTTGCTGCAGCTTCTTTGTTTGAAAACTTCAAAACACCAAGTGCACGGAATACTTCCATACCACGTACCATGTCAACTACCAAACGCATCTTACGAGGCGAAGTCGGCACATTACGCAATTTAGCGAAATACATGGTCTTTTGGGCTTCTTTTCTTGCTTCAGCTGATATTCTTTTTCTAGCACCCATTTTTCGATTCTTTTTTTTCAGTTTTAGGTTCCTGCTTTACCGATTATTTTTTCTTGTTACCGGCATGGCCACGGAAAGTACGCGTCGGTGAAAATTCACCTAACTTGTGACCAACCATGTTTTCGGTTACAAAAACAGGAATAAATTTATTTCCATTATGAACTGCAATAGTATGGCCTACAAAATCAGGCGAAATCATTGAAGCTCTTGCCCACGTTTTAACGACACTTTTCTTTCCTGACTCATTCATAGCCAGAACTTTCTTTTCAAGCTTAACGTTAATATACGGGCCTTTTTTTAATGATCGACTCATAGTTTACTTAATTAATCAGATTATTTCTTTCTTCTTTCAATAATATATTTTGAAGAATGCTTCTTCGGAGCTCTAGTCTTCAAGCCCTTAGCATATAAGCCATTTCTTGATCTAGGATGACCTCCTGATGCACGTCCTTCACCACCACCCATTGGGTGATCAACCGGGTTCATTACAACACCACGGTTGTGAGGACGACGACCTAACCATCTAGAACGACCGGCTTTACCTGATTTTTCAAGACCATGGTCTGAGTTACCTACTGCACCGATTGTAGCTTTACAAGCGGCAAGAATCTTTCTTGTTTCACCAGAAGGCATCTTAATAATTGCATAAGCACCTTCTTTAGAAGTCAGCTGAGCAAATGCTCCTGCAGAACGAACTAATTTAGCTCCCTGTCCAGGACGAAGCTCAATATTGTGAATAATTGTACCTACAGGAATATTTACCATTGGTAATGTATTCCCTACTTCAGGAGCTGCGTCAGATCCTGAAACCACTGTCTGGCCAACTTCCAATCCGTTCGGAGCAATGATATAACTCTTTGCGCCATCTGCGTAATACAACAATGCTATGCGTGAAGTACGATTTGGATCGTATTCGATAGCTTTAACTGTTGCAGGAATGCCATCTTTGTTTCTCTTGAAATCGATAATTCTGTACTTCTGCTTGTGACCACCACCGATATAACGCATTGTCATCTTACCAGTGTTGTTACGACCACCTGTACTTTTCTTACCTACTACAAGAGACTTCTCTGGTGTACTTGCAGTGATTTTATCAAATGCACCAATAACTTTGTGTCTCTGCCCCGGTGTTGTGGGCTTTAATTTACGTATTCCCATTTCTTTTTTTAGATATTACTAAAGAAATCAATTGTTTCTCCTTCTTTCAATGTTACGATTGCCTTCTTGAAAGCAGCTTGTTTACCGTTAATGATACCTGACTTTGTATAACGAGTTTTCAGCTTACCTGCGTAGTTGATGGTATTAACATCAACTACAGTTACATTATACAGGTCTTCTACTGCTTTCTTAATTTCAAGCTTATTGGCATCAGGAGAAACACGAAAACCATAACGATTAGCGAACTTTTCTGTAATTGCCGTCTGCTTTTCTGTTACAATAGGTTTAATAATAATTCCCATCTTTTATACTCCTTATGCGTTAAAAAGTTTTTCAATAGCTGCAACAGAGCTTTCTGTCAAAACCAAGTTTGCGGCATCAAGCACACTATAAGTATTGATGTCAGAAACAGTTACAACTTTTGCTTTCTGTAAATTTCGAGCTGACAAATATACAAAATTATTTTTCTCAGGGAAAACCATAAGAAGCTTTTTATCAGCCACTTTAAGGTTTTTAGTAATTGTTACGAATTCTTTTGTCTTAGGAGCTTCCATTGTAAAGTCTTCAACAACTACAATTGCACTATTTTTAGCCTTATAAGACAAAGCAGATTTACGAGCCAAACTCTTAACTTTCTTATTCAATTTGAATTCGTAATCACGAGGTTTAGGTCCAAACACACGACCACCACCTACTAAAACCGGAGAATTGATATCACCACGACGTGCACCTCCACCACCTTTCTGACGGATCAGCTTACGTGTACTACCTGATACTTCACTTCTTTCCTTTGATTTGTGAGTTCCCTGACGTTTATTTGCCAAAAACTGTTTTACATCCAGGTAAATAGCATGATCATTGGGCTCAATGCCGAAAATAGCATCGTTCAAAGTTACCTTTCTTCCGGTATCTTCTCCTTTAATATTAAATACGCTCAGTTCCATTACTTCTCAATTAAAACGATTGAACCTTTAGCACCTGGAACAGAACCTTTAACTAACAAAAGATTGTGTTCAGGCAATACTTTGATAACCTGTAAGTTCTGAACAGTAACACGTTCATTTCCTAACTGGCCACCCATGCGCATACCCTTGAATACTTTTGCAGGGTAAGAACAAGCACCAATAGAACCCGGCTTACGAGCACGATTGTGCTGACCGTGTGTCGTCTGACCAACACCACCAAATCCGTGACGTTTTACAACACCTTGGAAACCTTTACCCTTAGAAGTTCCGATTACATCAACGAAACCTGCACCTTCCAAGTAATCAACAGTGATAACATCACCCAACTTGTATTCAGTTTCAAAATTCTTGAACTCAGCCAAGTATCTCTTGGGGGTTACACCGGCTTTCTTAAAGTGACCCATTTCAGGCTGCGTTGTGTGTTTCTCTTTCTTATCTTCGAAACCCAACTGTACAGCTTCATAGCCATCATTTTCCAAAGTCTTGATCTGTGTAACTACACAAGGACCTACTTCGATAACAGTGCATGGAAGATTTTTTCCCTCGGCACTGAAAACGGATGTCATTCCGATTTTCTTTCCTAATAATCCTGGCATTTCACTAAAAATTTAAATACTTACACTTTAATTTCTACTTCAACTCCACTTGGCAATTCCAGTTTCATCAATGCATCAACTGTCTTTGCTGTTGAACTGTAGATGTCAATTAATCTCTTATAAGATGACAATTCGAACTGCTCACGAGACTTCTTGTTTACGAATGTAGAGCGGTTCACAGTAAAGATACGTTTGTGAGTAGGCAGAGGAATCGGTCCACTTACCACTGCACCAGTAGCCTTTACAGTCTTTACGATTTTCTCGGCAGACTTGTCTACCAGAGAATAATCATAAGACTTCAATTTAATTCTGATCTTTTGGCTCATATTTATATTGTATAATTCAAAATATTATTTGATCAAATCAGCACGTCCCTGTACTTCAGTTAATACTTGCTTAGCAATTGATGAAGAAACCTGAGCGTAGTGAGAGAACTGCATAGTAGATGTAGCACGACCTGATGTAATAGTACGCAAAGCAGTAACATACCCAAATGTTTCAGCCAATGGAACTTTAGCCTTTACAATACGTGCACCTGTGCGGCTAGTCTCCATACCTTCAACCTGACCACGACGTTTGTTCAAGTCACCAATTACATCACCCATGCTTTCTTCTGGAGTTACAACTTCCATCTGCATGATCGGCTCCATCAAAACAGGACCCGCTTTTTCTGATGCATTTTTAAATGCCTGGATCGCAGCAATTTCAAATGACAACTGGTCAGAGTCAACCGGGTGGAATGATCCATCAATCAAAGTTACCTTCAATTTATCCAACGGATAACCAGCCAAAACACCATTCTTCATTGCTTTTTCAAAACCTTTCTGTACAGAAGGGATAAATTCCTTAGGAATATTTCCACCTTTTACTTCATCTATAAACTGAAGCGTTCCTTCAAAGTTTTCATCTGCCGGTTCAAGACGCACGATAATATCAGCGAACTTACCACGACCACCAGACTGCTTCTTATAAACTTCACGCAACTCAACAGGTTTTGTAATTGCTTCCTTATAAGTAACCTGAGGTTTACCTTGATTACATTCTACTTTGAATTCACGACGCAAACGGTCGATAATGATATCCAAGTGCAACTCACCCATTCCGCTGATCACAGTCTGACCTGTTTCTTCGTTAGTCTGAACTCGGAATGTCGGGTCTTCTTCTGCCAACTTAGCCAATCCCATTCCTAACTTATCCAAGTCTTTCTGAGTTTTCGGCTCAACGGCAATACCAATTACTGGTTCAGGGAATTCCATTGATTCTAATGTAATCGGATGGTTTTCATCACACAAAGTATCACCCGTACGAATATCTTTGAAACCAACTCCAGCACCTATATCACCACAACCGATAACTTCCATCGGGTTCTGCTTATTTGAATGCATCTGGAACAAACGAGAGATACGCTCTTTCTTACCAGAACGTGTATTCAACACATAAGATCCAGCTACCATCTGACCTGAATAAACACGGAAGAAGCACAAACGACCTACATACGGATCCGTCGCAATCTTAAATGCAAGTGCTGTTAAAGGTTCTTCGAACAAAGGCTTACGGATAACGATCTTTTCCGGATCTCTAGGATCAGTACCTTCGATAGCCGGAGTATCTTCAGGACTTGGCAAATAAGCACAAACCGCATCCAACAAAGTCTGCACACCTTTATTTTTGAATGAAGATCCACAAATCATCGGGTTGATCTGCATAGACAATGTTCCTTTACGGATAGCGGCTTTGATCTCAGCTTCTGTAATTGTTGAAGGATCATCAAAGTATTTCTCCATCAAAGCATCATCACACTCAGCTAATGTTTCAAGCATTTTGTCTCTCCATTCTTCAGCTTCCGCAACTAAGTCTGCTGGAATTTCTTCAACAGAATATTCAGCACCCATAGTTTCGTCATGCCAAAAAACAGCTTTCATTTTAACCAGGTCAACTACACCCTTAAAGTTCTCTTCAGCTCCGATAGGAATTTGGATAGCACAAGGAGTTGCTCCTAATACATCTTTTACCTGACGAACTACTTCAAAGAAATTTGCACCAGAACGGTCCATCTTATTAACATAACCAATTCTTGGTACTTTATATTTATCAGCCTGGCGCCATACTGTTTCAGACTGAGGTTCCACACCACCTACAGCACAGAAAGCAGCTACAGCTCCATCCAAGATACGCAACGAACGTTCAACTTCCACTGTAAAGTCCACGTGCCCCGGAGTATCAATCAAATTGATTTTATACTTATTATTTTCATAATTCCAGAAAGTAGTGGTAGCAGCAGAAGTGATAGTAATACCACGTTCTTGTTCCTGCTCCATCCAGTCCATTGTAGCAGCACCATCGTGAACTTCACCAATTTTATGTGTCAGTCCCGTATAGAAAAGAATACGTTCAGAAGTCGTAGTCTTTCCAGCATCGATGTGCGCCATGATACCGATGTTTCTTGTGAACACCAATTGCTTATCGTTGTTTGCCATATTCTTTCTAAGCCTTATTATAATTAAAATCTAAAGTGAGCAAATGCACGGTTAGCTTCAGCCATACGATGCATATCTTCTTTTCTCTTGAATGCACCACCCTGATTATTGAATGCATCTATAATTTCTGCACACAACTTATCAGACATAGTTTTACCACCACGCTTATGAGCGAAGATGATCAGATTCTTCATAGAGATTGATTCTTTACGATCCGGGCGGATCTCAGTAGGTACCTGGAATGTAGCTCCACCAACACGACGTGATTTTACTTCCACCTGAGGGGTAATGTTATCTAATGCAGCTTTCCAGATTTCAAGTGCAGACTTTTCTTCATTCGGCATTTTTGCCTTAACTGATTCTAATGCGGTATAGAAAATTTCAAAAGCAGTATTCTTCTTACCGTCATACATCAAATGGTTAACGAATTTCGTTACCTTAACATCACCAAAGACAGGATCTGGCAATACCTGTCTTTTTTTGGGTTTTGCTTTTCTCATTTGTTTTAATAAATTTCGTTTCTTTCTTTGGTTGCCTTTAATTTGTCTTCAACGGTTCCGCCGAACCATTTACTCAACCTATAGCCTATCCAAATACTCAAACCAGCTTTAATACTTAATTTAAATTCTCAGTTTGAAAGGGGATAATTACTTCTTACCTTTTGCAGCAGGCGCAGCTCCTGGTTTAGGACGCTTAGCTCCGTATTTTGAACGACGCTGAGTACGACCATTCACTCCAGCAGTATCCAAAGTACCACGAACAATATGATAACGAACACCCGGCAGATCCTTTACACGACCACCACGAACCAAAACGATTGAGTGTTCCTGCAGGTTATGACCTTCACCTGGAATGTAAGAGTTTACTTCTTTACCATTTGTCAAACGTACTCTCGCTACTTTACGCATTGCTGAGTTAGGCTTCTTCGGTGTAGTAGTGTAAACACGAACACAAACACCACGTCTCTGAGGACATGAATCCAATGCAGGTGATTTACCTTTTTCCACCAAAGTTTCCCTTCCTTTTCTAACTAATTGCTGAATTGTAGGCATTTCTTTTCTTTTTAAAACTTTGAATGTATAATTATTTATTTATTACCTTGTTCTGCAGAAGAGCTTCACGTTATTCATTATAGTTCAACGCATTCCATAATCTCCTCTTCTAAAACGCTGCAAAGGTAGTATTTTATTCTCACTTAATATAATACAGGTATAGCTATTTTTTATTATTTAATATTTATTCAGATACTATAAGGGAATAAAAGGTTAGAAATATCCATAAGGAAAACAAATTATCCATTAAATTATCTCTTTATTATAGCATAAACTATACTAAGTCAAGGTTTTAAGTAAAAAGGGTTAACTTAATTCTCTAAGCTAACCCTTTTTCTTTCTAAAACGGCGGCTACCTACTCTCCCACTGTTACGCAGTACCATCGGCGTGACGAGGCTTAACTTCTCTGTTCGGAATGGGAAGAGGTGGATCCCTCGTGCTATAACCACCTTAATTTCTTTATTTAAATCTTTTGAACCTGCCGTACATCCCGTAAAGTCTTCCGGAAGACCTTTTCTGCTTCGTAACTATCAATCCTTTTTCCGATAAGAAAGTTTCGGGCTATTAGTACTGCTCGGCTTCGCCATTACTGACCTTACACCTGCAGCCTATCAACGTCATCGTCTTTGACGACCCTCCTAAGGAAATCTTATCTTGAGGTTGGCTTCGTACTTAGATGCTTTCAGCACTTATCCTTTCCAGACTTAGATACCCGGCGGTGCACCTGGCGGTACAACCGGTAAACCAGAGGTCTGTCCAACACGGTCCTCTCGTACTAGTGTCAGATCCCCGCAAATTTCCTGCGCCCACGATAGATAGAGACCGAACTGTCTCACGACGTTCTGAACCCAGCTCGCGTGCCACTTTAATGGGCGAACAGCCCAACCCTTGGGACCTTCTCCAGCCCCAGGATGTGACGAGCCGACATCGAGGTGCCAAACCCCTCCGTCGATATGAGCTCTTGGGAGGGATCAGCCTGTTATCCCCGGAGTACCTTTTATCCTTTGAGCGATGGCCCTTCCATACGGAACCACCGGATCACTATGCTCTAGTTTCCTACCTGATCGACTTGTTTGTCTCCCAGTCAAGCACCCTTATGCCATTACACTCTGCGACCGGTTACCAATCGGTCTGAGGGTACCTTTAGAAGCCTCCGTTACGCTTTTGGAGGCGACCACCCCAGTCAAACTACCCACCATACAGTGTCCTCGCTTTCCGCAAGTTAGAACTCAAACAATCAAAGGGCCGTATTTCAACGGCGGCTCCACTAATACTGGCGTACCAGATTCATAGCCTCCGGCCTATCCTACACATCAATTGCCCAAATTCAATGTAAAGCTATAGTAAAGGTTCACGGGGTCTTTTCGTCCCATCGCGGGTAATCGGCATCTTCACCGATACTACAATTTCACCGAGCTCACGGTTGAGACAGTGCCCAGATCGTTACACCATTCGTGCAGGTCGGAACTTACCCGACAAGGAATTTCGCTACCTTAGGACCGTTATAGTTACGGCCGCCGTTTACTGGGGCTTCAATTCAAGCCTTCGCTTGCGCTGAGCTCTCCTCTTAACCTTCCAGCACCGGGCAGGTGTCAGGCTGTATACTTCATGTTAACTATTTCGCACAGCCATGTGTTTTTGTTAAACAGTCGCCTGGGCCTATTCTCTGCGGCCGATCTTCCGATCGGCGTCCTTTATCCCGAAGTTACAGGACCATTTTGCCTAGTTCCTTAACCGTGACTCACTCGAGCGCCTCAGTATTTTCAACCCAACTACGTGTGTCCGTTTGTGGTACGGGTACTTCAATGATTATGTTTAGCGGATTTTCTCGGGAGCCTGGTTACGTCCATGTTGGATTGCACCGGGGTGCGTTCCATACTGTCAGGTTCGGATCTCTCTGCGGATTTGCCTACAGAGATCTGCTCCTACACCCTTCAACCGGCTATTCCGTCAGCCGGCAGGACTGTCACTTCTCCGTCTCCACGTCACTCATTAAAGCAGTAACGGAATATTAACCGTTTCTTCCATCGGCCTCGCCGTTCGGCTTATCCTTAGGTCCCGACTTACCCTGATCCGATTAACGTTGATCAGGAAACCTTAGTCTTTCGGCGAGGAGGTTTCTCACCTCCTTTATCGTTACTTATACCTACATTTGCTTTTCCGGAAGCTCCAACGGAGGTCATCCTCCATCTTCGACGCCGCCGGAATGCTCCCCTACCAATCTTTAAAGATTCCACTGCTTCGGTAAATGCTTTATGCCCGATTATTATCCATGCCAAATTCCTCGACTAGTGAGCTGTTACGCACTCTTTAAATGAATGGCTGCTTCCAAGCCAACATCCTAGCTGTCTTTGCAATCTGACTTCGTTTTCTCAACTTAAGCATTATTTCGGGACCTTAGCAGGTGGTCTGGATTCTTCTCCTCTCGGACATGGACCTTAGCACCCATGCCCTCACTCCATGGAATCATATAATACGCATTCGGAGTTTGTCTGGACTTGATAGGCGGTGAAGCCCTCGCATCCAATCAGTCGCTCTACCTCATATTATACTTCGCACAGGCTGCACCTAAATGCATTTCGGGGAGTACGAGCTATCTCCAAGTTTGATTAGCCTTTCACCCCTACCCTCATCTCATTGGAACACTTTTCAACGTATAACCATTCGGACCTCCAGGTGGTGTTACCCAACCTTCATCCTGGACAAGGGTAGATCACTTGGTTTCGCGTCTACTCACAGTGACTTGACGCCCTTTTCAGACTCGCTTTCGCTTCGGATTCGTACCTGAAGTACTTAACCTTGCCACTGAAAGTAACTCGTAGGTTCATTATGCAAAAGGCACGCCGTCACAGCTTACGCTGCTCCGACCGCTTGTAGGCAGACGGGTTCAGGGTCTATTTCACTCCTCTGTTCGAGGTTCTTTTCACCTTTCCTTCACAGTACTGGTTCGCTATCGGTCTCTCGGGAGTATTTAGCCTTACGGGATGAGCCCCGCTGCTTCGCGCAGAATTCCTCGTGCTCCGCGTTACTCAGGATACCACTAGGCTTCGGCCTTGAGTCGTGTACCGGGCTGTCACCGTCTCTGGCCCATCTTTCCAGATGGTTCTACTTCAAGGCTGTCTTGCCACGTCGTGGTCCTACTACCCCGGCTTTGCCTAGACAAAACCGGTTTGGGCTTTTCCGCGTTCGCTCGCCACTACTTGCGGAATCACATTTTGTTTTCTTCTCCTACGGGTACTTAGATGTTTCAGTTCCCCGCGTTTGCCCCTTATTTCAAGGTGACAGGCCTTCAACCTGCCGGGTTGCCCCATTCGGATATCCCGGAATCAAGGATTATTTGCATCTCCCCCGGGCTTTTCGCAGCTTATCACGTCCTTCTTCGCCTCCGAGAGCCAAGGCATCCACCGTCTGCCCTTACTTACTTTCTTTATCTGGCACTTTACGCGCCGGATTGATATTTACTAAGCTTGCTCTTCTTTTTTACTTTACTGAATGTACAACATGTCAAAGATCTTTCTGAATTGAAAATTGAAAATGGAGAATTGAAAATTGTTTTTCTTTTTTCCCTTTCCAGCATCAATTCTACTCTGTGGAGAATAACGGATTCGAACCGTTGACCCTCTGCGTGCAAAGCAGATGCTCTAGCCAGCTGAGCTAATCCCCCATGTGAGTTTTTTAGTTTCTTAGTTTTTTAGTTTGTGAGTTTTTCTGTCTGTCGACAAACTTGAAAACTTACGAACTGAAGAACTTAAAGACTTACATCGTAGTCCCAGGCAGAGTTGAACTGCCGACCTCTACATTATCAGTGTAGCGCTCTAACCAACTGAGCTATAGGACTGTCAACTTTGCCGGTTTCCCAGCTTCATCTTTTCTCTCTTTTCATCTATCTTTTTTCATATCCAACCTGTAGTACAAGGTATTCTTCATTTATACCTTTACTTGATCCTTCGTTTTTTTCTTTCGGAATCTCTCGCTCCAGAAAGGAGGTGTTCCAGCCGCACCTTCCGGTACGGCTACCTTGTTACGACTTAGCCCCAGTCACCAGTTTTACCCTAGGCCGATCCTCGCGGTTACGGACTTCAGGTACTCCCGGCTCCCATGGCTTGACGGGCGGTGTGTACAAGGCCCGGGAACGTATTCACCGCGCCATGGCTGATGCGCGATTACTAGCGAATCCAGCTTCACGGAGTCGAGTTGCAGACTCCGATCCGAACTGAGACGTGGTTTGGAGATTAGCTCCTTGTCACCAAGTGGCTGCTCTTTGTCCACGCCATTGTAACACGTGTGTCGCCCCGGATGTAAGGGCCGTGCTGATTTGACGTCATCCCCGCCTTCCTCACAGCTTACGCTGGCAGTCCCGCTAGAGTCCTCAACTTTACTTGTTAGTAACTAACGGCAAGGGTTGCGCTCGTTATGGCACTTAAGCCGACACCTCACGGCACGAGCTGACGACAACCATGTAGCACCTCGCACATCGCTATTGCTAGAAAATCAGTTTCCTGATTCGTCGCTGTGCGTTCAAACCCGGGTAAGGTTCCTCGCGTATCATCGAATTAAACCACATGTTCCTCCGCTTGTGCGGGCCCCGTCAATTCCTTTGAGTTTCACCGTTGCCGGCGTACTCCCCAGGTGGATTACTTAACGCTTTCGCTGTAGAGCTTACACTATATCGCAAACTCCTAGTAATCATCGTTTACTGCGTGGACTACCAGGGTATCTAATCCTGTTTGATACCCACGCTTTCGTGCTTCAGTGTCAGTTATGGCTTGGCAAGCTGCCTTCGCAATCGGAGTTCTGCGTGATATCTATGCATTTCACCGCTACACCACGCATTCCGCCTACCTCAAACATACTCAAGTCTCCCAGTATCAATGGCAATTTTATGGTTAAGCCACAAACTTTCACCGCTGACTTAAGAAACCACCTACGCACCCTTTAAACCCAATAAATCCGGATAACGCTCGCATCCTCCGTATTACCGCGGCTGCTGGCACGGAGTTAGCCGATGCTTATTCATACGGTACATACAAAAAACCACTCGTGGCTCACTTTATTCCCGTATAAAAGAAGTTTACAAACCATAGATCCTTCATCCTTCACGCGACTTGGCTGGTTCAGCCTCTCGGCCATTGACCAATATTCCTCACTGCTGCCTCCCGTAGGAGTTTGGTCCGTGTCTCAGTACCAATGTGGGGGACCTTCCTCTCAGAACCCCTATCCATCGTCGGTTTGGTGGGCCGTTACCCCGCCAACTGCCTAATGGAACGCATGCCTATCTATCAGCGATGAATCTTTAACAAATATTCCCATGCGGGACCCCTGTTTTATGGAGCATTAATTCATCTTTCGATGAGCTATTCTCCTCTGATAGGTAAGTTGCATACGCGTTACTCACCCGTGCGCCGGTCGCCGGCGGAGTATTGCTACTCCCCGCTGCCCCTCGACTTGCATGTGTTAAGCCTGTCGCTAGCGTTCATCCTGAGCCAGGATCAAACTCTTCGTTGTTGAAATTGTTTTATGTCTTTGCTCAAGATTCCGTTTTTTTCTTCAGGTTCAAGTATTATTGACGGTATTCATTCTAAATACTTGTACTACTGTTGTATATGTAATTTTCTCAAAGAACTCTTCTCAATCGGTTTCTTGCGAAACGTGGTGCAAAGATAAGGATTTTTATTTTTATCTTCCAAATTTTTTTCGAAGTTTTTTTCGATTTATTTTTTTGGAAGACCTCCGGGCGGATTCGGATATCTGCTTGGATTCTTCCAACCTCATCCTCTTTCCTCTCCGGGTCCTTAGCCCCTCTCCATCATGTCGTCTCACGCATCTCTCTCGATTGCGGGTGCAAAAGTACTGCTTTATAACATATCCTCCAAATGTTTTTGCCACTTTTTTCCAATTATTTTTTGCCTTTCCTGATTGTCAGATATTTATAAATACACTTTTTCTTCTTTTATTTGGAATTACTTTCCTCCGTTCTTTTGGCTTGACCCAAAAGAACCAAAAAGTCAAGGCTACACTTGAGAAGGCTACAAATTCGCTTCACTCCGCTAAAATCCCGGATAACTCGCGCTTCGCGCTCAGACAGCCGGGATTTCTTTACGCTCCGCTCGCAATTTGCTTTACGCCTTCTTCGTTAGGCCGGTCCTTTCTCACTCTTGCTTTCCGTTCTTCCCTTTTATTTTTCTTCCTTTCCTCTTATTTTTTCTCTCTTTAATTCTCAATTTTCAATCCTCCATTTTCAATTGACCAAAAGCCGGCGTGTTTTTATCATTTCACGCCGGCTTTTCAACAAAAGACGCCGGCTTTTTTCTCTTTCCTGCCTACCTTTTTAAATGAAATAAACGGGAATCGATTTCGATCCTCGTTGGATCTGTTTTCAATTCCCGTTTATCTTGGTTGGTATTCTTCTATTATATACCCATTATTACCATAGGCGATTTTTCTTTATACCCTTCACACACCTACTCATTCAGCTCATAGTCAATCACTTTCTGTGAAGGGCGTGAAGACGAGAGCAATTTACTCAACAGGCTCACCAAAAAGGGTAGCCGACGATGCTCTAACAATCTTTACATGGATAAACTGTCCGACATGAAAATTCTTCTTATCAAAGATGACTACTTTATTCTGGCTGGTACGCCCATATAGCTGTTCACGCGACCGCTTAGAAAAGCCTTCGATCAAGACTTCAAATACTTTTCCTATGTCGCGCAAATTACTTTCTTCCGACAATTTATTTTGCAGATCAATCATCTCCTGCAACCGACGGACCTTCACCTCTTCCGGAACATCGTCTGTCAAATGCTTTGCAGCATAGGTTCCCGGCCGTTCTGAATACTTAAATAAATATGCACTATCATAGCCCACCTCACGCATCAGAGAAAGAGTCTCCTGGAAATCTTCCTCCGTCTCAGAATGGAAGCCACAGAATAAATCCGTTGATATGGCACATTCAGGCAATATTCTTCGGATAGCAGCAATTCGATCCAAATACCATTCGCGGGTATACTTACGATTCATGACTTTTAAGATCTTGGAACTGCCAGACTGCGCCGGTAAATGAATATACTGACATATATTAGGATACTTGGCAATCACATACAATGTCTCATCACTCATATCTTTTGGATGAGACGTTACAAAACGAATCCGCATCTGAGGTGCTTCCAAAGCAACCTTTTCCAATAATGACGAGAAATTCACACGCTCACCATCCTGCTCATATAAATAAGAGTTTACATTCTGCCCCAACAAAGTTACTTCTTTAAAGCCTTTATCACGCATGTCACGAATTTCATTCAAAATACTGTTGACTTCGCGACTACGTTCCCGACCACGAGTATAAGGAACAATACAATACGAACAGAAATTATTACATCCACGCATAATAGAGACGAAACCAGAAATATGAACTCCCGGCAATTTCAGAGGCATTACATCTTTATAAGTTTCCTGCATAGAAAGTTCTACATTCATTACCTTTTCCCCATTTTCAGCAGCCGCTATCAAATTAGGCAAATCCATATACGAATCCGGCCCTGCCACCAAATCAACATGATGGTTAGCTATCAGATCTTCTTTGACACGCTCGGCCATACAACCCAGCACGCCCACTAACAGATGCTTCTTTTTTCGCTTCAGAGACTGGAAATACTGCAAACGCCCCAATACTTTCTGTTCTGCATTGTCACGGACAGAACACGTATTGACAAAAATAGCATCAGCATCCTGAATGTCATCCGTCATTTCATAGCCAGCCATTTGCATAACCGATGCGACAACTTCACTATCAGCTACATTCATCTGGCAACCATACGTTTCGATAAATAGCTTCTTTTCATCCTTTTCAGCAGCAGATTTTAAGTCCGCGCCATTTTCTTTCTTTTCCATGTAAAAACAATTAATATTTAAAATATGTGAAATACGAAATTTTATTACAAATATATTTGCACGGTACAAAAACAAGCATTACATTTGCAATACGAAAAACGTAAATTTTTTCATAGTTAAGGTTTTGGTTTGAGTAAGGGTGGCTGTGAAGTTACCCTTATTCGTTTTATATAGGTTACTTTCACTTTATTACTCCAAAACAGAATATCATTCATAAATTCGCCTATTTAAAATTTTCTACGTATATTTGGGAGTGCAAATATAATCAAAAGTTATGGATAATTGGGGAGAAGTCATTTACATTGTCTTAATAACAGCCTTTGTAGCACAAGGCTTACTAACTGTTGTCAAAAAAAGTCTGACAAAGACAGATGATATTTTACCACCCAATCCACCACAAGACAAATCCCTGATGACAGATCCAGAGAATCCAAGCCCTCAGATGAATGAGACTACGTTCCCTCCAGAAAAATCTCTTTTGGAAACAATTTTCCATGAAAAAGAAAGAGAAGAGACTGTTATCAGACAGAATAAAAAGAAAAGAGGCAATAAAAGGCAACCTCATTTACAATCGGCCAATACAACAAAAACGGAACCAATGCCCCCAATAACGGATACGAGCATTGAACCAGAAACGCCGTTGGCAGACATTGCTCCCCTAAAAAATGCAGATGATTTAAAACGAGCTATTATATATGCTGAAATATTAAATAGGAAATACAGCTGATTATCGACGTCTGTTACCGTTATTTTTGTAAGTTTGCAAACAAATTTAGAATATTACCTAAAATATAAATATCATGGCTTTAAAATTTATCACAGCAGAAGAAGCTGCTGCCTATGTACACCACAACGACAACGTCGGATTCAGTGGTTTTACACCTGCGGGATGTCCGAAAGTAGTTCCGGGTGCTATCGCTAAAAAAGCAATCGAAGAACATGAAAAAGGGAATCCTTTCAAAATCGGTATGTTTACAGGTGCTTCTACCGGAGACAAACTGGATGGAGAACTGGCTCGTGCCAATGCCATCAAATTCCGTACACCGTATCAGTCGAATAAAGACTTGCGTGCTGCTTTGAATGCACACCAGGCAGAATATTTCGATATGCACTTGTCTGAATTGGCACAAGATTTACGTTATGGCTTCCTGGGTAAAATTGACGTTGCCATTGTAGAAGCTGCCGATGTAACTGAAGACGGTGAAATTGTTCCGACATGTGGTGTAGGTATTCTACCAACCATCTGCCGTATGGCTGACCGAATTATCGTTGAATTAAACGACAAACACCCGAAGGAAATTCGTGGTATGCACGATATTTATGAACCGGCTGATCCTCCTTATCGCCGTGAAATCCCAGTATTCACTCCATCTGACCGTATTGGTCTACCCTATGTAAAGGTAGATCCGGCTAAGATCGTCGGCATCGTTAAAACAAGCGAACCAAATGAAGGTAAACCTTTTGCTCCGCTGGATGATGTTACTTTGGCCATCGGTAAGAATGTTGCCGACTTCCTAGTAAGTGAAATCCGTGCCGGCCGTCTGCCTAAAGAATTTGTTCCGGTACAGAGTGGTGTAGGTAACGTAGCCAATGCGGTATTGGGTTGCATGGGTGAAAACGAAGAAATCCCAGCATTTAATGTATATACCGAAGTTATTCAGGATGCTGTAATCAAATTAATGAAAGAAGGACGTGTTAAATTTGCCAGCGGCTGTTCTTTGTCTGTCAGCAACGAAGTAATTCAAGATATCTATAGCCATCTTGACTTCTTCAAAGATAAGATTTTGTTACGTCCTCAAGAAATCTCTAACAATCCGGAAGTTGCCCGCCGCTTAGGTTTGATTGCCATGAATACCGCTTTGGAAGCTGATATCTTTGGTAATGTTAACTCTACTCACGTATTAGGCACGAAGATGATGAACGGTATTGGTGGTTCTGGAGACTTTACCCGTTCAGCCATGTTGTCAATCTTTACAACTCCATCTACAGCCAAAGGTGGAAAGATCAGTTCATTCGTTCCGATGGTTTCTCACCTGGATCACAGCGAGCACTCTGTTAAGATTATCATTACAGAATACGGTGTAGCTGACCTGCGTGGCAAGTCACCTATCCAACGCGCCCGTTGCATTATCGACAACTGCGTTCATCCGGATTATCGTCCGTTATTAAATGAATACCTGGCAATGGGTATCAAAGGACAGACCCCACAGAACTTGAAGTGCTGCTTTGCTTTCCATGAAGAGTTTGCCAAGAGCGGTGATATGCACAATGTAAAATGGGAAGAATATAATAAGTAAGCCATTGTATGAACTGAAACAATAGCTTATTGACCAAAAGAGGGTGTGTCGTAATACGCGATTCACCCTCTTTTCTTTATCAACGATAAGAGCGTAGTTAACTTTTTCAGGCAGCGATATTCTGAAGATAATCTCGATTATTTTGTTCCCAATAGCTTAAATGAGCGGTAATAAGGCCGTAAAGGTGTTTAATTGGCCAATTTATACCCTCTTTATTCATCTTGGTACACATCTTTTTTATATTGAAGGCGATGGCCAGGAAGGAAAAGTCCATGAGAACCTTGTCCTTTCCAAAATGACGGAAGCGCTTGTAGTTCATGTTGAATTTTATCTGTCCAAATACAGCTTCCGGTTCTATGCACCTTTGCCCTCTGTGTTTCAGCCCTTCTTCGGAACAGAGAAGTTCCCGGGCTTTCTGTTTGTATATCCAGAGTCGGTGATTCAGTTCTATCGTCCTGTTTCCTTTAGCTTTAAAACACAGACATCTTAACGGACATCCTTCGCATCTGACAGCCCTATACCTGGCATATTCGACTACATATCCGGATTCGGTTTTCGTATGCCTGGTGCCTGCCCTCTGCATCTTTTGTCCCATTGGACAGACACAGTAATCCTGTTCTTCATTGTAGAAAAAGTTTTCGGCTTTATATAATCCGCAAAACGAAATGTTTCGACTTTTGGGAACGAAACGTTCTTTTTCCCAAAACGAAACGTTCTTTTTTTCGCACCCCTACCCCCCTACCCTGCCCTTTTCCACTTAATTTCTCACTTCTAATTATTACTAAGAAATTTGGTAATCTCGCCAAAAATCGCTACATTTGTATAGTATAAATTGGTGTGTTGTGCACTCTCTCACACATACTAAAGCACTATCAAATTTCATTTTCTTAAAACATTTTCGACCGGCTTACGCCGGTATTTATAATAACACGAACGGTGTTCGGAAATCATCCGAACACCGTTCTTTCGTTTTAGTCGCTTCGCTCCACGCTTTGGCGCTTTGCGCTTACAACACTTCGCGAATCGCTTTATACGCTTCCACGCTTTCCGCCCGAACGAGTTTGCCGCAGAAGGCCAGACGCGAGCCGATATTCGCATACGTATACGAAGCATCGTAATGCGCATCCGCATTCGACACACCGCCATACGCGTACGCATAGACGTACCCGCGATAGACCACACGGATGGCTGCGGTACTTATCCAGTATTTATCGCAATAATATGTACTGGACGAGCCGTTAGCTGTTCCTACCGGTACGATATCCATGTATTTACCATGGGCAACACCTGTTATCCACTGGTCACTGGTCGTTTTACCCTTCACCCAACGCACCGTGCCGTCCGGCATCCAAATACGCCATTTACCTTGGTTGCCACTATCGTTGGGTAAATCAACACCGTCCATCATCTCGTACTTATGGCCGTAGATGTCCTCATAGCCCAGACAACTGATATTGTTTACCTGAGTCACGGTCGGAGAACCATACTCGTCCTGGCCACGATACCAAGCGTACTGGTGGATAGAACCGTCCACGATGGAATTCGTGATCTTGTCGTTTATTTTATACGCTTCGTCATAACCGATCGTATCCTGCATACCATAACCGGCTGTACCGCCCGTGATACGATTGTTCGTATGCTGACCGCCTCCGCACTGTTCCTGGCTGTCACGACGGCCATATCTTGCGTAAAACAAGTTCGCTATACGGGAGTGCATCAACGCGTCTATCTGTTGCATACCGCGCTGAACCGAGTAATAATGAAAGTCGATCCAGTTCATGCTGGCCGTCGTGGAATTACCCGTTATGCATGAACGCAATTTGCTACCTACCACGCTACTGCCTACTACCGCACAAAGATGTTCCTCGTTGGCCACCCAATCGGGCTCCATATCCTCGATCTTGTCGGAGTTGGAAAGTACGACCTTGTCGAACTCGGCCGTGTTCAAGATCGAGAAGTGCAAGGCCGTGGCGTCCTCCGGAACATCCGATATCAAGTACATGCCGGCCTCGAACTTCAGACCGATCGTAGGGACCACGATGGTTTTGACCACGTTTCCGGAGCCGTCAACAAATAGACTGCCGACCAAACCCGTACCGGGAACACTCGGAAAACGTACACGCTTATAGCCTTGTACATCCACCTTGCAGACTGAATAGGTCTTGTCCGTGCTATAAGAATCCTTCAACGTGGGTTTGCCACTCAAAAGTTTGCGCTCTGTAAGGAAACCGCCCTGCGTGTCTTTGATGTCGTCCAACGTCAGCACCGTCACATCCGGAACAGGAGGCATATCGTCAGGGCCGTTGGAACTGTAACAGCTGTAATATTTCTCGTTCAGGTAGTCATTGACACCTTTCGACCAAAAGAACGGTTCGTACATCATCCAGTCGCCCTCGCTGCTGTCAAGTTTGGCTGCGCTGCCATCGTAGTATTTATTACTGCTGGTATCATCCAACGGACAATAGGTCATCTCGCCGTCCGGATTGTTCACGTCAACCGTCTGGCCCGCCATCTCCACTTTACGGCTCGTGGGCTTTTTCGTCACCTTGGCAAGCACACGGTGGCGCTTCTTGAGGATCGCCGCCACGTGGGCATTCATGACGTAAGTATTGCCATACTTATAACCGGTCTCGTTGTCCGGGTTGGAAATGTTGGCATCGTCCGGAGCGCTTTCGTCCGACTCGATGATGCTGTAGGCCGGTTGTACGATCTCCAGTTCCGGATACCGCTCACGATACCGGTCGGCCTGTTCGTCATCCATGTACTTTGTCAGGCAGAGCCTGCCACGCAATCCGGAATGACGGTTGTCTATCGCTCCGGTGGAGGTATAGGTACCATAATCGTAGTATTTCCCGAGCAGCCTGCCGTCATCCTCCATATCGATGTCAAGGACAAAACGCTCCAGTTTACCGCTACCGTTCAACTTGGCCTGATGAAGACGTTCCAGCATGGCAAACCCGTCAATGCCCGGACAACCCATGAACCGGTAGCCTCGCACGTTACCGATGCCATCCAGTACCAATCCGCTCTCTGCCAACCTGGGAAGATATTCCAGAAACAGTTCCTCTATCGTTTCCGGCAAGCATAACTGCACAACAGGCGCACCGGTGGCAAGTTTCACGCGGGTAAGCCCCGTGCCTCTCACGTCCAGCTTCTTCAACCGTCCCTGCCAGCTCAAGTCCAAGGTCGTCACGTTGCCGTTATCGCCATTCCGTGCCAGCAGGTTGTTGCGCATATTAAGCTCTTCCAGAAGAAGCATGCCGTTCGTAGAGGCCATGAATGAACCGTTACGATAACCGCTGGCTTTCTCCACGCTCATGTCAAGTTTAACCAATGAGGTAAGCAAGCCGAAATTGAATCCGATGGCGAACGCGTCCTCATGCCACACCAGCTCCTTGATTTTGGCCGCGCCGATAATCTTCAGCGGGTCGTTCTCACCGAAGGCACGGGCCAGCTGCAGGGAGTGGAGCACGTCCGCATCCACCACGCCGCTGTCGGCCTGAACGCCGTTGCTGGTGGAAAGCTGCACACGGTACGGGATGGTCAGCCGGTACTGCATCGGCTTCAGTTTGTATGCCTTGTCCAGCGATGCCGTACTCTGGTAGAACTGGGCGCCCAGCGTAGAGACATAACCGTACTCCACCTGCTTCAGGTCATACCTGCGCTGGATGAAATAGTTACGGTGAGCTTTCAACGAACCCTTCAGACCGTAGATCTGCGGATACGTCTGTTTGGCACCGTCAGCCCCCACCGGCATCTCGTTCAGGAACGGATACACATACTTGAAGATGCCTGATTTGTTGTACAGCCGGCTGCACCACTTCTTCATCTGCTCGGTGTCGAAATGGTCAACGGCCTTCTGGATGCTGAAGGCACTCATGAAGCTGGTACCGCCGTTCACACCCCTGGTCATCACTTCTTCCAGCAGATTGCCCATATTGCCCAGTATCAGGTTCCACAGCCAGCTGTTGTGTCCCTGCATCACATAGGCCCCGTCTCGCTTCGTCTGCCGGTTGTCGTCATACTTCCCGGTCAGGAACGACTTGTTGTCCGAACCCAGCTGGCAGTCACCGTCGTAATAGGTTATCCACCACATCACGCCGTCCCATGTCCGCACCAGCATGTTTTTCGCCAGCTGGTCCACACCCAGGTTGAACTGTACATACAGGTAGTAGGCGGCCAGGTTGGGAAGGTTGAAATACTTCCCGGCTTCCGCCTTGAAGGTCGGGCTCGCCCATTTGGCCGTCGGGAACTTGTTGCCGTCATCCTCATAGTCCACCCCGTCAAAGGTGTGCGTCTCCTTGTTATAGGCCAGATTCTTGCCGGCAGGCGTTTCCCTCACGCATTTATAGAGGAAACTCATCATGCGGTCAAGCGCCTTGTACATCTTGTCGTACTTGTCACCGGTGCCCAGGTGTTCCTTGATGTTCGGTTCTTCTTCGGCATCGCCTCCGCCATCGTTCCAGAACACGTCTTTCGGATGGTTGAACTCGAAACCGCCGTCAAAGTTGAAATCCATGAAGTCCGTATGGTCGGGCTCCGTGGACGGCAGCCAGCGGAACAGGCACAGGTCGTTCGAGTTGTTCAACGTCTCGATGCAGATGGGCAGGTATTCCTTCGGCCGGTCGCCGTTCGCCTGCAGGTAGTTCAGCGTATCACCGGTCCCCCACTGTTCTTCGCCGATGGTCTTGTCCTGGCCGAATATCGGGTAGCTGTCGCTCTTCTCGTTGTTCATGTTGTACTGGCCGTAGTAGGTCAGATCCTCATCCACACTCTTTGCCACAAACAGGTCACAGGGCAAGCCGTCAATGGCCGAGCGTATGTCTTCCTTGCACGTATCCGCATGGTCGGCGGCATACTGCTGGGCAGGGGTCAGGATACCCATTTCCTTCATGCCGTCATGGATGAACTTCGCGCCACCGGTGTTGGTGGTCATGGAGGAGTCCGAAAAGTCACACTTCGCACAGGCGAGTTTTGCCCCCACCGAGTTGTCCCGCAGTCGGAACAGGTTCTTCTTACCCTCCGTAGCTGTCGGGTTGCTCTGCTGCCCGTTACCGTCTATCTCGCCGTAGCTCATCCGTGCCGTGTAACCGCTGGCTGTCTTCTGGAAGTAGAAGCGTAGGTTCTTGCGGGCATAGTTCACCGAACTGGTACCCTGGATACGCAGATAAATGTCACGGGCTATCCAGTCCAGCGCCCGGTTCTCACCGTTGTAGAATCTAACTTCCCGGCACAGCTTGTTGGCCTTCTTGTTGTTCAGCTGGGCCAGCGCATCCATCACGTTCAGCGTGTCGCTCTCGCTTGGCACCTCACTGCCCACGCTGCCCGTGCCTATCAGTACCAGGATCGAGTTCCGCCGCTTCTTCATCAGTCCCATCAGCTTCTCCATGCTCACCGTGTCCCCCTCGTTCAGCACGCGGTTGTCCTCATCCAGCGAGCGCACGCCCGGTTCCCCGTCGGCATCCTCCAGATGATTGCGGTCCACGATGTAGTTGTTAAGCACCTCGTCCGAGGTCAGCGCCTTGTTATAGATGCGCACGCTCTTCACGTTCAGGTCAGCCCCCTCCGATTTAAACTCCAGCTGGCTCCGGATGTCGAAGTTCACCTTGTCCAGCCACTTCGAGGCGGCCGACTCCTCCCCGTTCACATAGAAGCCGATCAGCGTCCGCTGCTCGTTGGTCTCCACGTCCGGGTAGAACACGTAAGTGATACGGATATTCTTACCGGGTTCAAACTTCGTACCCACCGAGTCCTCATAGCGCAGGACCTGACCGGCATCCATCGCCTCCGTCACCACGCCGGTAAGGAACTTCGCCTCCTCCGGGGTCACCACCAGCCCGTAACGGTTGCCGTTTTGCAGGGTGCCCAGACAGGTGATCAGCTCCGCGTCGGTGTCAGTCACGTTGGCCGTGCTGTATTCTATCTCCAACGTCATGCCCACGTCGCGGATGGCAAAACCCTCGGGCTTGTCCGCCTCATTGAACGGGCGGTACCCTCCGTCGGCGGTCAGGGTCATGCCCGCACCGCCGGCCAGCAGCAGGCGGTCCTTGTGCCAGCCGCTTCCTGCGCCGTATTCGTTCACGCTCCACAGCACATCACGGAATTCCATCCGTTTGTCCCCGCTCACCCAGCTTTCCGGGTTGTTTTCCGTGTTGCTTCGCCCGAAGGCATCGAACGTGCACACGGCATCCGGTGCCAGCGTGGCTTCAATGTCGGGGTGCGATGTGGTGTTCACCTGCACCTCAAGCACGGCATCACCGCACGACACACGGTAATCCAGCGGTTCCACGTTCACGTTCGTCCGCCCGTAGCTGCCGGTCTCACCGCGCTGCAGCAGGTCTTCCTTCACCACACTGCCCCGGCTGGTCACTTTCACACGGGCCGTGTACGCATCCCTGTCATAGCCGGCATACGTGAAGTTCCACGCCGTGAACTGCTCTGCCTCCAGTACGGGGTGCTTCCAGTCACGCTGGAACCCCGCTGCCCGGTGGTTGAACATCATGCCGGCATAGGCCGTCACACCTTCCCCGGCTTTCAGCAGGGTCAGGTAGTGTATCTCGCTCACCACGCCGGAGTTCTCGTGCAGCGCATAGGCTTCCACCACGTTCATGCCCTCCCGCATTTCACTCAGCGCAACGGTGACGTTCTTCTGCTGGACACCGGAACCGGCTGACAGGCCAAGCGTATAGGGCTGCCCGCCGTTGATACGGTAGTAGATGTTCTTCTCGCCACTCGTTCCCTTAGCTGTAAATGGGATGTTCACGTCGTTCCGGTATCCCCCATCAGCCAGTCCGTTCCCAACCGAATAAGTGGTACTTAGTTCCATAGCCACCATCGTCACCCTGGCGGTAGCGGTTTTCATCAGCGTACCGCCATCATAACCGGCCTGCGCCTCCACCTGCACGGTGTAGGTCGTGGCATCCTTCAGGTAAGGCGACGCGTCAAAAGTATAGCTCTGACCGGCCGTAACGCCGACAAACTCCGCATCCTGGAATTCCGAAAGGACCGTGGAGCCACGTTTTACGACCACCTTGGCCTTCAGGTCGCTGTAGCCACTCACCTCGCCGCCACCGGCCGTGCCCACGCCAACGGCATATCTCACCACGAAACCGGTACCCAACGACAAATACTGGGAAGCGGGCAAGGAGGAACCCGAAGCATCGGTCAGGTCTATATTCACCACCACCTTGTCATCGTCGCTATACTTGGAAAAGCGCACCTCCCTGTCGCTTTCTCCCCCTTCGCTATCCTTCTGCGTGACTGTCATCACGTACTGAGTGCCGTCCTCGCTGTCCGTCACGTCGATATTCGTCACGGTACCCACCAGCGAGGCGAACACCGCGCCGCTCGTGGGGGCTTTCGTCTCACCGGCGGCCAGCTCCTCCGTAGGGGTGGCCTTGTCATCAATACTTTTGATATAGTTCTCCACCAACCGGCCGCTCACCGGAAGATTACCCGTGGATTCGTCACCGGACCAATCGGTCTTCTGCATATCCAGACCGTCCTCGTCATACACTTTTTTCGCCATATCGTTATTCTTTAAAAGTTATTTCATCAGTTTCCAGCCATCCGTTCGGCTCCAGGGTTTGTCACCGCGCCAAAAGCCCGCGCCGAAACAGCTCCGGATGGCTTGCCAAACCAGCCTGGCCCCTATATAGACCGTCGCCACCACCCGTTCGCCTACACGGATGGCCGTCACTTCTTTGTTTCCAACACTTATCATACCTATTCCTCCTCGTAAATCAGGTAAATGGTCTTGCCGTCCTTTTCCGGGAGACTTTCAAACTCCTCCTCACTCATCTCCTTATGTTTGTAGCCTTGGGCTATCGCATCCTCGGCCTTCTTCGCGGCCGCCTCCGCCTTTGCCGCCGATTCACCCGCCGTTTGAATGGCCTTTTTTGTCTCCTGGGTGGCCGCTTCCATTTCGGGAGCCAATCCCTCCACCCTTTCAGCGGCCTTGATCGCCCGGGCCGCCGCGTCATCGGCTGGCTTGCTCAATAAGGTGATCGGGACGTTCACCAGTTTGTCACCTTTCTGTCCCGGCAGGGATTTGACCCCGCTCAGCGAGCCGACCGTCTCAAGGGATTCGACACTCTTCGATTCCGCCTTGACCGCCTCCAAAACCTGGGCGATATCCGATTCTGTCAGTGCCATATCAAACCCCTCCCTCTATCAGTTCATAAACCTGGCCGTAACCGCCGGCCGTCAGGCTCTCGCCGCATACCTCCTTGATAAGCGTACCCTCCTCGGTGGTGATCTCCAGGATTCCACCGCCCTGGATGATACGCTGGCACAGGACGTAAGCCTTGAACTTCTCATCACGGCCTACCGGTTTGTCTTTTCCGTAATTGAACAGGGCCTCCGCCACGGCGGTGGCGATGTTGTCGCCGCCAAGCTCGTTCCCGTCAAAGCCCCTGAATCTCCTGTTTAAGTCAACTTTCATATCTCTTTGGTTTTAAATGTTTATTCCCCTGTATAGCCGACAATGATGCCGCCCCTCACGATAAGTCTTATTTTGTCAAGGTCGGGATTCTGGGCGGCACCATCCCCCCAGTTCACACCCTCGTTATACACGTATGTACCGTCGGAATTGCGACTCTTGATGTACCGGAACCCTTTCGATGCGCAAACATCACTTGTCAATCCGTTACCGGTATCCCTTACATCTACCGGACCCACAAAGAACCCGGCATAGGTCATACCGCTGGCCGGATAGGTTAAGGAGCCTATCGATGCGTATATAGCGGCCCCACCGGATGTCGCCCCGACTGATTTTACGCCAAACCGACCACTGGTAGCGCCATTGAAGGCCACGTCCACGATCCCCTCCGTCGAGGAACTCGAGACTCCCAGTTTCAAACTCCGGGAATCGTTTCCGAAATAATCGCGGCTCTTCCAATACAGACGGCCGGAATCGATGGTAAAGCCGCCGATCTTACCGCCGCTCGCCTTGACAGTACCGCTGATGTTCGCGTTCCGGGTCTCGATACTCCCGTCCGTGAGGACCTTGAAATAGCCGTTAGCCGTAACAAGCCCCTCCAGTTTGATTTGGTCGGCTTTAATGGTAACACCGGAAACAAGATTGCCGAACTCGTCACGCTTGACATAGACATTCAGTTCCGCCTTCTTTACAAGCCCGTTGCTTGTAACGCCCTCAGCGAACAGCTTGGAAAAATTGGCGGTAGTCACCAACCCGGATTTATTCCGCAATTCCCCGTTCTCATCGAAATGGACAGAAATCAGCCTGTTATATTTGGCCGTCGTGATAATGGAGGATGCCTCCAGCACATTGCCGTCCTTATCGAAATTCGCCGCCGCGATTCGGATCATCTTCTCCGACTGGTCGAAGAACGTGGCATACTTGTACGCCAGGGCATCCGTCCGGTCTGTCGAGAACACCAACAAGGACACTTGGATAACACCCGTGAACGACAGCTTGAAGTCACCGGTCCCGTTCCACAGCCCGGAATGGTTGAATACCTTCTCCCCACCGACCGGCAAATCACCGTCGTAAGCGAACATGTTGAAATTCTCGTATCCGTTCTTGTTGGAATTGACAAACTCGATACGCAGGTGTCCGGCCTCGATCACCTTGTAATGGAAGGACAGGTAGACATAGCCCGGAATGCGAAGCCCGTCCCCGTTCAACTCCTTGAAATCGGGAATCGTGCGGAAATCCCCGTTCTTCTGCATGATATAACTGTTCGTTATCCTGACGTAAGGAACCTTGCCGGTCTTTACGACCTCCACGTTGCCGTTCTCGCTCGATGCTAACAGTTTGTTACCGGCAAGAATCCACTTGCCGCCGAAAGTCAGGAACGCGGCCTTGTACCCACTTATCCATTTACTCATCCCCTCGGTAAACGTGGTGTTATCGAAAAAGCTCTGCTCCTCCCTCACCTCGTCACGCAGACCCTCCACGGCTGATTGTATCTTACCCTCCGTAATTTCAAATTTCGTCAGGATATCCTCGCCGGTCATGAGGACGAACGTACCTTTCAAATATACGTTGTCGCCATAGAGACCGTTCCCGTGTGGTTGGCTATTCGCCGGGAAAGCACTGTCCTTGATACCGTCAAGATTACCCACCCGGCAGCGCAAACAGCCGTTGAAGTTTTTCGCCATCACGCCATCCAGTATGTCAACACGTGGCTGGCCGTCCTCGGTAGCTGCTATGCTGATCAGGTTCTGCCGGAGCGGGTTTTCCGTGTTACCCATAAGTACACACTCATCGCCCGCCTTCGGTTCCGTCCCACCAAACTCCCTCTGGGGTACCGTTATCCCTTCCGCATCGCCTTCCGACACTTCCACCCAGTAACCCCGAATCTCCGCCCCCGTAAAAACGGCACAGCGCATCAGGTCGTGCGCCACGAACGTGTTCTCTTGCTCAAAGGAGATGCGGTAATTGTTGCCCTCCTTGGCCACGGTCTTGATCTTACCGTTGGCGGCGGAGACAACCAGCTGCCCCCTTACGCTGCGTACCGTTTCTATGAGCAGCTCCAGAGCCACCAACGTCTGCCGGATGGTCGCCTTGTCTATCGTGAGATTACTCAGCCCCGTTATTTTATCTATCCATATCTGCCAGCCCTCACCGAACATACCGTCCACGAAACGGGTGCTCCGGAGCAGTTCCCGGATGACCGCCGTCAGAAACTCGGCGTTCCCGTCACCGTCAACATTGCCTCCGGATTCCCCGGCTTTGTAATCCCCAAAATAAGCCCCTTTCAAAAAACCGATCACCTCGGCCGCGGTATCCCGATGGCGTTTGCTCAGGAACTCCCTTTGGCTTCTTTTCGCAGAGAAAAGGTTGTTGTCCGTGGGCAGAGTGTTGTCGAAGCTCCGGATGATGTCCGGGAGCCCGGAACTTTCGGCCTTGGCTTTCGTATAGCTTTTTAGTTCCCCTATGCTGTCGTTTACCCTGTCGAATTTCGATACCTGCAGGGCGTCGCTGATCTCCAGGTCCATCTCCCCGGGAAGGTTCACCTTACGCGTGATCTTCGTAATGCGGCTCCTGCGGTAACCGTCTTTCGGGAAATACTCCGAGCTCTCCATTTTTACGCGCCGGCCGACAAACAGCTCGGCCTCCTGCTGCTCGATCCACACATGGTCGGTCGGAGCTTTGTAAGCGGCGATATCCAGCCAGTGGTCCTTGTTATAGTCATCGACGGCTTTCTGGAACTCCTCCTCTGCCAGCCGGTAATACTTATCCGGCATCCGGATGTTCCAAAGGACATAGGTGTCCCCGGCCTTCGGAACGAGCTTGCCGCCCGGAAGCTGCGTGTCGTCGCCGTAAGGCCAGATCGTGATGATCTCAAACTCACGGGTGGCGCTATCGAAGTTTACCTCGAAATAATGATCGTCCCCCTCTCCCAGCCCGGAAAGGTCACCGCTCTGGAAGGAGACGCGTTTCGTCTCACCGGCCAGTTCATAATCGTTAGGATCGAAATCCATCCCGCCATCCTTGAAGTAATAGACGGTAAAGGTCTTACCCTCCTCATTCGTCACCTCCTCACTGCGGACACTGCTTACCGTTCCCACCCGCCGAGGATAGATACCGCTGAAGGCGGCCTGCTCGTAGTGGTCATAGATACCGTACTCGTCCACGCCCACCTCCACGTACTTCTTTTTTCCGGGGAGCATCAGACGGGGGCTGCCGTACTTCTCGGCATCGATGTTCCGGCTGCTCCCGATCGGAAAAAGGCGCGTGTAAAACTTCGCCGTATTACTCGTATCCCGCTCCAGGGAGGTCAGCCCCTTGCCGTATCCCAACGTGATCTCCTCGCCGTGTTCGCAACGGCACACGTTCACCGTCTGGCCCTCGACCCACCATTCGGCCTTGCCTCCCACCTTGCCGGCGATCTCCTTCAAAGCCTGGTCGCAGTACATACCTTCATAGTCGATCACGATAAGATCGGTACCGTCCACCTGCCCGACTTTCCAGTCGGTAATGTTACCCATGCCGTCGTTGATGGCCTTCACTACCATCGCCACATGATCCCGCGGCGTGGCCGTCAATGTAAACAGGGGATTGGTGTCGCCGTCCGTTGTTTCCAGCACAAGAAAACGCCTGATCAGGCTCTCGATACCGTACAGCTTCAGGTTATACTCCCACTCACTCCCGCTTTTCTCTTTCGGGGTGTACCGCTCCGTCAGCCAGTACCGCTCGCCCATGTAGTCCGTGAAGTCGCCTACATCAAGGGGGATATGGGCATAATGCGTGAAGGAGAGCGCCAGCACGTTGTCGCCCTGCACCTCCTTGCTCTGCGTCGAACTGTCACTTGCAGCCACGTCCGCACGCTTGGCCCCGGCTTTATCGTATATCGTTAGAAGCATATTCGAATCGTCTTTGAATGGTTATATAATCGGTACCGGCTCGCGGAACTTCACCTTGAATTTCCCGGCGTGGACCCCTTCCTTCCACAAATAGGTCAGTGGGGTGAACTTCGGACTGTCCGTGTATTTCACGTGTAGGGTCAGATCAAGCTGGGGAAACGCAATGTCGAGCCACCCGTCCTTCCCTTTCTTCAGAAAATTGATGAACGCGAAGTATTTCCGCAGCCATCCCTCCTTTGTCTTGTTATACAGGGCAAAGTGCAGCGTCACGTCACGCGCCTCGTTCCTCGGGGTAAGGACCGCGCTGTATTTCTCCCCGTCCTCCTCCCGTATGTCCACGGCCGTCTCCTTCTTCGTCTTGCTCGGGGTCAGGATCGCCGAGAGGTTATCCATGCCACCGCGCCGGTCCTCCACCAGGAACACGCCGTATTCCGTCCAGATGTCCGTGCCGTTCACCAGCACCAGCCCGCCCAATATATCTGCCATGTCATTTCACTTTTAGTCCGTCACGTATCATTTTCTTTATCTCATCCTTTATCTCGCCCAGGTGGCCGGCGCTCACACCGGTGTTCTCGGCTATCCGGGCCAGGTGGCCCTCGGCCGTGTCCATCTTCTCCGACACGCTCTCCAGCCGGTCGTCCATGCTCGACCAATGTTGCAAACCGCCGGTAAACATCCCCTCCAGCTTCGTGCCCTGGTCATACGTCATGGCCGTGTAGCCGCCCGCTTTCGCGCTTTGACTGGTGCCGCCGGCTTCGGTCTTGTCGTAGCCCGTGGCCGCCGCCAGGTTGTCACGCAGGGCAAGGGCTTCATCCATATACTGCATGTACTCTTCCATCAGTGCGTTCCGTTCCGCCTCGGTCAGTTCGTTGTCCTCCATGGCCTTGCCGAACTTCTCCCACCAGCCTTTCAATTTCTCGCTATACAGCTCGCCTATCTTGTTACTCAGCATGGCTTTCATAAAGTACTCGGATATATCCTCCGCCGCATCCTTGGCACCGTACTTCATGTTCATCAGGTTGTCGATGAAGCTGCTGTACATACCATCGAATGAAATGCCCGTCAGCCCTTCATACAGCTGGTCGGTCAGTTCCTCCAGCTTGCCGGCCTGGTCTATGTAGTCATCCAGCTTCTCGGTCAGTCGCCCGCCATAGCCGCCCTTACCGGTATTCTGTATCTGCGTCCACATGTCCACATTGCTGCGCAGCGCCTTCATCTCCTCCGGGCTCAGGCTCCACAGGTTCCCGTCCCACTGGCGGCCAATCTGTCCGCTCAGTTTGTCTATCTGTGCCTGGCTGAAACCACCCCAGTAGTAGTTCCACGAATGGTGGCTTTTGCTGTAGCGTGCCTGTTCCTGCGCTATCTGCAGATAGTTTGCATTCGTCTCTTTCTGGTATTTGTAAGCATCCCGGTAAGCTTCCACCGATTTAGTCCCCTTGCTTGCCTTGATGGTATCGGTCAGGTCCTCAATGGAGGTCTGCAGTTTCTCGTTCCGGTCTGTAAGGCGGTCTATAGCCGCCTGCACTTCCCTGGCGTTTCCGTCGATGCCGAACAGTTTGTTGAAACCTCCGAAAGACACCGTGTTCAGCAATCCCCCGATACCTTTCACAAGGGAACCGCCTATCTGTTTGAACAGGTCTCCGCTGAGGATATTGTCGAGTATTCCGGTTGTCGCATTGAAAATGGTGTCTATCAATGATGAGATAATCGGGCCAATACCGTCTTTCAGCAAATCCAGTATGGAGAGAATGGCCGATATGATCTGCCCGATGACTCCGGCACTTGACAGGGTCTCGGACATCCGGCTGATGGCATCACCGACCTTGCCTCCGATATTCAGTTTTGACAGACCGGTAAGCATATTCTGGATTCCTTCAAATGATCCCTGCAAGGTTCCGCTTGCAAAGCCGTGCAATCCGTTGGATACCATGTTCAACCCGTCAACCGTGTCCCGGGAGGCACTTTTCACCTCCCCGGCAAGCACCTTCATTTCAGAGGTGGCGTTCAGGTATTCTTCGTCAGCTGAAGCACTGGACGATTGGGCCGTTTGAAGAGCGATTTTGGTACGTTCTATTTCTGCCTGGTTACCGCTTTCAAGAGCCTTGTTGTAATCGGTCTGCGCCGCTTTTAACCGGGCGAATGCCGCTTCCTGCTGCAGTTCCGCATTTTGCACACGTGTTACGGCATCCCCCAAAGCGTGCATCTGCGTTTGTAACCGGGCAAAATCCAATGTGCCGTTACCACCGGGAAGCATGCTTTGAATACGTTCAATGGCATCGTAGACGACCTGCTGGTCTGCGGCTCCCGTTTTTTTGAACTCATCCGTCTTGACATACTGTTTAAGCTCGCCAAGCAGGTTCTTCATCTGGTCTGCAAGCAGGCCTGTCAAATCCCCGAATGCTGCTCCCCAGTCTATCTTTTGGGTCAGAGCTTCCATATCCACTTTATGCACAGCCGCATCACGCTGTTTCTCCAAAGTCAGCCTTTCACCCTGGGACTGTGCCTTGCGGATTTTCTCGGCATATTCTTCAGCGATGGCCAGTTTCTGTTGCTGGAAGGTCCCGTATTCCTTCAGATAGTCACGCATGGCTTCCGCCTCTTCCCTGTACACGTCCGCCTCCGCTTTTTTCCGGGACGCGGTGTTTGAGGCACGGGCTTTTTCAAGTTCATCCTGTTGCTCCCGGGTAAGTCCGTTATCTCCGGTGGAAAGACCGGCTTCCTTGTTCTCACGCTTCCAGTCGGCTTCCTGCCGGTTTATCTCTTCTTTCCGGGCGTTATAGTCATATTCGATTTGTGCCAGTTTCTTTTCGGTACCGGCTTGCATACGGTCTATCTCTTCCTTCCGGTTCTCGGCCTGCAGGGCGGCAAGATCCTGCGCCAGCCTGCGCTCTGTGGCAAGCCGTTGCTTGGCTTCCGCTTCCGGATTCTTCCCGGACTGTTCGGGGTCGGTATGTCCGCCGATATTTCCTTTTTTGGCTGCTTCTGCCGCTTTCTTTACCTCTTCCTCCGCTTTTTTCAGATAACCGTCGCGTTTGTTTTCGGCATTTTTCAACAGTATGTCATAAGCTTCCTGATCATGTTTCTTAATGGCAGCCTGTGCGTCATAGAACTGCCCGGATTCTGCCATGCTTGACTGCATGATATATTGTCCCCATTTCCCGAAAAAACCCATGGCGCTTTCCGCCTCTTCCGGTTTCTGCGCCTTGATTTTATTCACCTCTTCATCGGCTTCTGCAGCTTTTTTTACAAGGTTCTGGACATTGGCCTGGTGCAGCAGAACCTGTACATAGTCCTCGCTCTTTTGGATAAGGGTATCATACCATTCGGAAAGTGTTTTATAATACCCGAAAGATTCCCCGTACTTGCGGTTCAGTTCTTCTACCTTCGCCTTTTCCTGTTCCTTGCTGCCGGTGAAGTTCTTTATTTCATCGATGACCGATTTCAGTTCGAAGCGGGTACGCACCATCTGGGCACGGCCGTCCTTCTCTATCTCGGTCATTTCCTTGAGTGATATGTTGAATTCATCCACGCCTTTTTTGGCACTGAACAGGTTTTTCGTCCAATCCCAGATTTCATCACCGTACATTACCAGCAGCATGATGCCGGTGGTCATGGCCGTCTGCCAGGAAAAGAGCGAGGACAGGACCTGTTTCCATACCGGTGTGCCTTTCTTGCCTGACTTCTGCAGCTCATCATATTCCTTACGGGCACGGGCCAGTTCGTCCGTAAAAATCGGCAGGTTGTTGGATATGGCCAGAAAGAACATCTGCGGTCCCATGGCCAAAGAAGGCATTTCACGTGCCATCTGCTGGATGCTGTTGTGAAGCCCGTTGAACTGGCGCTGTGCATTGGGCATGTCTGCAGGGGTGACCTGCACGGATTCCGATTCCTCCTGCAGCAGTTTCAGTTTGCCGCGCAATTCCTCAAGCTGCTTCTCCAGTGCATGGATCTGCGCGATATTGGCACTCTGGTCCAGATTGGGGGCAGCCGTCTCCCCGGCAAGGCGCAGCCTTTCCAGTTCAGCCTCCAGCAGCCTGACGGTATTACGCAGTTCCAGCGCCTCACGCTCGGCCTTGTTCATGCCGGGCGTGAGTTTGTCCTTCATCAAAAATTCAACTTCTACAGGTTTGCTCATTCCAGTTTGCTTTGAAAAAATCCTACTATATCGTTCGCTTCATCCTCGGCGCTGTGTTCCGGTCTGGGAGCACCGTTTCCGCCGCCTTGCTTTTTCCGCACATACCGCGGTGCGTCGTTCAGCATCATGATCAGCGTCTGGTAATTCACACCGTCCAGAATGTAGTCCACACTCCAGCCCGTTGCACTCGCTATCTGCCACACGAAGCCGAAAGGGCTATGGGAACCCTCATACCGGGTTCTTAACTCCCCTTCCTTGCCTGGCTCAGTCTCGGAGTCATCGGGTTCGCCCGCGCTGTCGAGCTGATAATACGCATAAAATCCTTCGTGCCCATCAGACGCTCGAATGTCCGGAACATAGCCGTCAGATAGCGCCACTCCACAAAGTTCCGCAGCACCCATGCCGTCACCCCGATACCCACGTGCCGCGACACGTAGCCCCGACATACCGTATAGGCCAGCAGACGGCTCACGGCCTTGCCATGCTCCGCCACAAAGGCCAGTTCCTCGGCCTTGTCCTTCGGTTGCCAGTCGGGTTTGATACCCATCTTCAGATATTCCCTGGCCAACAATATCTGACCCCGCAGTCTCGGACGCTTCATCGTCACACGTACCTCCACCGGGCGTTTCAGCCACGGAAACTTCCACCTTTTAAGAGGAACGGACACGCCACTGTCAAGCAGCGCGTCCGCACACTCCATCTCTATCAGTTGTTCCAGCCGGTCAGCCATACGTTAGCCCTCCTCGCTTTGGAGCGATGCTGCAGCCGCGGCTTCCGCCGGCGGCAGCTTGTACTGCCCCCACTCGTCCGGTATTGCTTCCGTATCGAACACGCCGTAAGGCTGCGAACCGTCCTCCGGCATCGCCACTTCGAGCGTAACCTCTATCTTGGAGGTTTCTGTAAGGGTCAGCTTGCCTGCAGGATTGGAAAGCAGCGTGGCGTTGGGAATCAGTACGCTCTGTCCGGACACGAGGGAGAGTTCCCATGGTCCCTGCATGACAAGCACCTCCGACGGGGCTGTCCAGCCGATCGGAGTTTTCTTTTCCGAATCTTCTTTCTTATAATGCAGGCTGCCGCCAAGCAGTTTGTGCAGGTTCGAATAGTTCATCTGGATAACGTTAAATGTCGGGGCGATGCCGCCGTTACTCTGTGGGATGACCAGCACCGGGGCACCCTGCACCTGTTCGGCCTCGATCTTCGCGGCCTCGGGTTTCTTGCCGCCCAGGTCAAACGAGTTCTTTTCAATATACCCGATTGTGAAATCCTTATACTTTACGGCTCCTATGCCGTACATAAAATTCTTGTTCATCTTTTTTTCAGTTTCATTGTTAATAACATACCGACAAGCAAGCCGGCAACCATTCCCCAAGTAAACACCCGCACCGGGTTCGGAGGACGTTTTTCCTCCGTTTGAACGTCATTTGAAATTTCGTTCTTGGTCTCGCTACGGATGCGCGCCAGCTCTTCTTCATACCATAGCACCAGCTGCTGCAGACTGTCACACGAGGCTTCGGCCACGATGTTCCCGCTGTCGTCGCTGCCTACGGTCAGATTCGCCTGTCCACTCTTCCCGCGATACACCGCCCCTTCAGGAAGTTTACGGAGGCTGTCCGCCGGTATAGTCAGCTTCACCGAACTCGCCGGTACCCCCGCCATCACCAGTCCCGCCCGTCGACTTCCGCTCGCGCTGTCGGCGCTTGCCGTTTCCGTCCGGACTTCCCGGTTCATGCTCTTTCGGTGACTCGCGCAACCTGTCAAGCACAGGGCAATCGTCACGATGAGGACAGTTCCCGGCTGTATCAATAGCTTTTCTAAGACGGGCCATCTCACGTGTATTGCGGGCCAGTTCTTTCTTTGTTTCACAAAATTCATCTTTCAGAGGTTTTACAATATTCTCCATCAAAATGCGGGTGGCATGTTCGGCGTTATCTATGCGCATAGCCTCTGCACCGGCCTCAGCCTTCATCGCTTCCGCTTTCGCTTTTCTCACAGTAGCCCGCAAGGAGCCAATGGTCGCCACCGTACCAACCAGGCCGCCGCCAAGGATAATGTTCATAAATTCGCTCAAGTCCATACCACCCGGTTTTATTATTGATTAATACCTATTTCTTTCAACCATTCCTGCACATCGAAACTCGGACAGGCTTTCGCTGCCAGTTCGTTGTGTCCTACAATGCGTACATCAGGAAATTTCCGGTGAAAATCCTTCACATACTTCTCCAGTGTCTTTTTCTGACAGCCAGTGCGGGTGTCTTTCGGGGTCTTACCGTCTTTTTCCACGCCTCCGGCATACACGATGTGACGGCTCACACTGTTATATCCCTTGGCTCCGTTGGTCACTTCCCAAGGGTCCACCTGTGCATCCTCATTGTTTTCTACCAGACGTTCCACGCCTCCGTTCAGGTGGAACAGGTCGGTATAGCCAACCTGCTTCCATCCTCTTCCTCCCTGGGCAACCGGAGATGTATGCCATTTGCGGATGTCCGCAGATGAAACCTCACGTCCCTCCGGAGTTGCCGTACAGTGTATTACCAGATATTTCAACTTTGCCATAATCATCATGCTTGATAGCCGCTCATCATTACCACTCCGGCATCCTCTTTCTTGGGCATGCAGATGAAGTAATGGCGGAAGTTAATCAGGTTACGCTGGTTCAACGGGTCGTTCTTTGACTCGGAATAATACATCTTGGTAGAGCCTGTTGCCTTGAAAACCCGCTGTTTGTAGAAGGCAAACGAACACGGGAATTCACCGGCTTCTGCCGTTGCACCCAATGCCTTTTTCACTCCGGCTGTAGTATAAAGCGGATTGTTGCCGTACTCATAGATTTCAAAGCCGTACAGGTTGCCTACCTTGCCGCTGTTGCGGTCAATGTTGTACTGCTCGCGGAATGCCTGGCTGGTCAGCAGCAGGTCATTCACATGGTCGGGGCAAAGCACCAGTCTGCGGCCGTCTGACGGCACGCGCAGGTTGTCAAGGGCACGCTTCATTTCCACAAGGTCATTCACGGTAAGGCGCAGACGGTTTGTGGCCGGATCTTTCTCGCCGGTAGTCTTAAGCACCGGGGTCGTTGCCGTATTCTTGTTCGCGCAAAGGGCATGGGCCGCCTTGGTGAACTTCGCATCATTGATACTGTTGGCATGACCTTCCTTTACACGGGCGGTCTTGTCATAGCTGATGGCATAAAGTTCGTCATCCGTAATCGGCGTGGCCTTGGTCTGGAATTTGTCAAGCTTGATGGCGATGTCCTTGTCTTCCAAAGCCTGTACGTCAATCGGGTAGGTCTTGTTGTTAATCAAGACGTCCGGATCCACCCCTACCTCTACCAGATGAATCACATCGTTGTTCACGATACTGCTTTGGTCGGGAATTCCTGACAGCCACGTGCCTTCCAGCCCGGCACGGAGTACCTTGACAAGCTCGCCCGTCCAGATTTCCGTATAAACCCCTTCACGGAGTATTGAAGCGCTCTGCGGAGCCATGCCCATGAAGGCTGCCACCGCATTCATTCCCACAGCTCCGGCTGCAGGAGAGAATCCCAGCACGGAAGCACACACGGCACCTGTCAGCGTATTGAACAGGAGTGCCGTCAAAAGCATTACAATTTTTCCCATTGTCTTCATTTTAAAGGTTTTCAAATTTCACAGGTCATTCCATATTCGGCCTTGTACAGACGCTTGTACTCCTCCGGGTTCTGCTCACGCATTTCAAGCAGTGCGTCACTCGGGACATCGCTCAGCTTGGCATAGGTGGACGGCTGTGCCTGCTGCTTGCCACCCTGGTAACTCAGCACGGTGGAGATCTTCACCTGGGGTTGCATGGCATCAAGCACATTCTTCAGCTCGTCGGATCCAACCTTCTTGCCCAGTTCGATAAACTGTGCCTTCTTGTCTTCCCCCAGTCGTTTCTCCGCTACGGCCTTTTCCACAAGACCGGTAATGCGGGCCAGGGTCAGCTTCCCGTTTTCATCTTTCAGAGAGTCATTCTCAGCCTTGGCCGCTTTCAGGTCATTCAATGCCCGGGTTACATCAGCCTCCGTCGCCGTTTCCGGCAGCCCCAATTGAAGGGCCAAAAGTTTCAGTTCCATTTCTTCTTCTGTTTTTTGATTATTGATTGATGGCAAGGGACATTCCCCGTCCCTTCCCAAAGTGATTTGTTTACCGTCTTTCATCAATATGATGGCATCATCGTTAGAACCAACGTCCACCAGAGAGACCTCGTACAGTTTACTCTTGGTCACGGTCGGACAAGTCTGTCCCGGCAGTAGATGTTCGGGCTGTTCGCTCAGTTCCAGGATATCTATGCCGGCACTTACCATTCTCAGGCTGCCGAACTCAAATTGTTTCTTACACCTCTTACTGAGGTCGGTCGCCTCGTCAAACACGGGTTCACCGGTCACCTCGCCGTCTTCCACCCGGATATCCTTCACATAACCGATCACGCTACCGCGCTGGTGCATGTACAGCAGTACCGGATTCCGGCAGTACTGCTCCACACTCATGCCCGATGTCAGCACGCGGCTTCCGTAACTGTTCAGGCTGTCATTTGAAATTCTTACACGTTTACTCATTTTTCCATGCCACGCCTTTGTGCGTTGGCTCTGCAATATTACGGAGCACTCGCAGGGCCGCCAAAAATGTGTGCAACGGTTGCACACTTCTATGAAACCGTTACACATTATTTTGGCGGCAAACCGATAAGCGGACAACTTTGCGAACAAATCGGGCAGGTGTACAGTCATTCCAATACCTGCCGTTCAAACCTATATTCTTTATAATATGACAAAGGCAGAAATCGAAAAGAAGAAATCGCTCGCACGCTCACTATTCCTCTCCGGAATGGAGCAAACGGAAATAGCGGAAAAGGTGGACGTGTCTCGTGTCACCATATCCAAATGGTGTACCTCCGAAGGGTGGAAAGAAGCAAGGGCGGCAAAGAACGTCACCCGGCCGGAACTGGTGAACAAGCTTCTGCTCACCATCGACACGCTTATCACACAAGTGAACTCGTCGGATGACCCCACATTGATAGCCGGGCTGGGCGACAAGCTGGCAAAACTGTCGGCGGTCATCGAGAAGCTCGACAAGAAGGCCAATGTGGTGGATGCCATCGAAGTGTTCATGGCATTTTCCAAATGGATCGAATACCGCTCGACAATCGACCCGGATGTGACCCCGGAATTGGTAAAGGCCATCAACAAGTACCAGGACCTGTACATAACCGAACAGATGGGCATAAAATAACAAGGGCATGGCAACAGCAGCGGAAAAGAAACAGGCATACGAACAGTGGAAAGAACACTGCAAAAGGGTACAGTCCATTACGGATACGGCGCTGCTCGCAGGCGAGACACCGGCACAAAGGGACAGGCGCATTCTGCGGCTGCAGGGTAACTATGCCGCATTCTGCGAATATTACTTTCCCCACTTCCTCACCTTGCGTGACAAGACTACCGGGGAAGCCATACGCACCATTCACAATGCACCGTTCCACAATGCGGCAGCGGCCAAAGTAAGGGGTACGCCCAACCTGAAGGCGGTATTCATGTGGCCGCGCGGTCATGCCAAGTCCACTCACATGGACATCTTCGTCCCATTATGGCTCATGTTCCAACCAAAGCGGCTCATCAATTTCATGGTGGTGGTCGGCAAAAGCGAAGACTCTGCCACACGTCTGCTGGGCGATATTCAGGCGGAACTGGAACACAACCAGCGCATCATTGCCGACTTCGGCAAGCAGCAGGGGAATGCCTCCTGGCAGGATGGGGAGTTCAAGGCTGCCAACGGGGTGAAATTCCTGGCTTGCGGACGCGGACAGTCTCCGCGTGGTCTGCGCGACCGGGAAGCACGCCCGGACTACATCGTCATCGATGACTTGGATGACGACGAACTGTGCCGCAATGAGAAACGGGTGCATGACATTACAGACTGGGTGAAAGAAGCCCTTTTTGGTGCACTGGATGTGGGCCGGGGACGCTTTATCATGGTCGGGAACCTCATTTCTAAAAACTCGGTGCTGGCCAATCTCACCAAGACAAAAGGGGTACATGTATCCGTCATCAAGGCAATAGACAAGAACGGAGAACCGGTATGGCGCGAAAAATGGACGAAAGAGGAGGCGCAGGAATACAGGGATTTCGTAGGCTACCGGGCATGGGAAAAGGAGATGATGCACAACCCCATCGTGGACGGCACTATCTTCCGGGCAGACTGGATTCGTTACAAGAAACTGCCCAGACTGTCCAAGTATGAAATGCTGGTCTGCTATACCGACCCCTCTTTCAAATCGACCACTTCAAACGACTACAAGGCTTGCCGCCTTTGGGGCAAGATTGGGAAGGAACTGCACCTTATAGACTGTTACGTCCGGCAGGATACCGTTTCCGGAATGGTACGGTGGCTTTACGACCTCTACGAGCGTACACGCGATACGGCAGCCGTCCAGTTCTTTATGGAAGCGAACTTCATGCAGGATGTCATTCTGGATGAGTTTGAGGCAGAAGGAAATCTGCGTGGATACCAACTGCCCATCATGCCGGACAAACGAAAGAAGCCGGACAAGCTCCAGCGCATCGAAGCGGTGTCACCATTATGGGAACGCGGTTTCGTATTCTACAATGAGAAGTTGAAAGAATCGCCGGATATGCAGACCGGAATCGAACAGACCTTGGCTCTGGAGCGTGGCAGCCGTATTCACGATGATGCACCGGATGCCGACGAGGGAGCCATCTGGATGCTGCAGCGCAATTCAAGACAGGAGAGTTTTCAACCGGTGTTCGGCAAAAGGCCGACCGCCAAAAATATATGGTAACATGATACAACTGATTAAAAGAATGATTTTTGCATGGCGCTATAAACGTGCCGTTGCCCGTGCTTGCAAGTATGCCAAGCTCTACGGAAGAAAATACTACGTCCTGTATATGGGCGGCAAACTGAAAGTTGTCCCCAAAAGGAATATCTGCGAACTGATTCACCGCCACCGTTTCCGCAAGGGAACCACTATCCGGGATATAGAAAAAATGGCATTATTCATCACTAAATAATAAGGTCATGTTCATTACAGAAGAAGATTACAAAGTTGTCATCGGCGACAACGCATTGAAGGTCATCTCCCAGGTAAGCCCGGAAAACCGTACCAATGCAGAAGCGGAAGCCCGGGAAGAAATTGCCGGTTATCTACGGCCGAAATACGACTGTACGGCCATTTTCTCTGCACAGGATGAACACCGGAACCGGCTCATTGTCATGTACACCTGCGACATTTCACTTTACCACATGAGCGCAGCCATGCCACAAAAGATGGGAAGCGAGATACGCAAGGAACGATATGAACGGGCCATCAAGTGGCTTGAAGGCGTACAGGCCGGAAAAATTGTCCCTGATTTGCCCCTGGCTGTCGGAGAAGATGGGCTTCCGTCCGGAAATTCACTTGTTTACAGCTGTCAGAAGCAGCTTCATCATAACTGGTAGGACTATGGATATTAAAGACTTTTTCAGCGGTATGTTTTCCAGTAAACCGAAAAACGTACTGCAAACGCCATACGGCAATTTTAATCTGGCCAAGGGGAAAGACATCAAGCGGGTGCAGAAAATGGTCATCGACCTGCAGCGCACCACCGATGCACTCACCCGGAAGGACATCAAGAACTGGCGCGATGCCTGGCAGTCGGCCATCAATGTGGACAGCCCCAGCCGCCAGCGCCTGTACGACATCTACCGGGACGCGGAAATAGATCTTCACCTCTCCGGATGCGTGGAGCAGCGCAGAGGGTTTGTCATGGCACGCTCTTTCAAAATCGTAGACGTGAAAGGGGATGAGAACGAGGAGGCGGTACACTTCTTCGACCAATCCTGGTTCAAACAGCTCATGCGATATGCGCTCGATTCCATCTACTGGGGACATTCGCTCATCGAATTGGGCGACCTTTGCACTGACGGCGACGGCTGCATCTGTTATTCGGATGTGAAGCTTATTCCGCGTAAGCATGTCATTCCTGAATATGGGCGTGTCATAACCGACCTCGGACAGGACTGGACTACAGGTATAGACTACCGCCAGCCGCCTTTTTCGGACTGGCTCATTGAGGCCGGCAGACCTGACGACCTCGGGCTGTATCTCAAGGCAGCTTCACAGACTATCCCCAAAAAGAATATGCTGGCTTTTTGGGATACCTTCGGGGAAATATTCGGAATGCCCATGCGTATAGCACGCACCACCTCGCGCGACCAGAAAGAAATCGACCGCCTTGATAAGATGCTGCGTGAAGCCGGAACCGCTCTCTCCATGGTGGCAGGAATGGAAACCGAAATCGAATTTGTGGAAAGCGGCAAGGGAGATGCATTCAATGTCTATGACAAGCGCATCGATCGGGCCAATTCCGAACTGTCAAAGCTTATCATCGGACAAACGATGACCATTGAGGACGGAAGCAGCCTCTCACAGTCTGAAACGCATCTTGAAGTGTTCCAGAACCTCGTGGAAAGTGACTGCGACATGCTGCGGGATATAGTGAACAACCAACTCATTCCGCGCATGGTTCGTCACGGTTTTCCTGTCAAGGGACTGCGTTTTGATTGGGACTACTCCATTGACTACACTCCCGAACAGCAGAAAGCCTACGAAGAAATGGTACTGCAGCACTACAAGGTGAAGCCACAGTACTTTGAGGAAAAATACGGCATTCCGTGCGAGGAGAAGGAACCGAAGGAAGAGCCGGACCCGGCAGATCCGAAAAAGAAGAAAGACGACAAACAGGCTGGAACGCTATCCCGTTTTTTCGACTGAGCCCCGAGGATTATTCGGGGCTGCATCTACGCTACAGTTCATTGCTTGGCAATCATACCCTCCAACTCTCAAAAGAGGACGAGGCAAAATTGATGCGTGACAAGCTTACAGAGATGTTCGACCGCATGATGAAAGCCCTGTTCCGGGAGCAGGGGGCAAACCTTGAAATCAACATACTGGCTTCAGAAGAGGCGCAGGACTTTATAGAGACGCACGCCTCCGTCCTGGACTCTTCATTCCGGCAGGTGGAGATGTCCGAGGCCATGCGAGGGCGCCTGCAGAGGTCGGATTATATATTCTCAGGCCTAAAGACGTTCCATGAACTGAACGAAGCCTTCCCCTCCCTGCTGGATGAGAACGGCAATCGAAAAACGTTCGAACGCTTTTTGAACGATGTCCGGAAGATAGACGAAACCTATAATCGGGGCTACCTCCGGGCAGAGTACAACTTTGTGCAGGCTTCGGCGACTATGGCCGCCAAGTGGGAACGGTTCGCAGAAGACGGGGACCGCTACAACCTCCAGTACCGGACGGCCGGGGATGGCAAGGTTCGCCCGGAACATGCCGAACTGCATGGGGTAACACGACCTATGGCAGACCCCTTTTGGGAAGAGTATTTCCCGCCAAATGGATGGAACTGCAGGTGCACCGTAGTCCAGGTACGAAAATCCAAATATCCGGAAACGCCCTACGATGAGGCAATGGCATTGGGCGAGTCAGCCCTTCAAAGGGACACCAAAGGCATCTTCCGGTTCAACCCGGGAAAAGAACAGAAGACCATGCCGGATTACAACCCATACACCATCAAAAGGTGCAGGGATTGTGATATGGCCAAAGGGAAACTTAAACTGGCCTTCGTTCCGGACAACGAGCTGTGCGCCGCCTGCAAAATACTGCAAAAATGCGCCGGAGACCGGGAAAAGTCCGCACGAGCTATCGAACGTATCCATTATCTGCATGAAATGGAGCCTCTACTTCAAAAGAAAGTGGAAAAGAACATAAATGGCAAGGACTTGAATATCGGCTTTACCAAAGAGGGCAACAAGCACTTGTTCTCCGACACATTCGGACGGACACGCATCGTTTCCAAGGAGGACTTGAAGAACCTGGATTCACACCTTGAACGTGCCGAATATGTGGATGATTCCGCATTGACTCACCCAAGGACGGACAATGTGGAACACTTCTTCTACTTCAAAGTTAAAATCAATGGAAAATGGGTAAGGCTTAATGTTGCCAAAGAAGTAACAAGAAGGGATAACGGTTATATCCGCATAAAATACTTTTTATACTCAGTAAATGATATAATAGTAGAATAAAAAAAACAAAAGCACCAAGGGCGACACTTTGGACTAAAACGCCTGCTCGTCATTCCCTCAATGCTTCTGTGTTTGCAAATATACAAAACATTTTTTAATCCAATTGCTTATGAACAAGATTCTTTCATTTTTGAAACAAAGTAACCGCTACAAACACCTGGTAGGCGGTTTTATCGTGGGGCTGCCAGCCCTGACACCGTACGCGGCCTTATACGCAGCCGCCATCGCAGCCTCCTCGCTGGAGCTCAAAGACAAGCTCCGGGGCGGTCGTTGGGACTGGACGGACTGGACACTCACCGTGACCGGAGGAGCAATCGCTGCATTGATTTTCCTCGTTATCTAACAAGGGGACTGGCTTTTATCCGTACCTTTGCACCCCGGTGGAGCTTCCTGATAGTCCGTGTGGTCTATCGCGGGTACAACAATGCGAATGCGAATGGCGGCGTGTCGAATGCGAATGCGAATAACGATGCATCGAACTCGAACACGAATGTCGGCTCCCGTCTGGAAATCTAACAATCGGCGTACAACACCGGGGACGTGTCCCCTACCGTGGTGCCGAGGGAAGCAAGCCACAGCAAAAGCGCACAGGTGCGGAAAGCTGAAAAATCACGCGTCGGGTGGAGTTTGGTAGGCTCAAGTCAGCTCGAAGAAGTCAGACCCGGGGAAAGGAAGGCCCTTATCTTCCGTTTGTAAAACAATCAAAAAAAACGATGCTATAATGCACAGGCAAGGATATATAGTGGAAGAGATTGCCGATTATTCCAATATGGCGGAATCGTTCAACCAGGTCCTCCGTGGCTCCAAACGAAAAAAAAGCCGCCAGGGACGTTACCTGCTTGCGCACAGGGAAGAGGTGCTTCAGGAACTTACCGGAAAAATCAAGACGGGTACATTCACCGTCAAGGATTACCGGGAGAGGGAAATCGTGGAGGGTGGAAAAATGCGACGTATCCAGATACTCACCATGAAGGACCGCATCGCCGTCCACGCAATCATGGCCGTAGTGGACAGGCACCTGAAGAAACGGTTCATCCGTACCACCTCAGCCAGCATCAAGAACCGCGGCATGCACGACCTCATGGAGTACATACGCCGCGACATGAAAGAAGACCCGGAAGGAACACGCTACTGCTACAAATTCGACATCTCCAAGTTCTATGAGAGCGTGGGGCAGGATTTCGTAATGTATTGTGTCCGGAGGGTATTCAAGGACAAGAAACTCATCGCCATGCTTGACAACTTCGTAAGGCTCATGCCGCAAGGAATCAGCATCGGGCTGAGGTCGTCGCAAGGGTTGGGCAACCTGCTCCTGTCTGTTTTTTTAGACCATTATTTAAAGGACAAGTACGGCGTCCGCCATTTCTACCGCTATTGCGATGACGGCGTGGTACTCGGTGACGCGAAATCAGAATTGTGGAAGATTCGTGATGCCGTCCACTTCCAGGTCACACAAATCGGGCTTACCGTAAAGCCTAATGAACGTGTATTCCCGGTGGACGAGGGCATAGACTTCTTGGGATATGTCATATACCCCGACCATGTGCGCCTACGCAAGCGCATCAAACAGAAGTTCGCCCGAAAAATGCACGAGGTCAAATCGAGGAAAAGAAGGCGTGAACTGGTCGCTTCCTTCTATGGGATGGCCAAGCACGCCGACTGCAATATGTTGTTTAATAAATTAACAGGCAAAAAAATGAGATCATTTAAAGACTTGAACGTTTCCTACAAGCCGGAAGACGGCAAGAAACGTTTTCCCGGCTCCGTGGTAAGCATCCGGGAATTAGTGAACTTACCCATCATCGTGAAGGACTTCGAGACCGGCATCCGCACCGAACAAGGCGAGGACCGCTGTATCGTAGCCATCGAGATGAATGGCGAGGCCAAGAAGTTCTTCACCAACTCGGAAGAGATGAAGAACATCCTCGCGCAAGTGAGTGAAATGCCGGACGGATTTCCGTTTGAGACCATCATTCGGACGGAAACTTTCGGCAAAGGTAGAACCAAGTATGTATTCAGCTGATGAAAAAAGTGGAAGGAAACATCGGGGTACGGTTGCTTGAATGCATAAACCCCATTAAAAACAAATGGCGTGTCCGATGGGACGTGCAGCCGGGAGAGAACGGATCGGCCACCTACATGGAAGAGGAGTTCGACCATCGACCCACCGAAGACGAGATACGCTCCACGGTCATAACATGGCACAACCGGGAAACCGACAAGGATATCCTATCAGGTTTCACCTACGAGAATGTCCCGGTATGGTTGTCAAGCGAGAACCAGTTCAACTACAAGGCAGCCTACGACCTTGCCGTGCAAACAGCAGGGGCGACTCTTCCGGTCGTGTTCAAATTCGGGACGGACACCGAACCGGTCTATCGCGAGTTTGCTACACTGGAAGACCTGACAGACTTCTATACGAAAGCCATGCAGCATATCCAAAACACGCTGGCCGACGGATGGAAAAAGAAAGATGTATTTGATTTGTCGCTATATGCGGTAGATTAAAAAAAGCCTTCGGGGGTAAGGCTGTAAAAAAAGCCCCCGGCCTGTTAAAACAGTCGTCTCACTTACTATTAAACACAACGCACCCAAATGGAGCGCGGCCGGGGGCAATGCCCTCATGCCACCCCATTTGGGTGTTTTCGTTGTTGTTTAATAAGTGAGACAGTGCAAAAGTACTAATTTTTGTTGAATATGAAAGTAATTGAGATACTGAAATTGAATAAAGGAATGCTGAAAACATGCCGGAAAGTGGGAATCCGGATGGAAGACGTACAGTATATCGAACTATACAATGACTACAACAGGCTGTTGGACGAAGGCGAAAAGGTTTCCTACATCGTGGCAGTACTGGCCGAACGTTATAATGTTTGCGAGCGAAAGGTATACACGCTCATCAAACGGCTGCAAAGCGACTGTAACCCGTTTGCAGTGTAATGGGACAGCCTCCCCATTGAAGAGGGATAACGGCGCGGTACCTTTGCAGGGTATCAAAACGACACACCATGAACAAGTATTATCAAATCCTGAAAAAGGTACTTGCCGACGGCAAGACACAAAAAGGCAGAAAAGGCGAAAGCCGTTACCTACTGAACGAGACGGTAACGCTGTCCCCTGCGGAACTGCTCGATATTTTCGAGGGACACAATATCGCACGGAAAAAGCTCAGAAGCGAACTGTCGCTCTTCATGAGCGGGGAAAGACAGGTTGAGAAATACCGGGAAGCCGGGATAAACTGGTGGGACTACTGCGGCTCCATCCTCGTGAACTCCTACCCTACCTATTTCGAGAAGCTGCCACCTCTGATTGGCAAAATCAACCGGGAAAAACGAAGCAGCAAGAACTACGTGCTGTTCCTCGGTTCGACCGGCACGGAAAGCAACCAGGCACCATGCCTCAGCCTCGTACAGTTCCAGATCGAACAAGGCGAACTGGTCCTGACGGCCTACCAGCGTAGCTCGGACGCCAACCTCGGATTACCGGCGGACATCTATCACCTGTACCTTATATCCCGGCAAATAGAACTACCCCTGAAATCCATCACAATCAACCTCGGCAACGTGCATATTTACGAGAACAACGTCACACGCACACAAGAACTGCTTGCCGGAAATCCTAACGTAAAATTCGAATTGAACGTATGAAAAAGACGTATCTGTCAGCCCCGCTGCCATTCGTGGGCCAAAAGCGCATGTTCGCACGCAAGTTTATGAAAGTATTGGAACAATATCCGGAAAGCACGGTATTCGTTGACCTTTTCGGCGGTTCCGGCCTGTTATCACACATCACCAAACGATGCAAGCCGGAAGCCACGGTCATATACAACGATTTCGACAATTACCACAAGCGGTTGGAAAACATCCCAAGGACAAACCGGCTGATCGCCGACCTGCGTGCCATGGTAGGGAATTCCGTTCCACGGCACAAGACCATAACCGGAGAACTGCGTGAGCGCATCTTCAGCCGTATCCTCCAAGAGGAGCACGAGACCGGTTACGTGGACTTCATCACCCTGTCCTCCTCTTTGATGTTCTCCATGAAATATAAACTGAACGTACCGGAGATGCGGAAGGAAGCCCTTTATAACAACATCCGGAAAGCGGACTATCCGGAGTGCACGGATTATCTGGAGGGGCTGGAAATCGTCTCCTGCGATTACAAGGAGCTGTTCAACCGGTACAAAAACACGCCGGGCGTGGTGTTCCTGGTGGACCCGCCGTACCTTTCCACCGACGTGGGTACTTACAATATGAGTTGGCGTATGTCGGATTACCTCGACGTGCTGAACGTGCTATCCGGGCATCCGTTCGTCTATTTCACCTCAAACAAATCCTCCATCCTGGAGCTGTGCGAATGGATCGGGAAAAACAAAAATATCGGCAACCCGTTCGAGGGATGTACCCGGATGGAGTTCAACGCCCACATAAACTACAGCTCATCCTACACGGACATGATGCTGTTCAAAAAAGAGGCTGCCTGACGGCGTTTCTTTGCCCCCTGTTGAAATAGAAAGCCTCCGGCGGTAATTTGTCCGCCGGAGGCTTTACTGTCTGAACATGGCCGTTTATCGAAGCCGTTTGAAGGCCACGCACGAATACACCTCGATATTTTCCACGATCTCCTCGTGGTTGTGGTTCGTCTGGCTCTCCACAAGGTCAAATGCCATGAAAGTATCGCCATCCATGCACGAGAGCCGCTCATGTATCAGTTCCGGCAGGTCAAACACCTCCAACGCCTCTTCCTTGAACGGACTGCCCTCGTTGGCTGCACCGGCCCAGTCCGTCACGATATGCAGTTTCACTTCCGGTTCGGCCCGATATTCCACCCCGTCCACAATCGCGTTCCAGCGTATCGGGCAGAACTCCACGAATACGGCAGGGCGTTCCCAATTCTCCTCCTGCTCGATAAACTCCACATTGTGGTTCCACAGGTCGATGTGTTTTATCAAGCCTCCGCCCACCTCCTTCAGCTCCTTGCAGAGCATATTATAAAGTTCCTTTCTCATTTCCGTCTTATATCAAATTCAACATTGAAATATTCCGTTATATTCTCCTCTATGATTTCACGGACAGCCTTCTCCACTTCGGGAGAAACCCCCAAGAAACGCCTTCGGGGAATCTTGATCATGCTGCCCTCCTTTTTCAACGCCATGAACTTCCAGAACTCCGCCTCGCCGGTCAGCTGCACGGTACGTTTGTCCTTGCGTTTCTCTCCATTCTTCCTGCGCCCGAAAGAACCGGTCGCCTCGTAGTATTTATGCCAAAAGTAACGCTTCATCTTTTTTGTCACCCTTATCTCCCCGCCGTCATTGTGGATGGCCGCATACGGAAGGTCGGTGTAAAACGTGATGCTGTTCTCCGTGGTCCGGCTGGAAACGCTCCGCCTGAGCCGGCCGGTATCTATCAAAATAGAACCTCCGGGACGTGTCGGGCTTTTACGCCGCTGCCATGCCTCGGAGAAAAAAGCCTGACGCTCAAAATTACGGTCGAACTCATCTGTCATCTCCACCCGGATATCCTGCAGGATCCGGGCGATTATCTTCTGCACGTCCTTGTTCATAGTCATCGTCATTAAAGAGTAAAAGCTGGCGGGTCTCCTCGTCAGCTATTTTCTTGCTCGCATCCGCGCTCGCGTTGAGTATATTGTAGAATGTACGTTCGGTAACGGCATATACAGGATATACGTACCGCCGCCAGATCTCACGGTTCGGTACACCGCGTTTGGCATATTGGTCGTATATCCTGTTTATCTCCTCCACACGTTTCTCATAACTTACTCCGCGTCGCTTTGCCATCGCTTACTCCTTCTTTGGATTATATGGTTGAATGTCCAGTTCCATCTTCGCGCTCACTATCACCCGGCCGCTGCCGCCACACTGGGGACAAGCCTCCTCGGTAATATTCACTTTCTTTTTTCTGAAAATCCGGGAAGGAAGTTCGGTCGTTCTCTGTATGACACCCGTGCCGTGACAAGCACGGCACAGGGCTACTTTTGGGGTCTTCTCTACGTTATGTTTCATGCGGCATCCTCCTTTTTCGGTTCAACATAGAATGTCTCGTCCTGGGCCACCTGTATGCCACACTTGGCCATCTGCGGAGCCATCTCTTCGGTGTCACGGTCCGCAAGCAGCTTGTCCTTGGCAATCTCCTCCGTCTGGCGCACGTAACCGGGAAGAAACTCCTTGACAAGCTGCAACGCACTCGCCCACGTGAAGCCTTTCAAGGTTTTCAACTTTGGCGTTCCGGTACGGAAACCGATAACGCCGTGCGCCATCTCAAGGCTCTTTTTCTTGGAGAACAATTCTGCCTGGTTCTCGGTGGCATAGGCCTGCAAGGTGTCGAACGCCTTTTCCTTCTCTCCTTCCAGCTCTGCCAGTTTGTTAGCGTACTTCTCACGGATCTTCGCGCACTGAAGCTCGATGTCCGCCGTAATCTTCGCACTCTGCGCATCTGCCTTCGCATAATTTGCAAACGCTTCGTCGGCGGCCTCCCTGGTCACGCCGGTAATGATCACTTTCTTTTCTCTTTTTGCCATTGTAACAAATTTTGATGGTTAATCACTGATTATTTTCTCATCCTTCAAAAGCAAGGCAAACGCCCTGTCTCTTTCAGCCTTTGTCTCAAACTTCTTATACGTCTTCCAACTTCCATTCCGGCCTGTACAAAACTTAATCCTCGGGGAAGGATAATCGTCCTTACGGATTATCTGGAAACCGGCATTAACCAGCTTGTTCTGATCGTCAATTCCCATACTAATCCTCCTCGCTATAATCTGGCGTTTCCAACTCGCTTTCCAACAGGGCTTCCTCATATTTCTCATAAGACCACTCGTTCAGCCTGTTGAAAAACTCTTCCCGATCATCCCGATCCATTTCCGGGAACACGTCAAGTATCTGGTTCTTGACATTCTCAAGCAGCTCCTTGAATCTCTTATCCATATCCGTCAATTTTTAGGGGCTTTGGTGTCTATGAACATATAGGTCACCGCCGCCGGTTGTTTTACTTCCTCTTTCTTTTTTTCCTTGAGCCCGCCCTTGCGCCGGATAGAGCGCAGCTTTACAGCCAGTTGTTCCAGTTCGTCCGAAGAGATTTGACTGAACGTCTTTCCCGCAATCCGAGGATTCCGGCAGAAGTCATTGACACGCGCCCAGTCCGAAGTGTCGATTCCCATTTTTTGCATGAGTCTCAAACACACGCTGCGCCAATATTTAAGCTCCTCCTGCATCTTCTGACGACGCTCGTCCACACCGGCCAATTTCTCCAATCCCTCACAACAGGTCTTATATTCAAGCCTCGTCATTTCACGAAGACTGTCTGTCCGGTTCCATGTATACTGCAACACGATGGACTTCTTGAACTCTTCCCGGTCTCCGTTGAACGGCAGCTTGTTGAACAAAGCGTAAAACCGGGCGAAATTGGTTACTTCCTGTGCCATATCATTTGCCATTAAGAATCATTTCACATTCCGTTGATTTGGTACTGACACGATAAATTATCTTATCCGGTTTCACTGATTTACCTTTGTATTCAGCCTCGATTTGTCCGGCATATATCTTTTTGAACTCATCACCCATCTTAGAAAGTATTTCCTTATTGTACTCCCCGCAAAATCCTATGCGTGAGGAGTGGGTTTCACGAATTATTCCTCTATATACCGTAGCGGTCAACGTTATCACCACGACACCGGTTTCCATTTTTATTTTTCCCATATCGGCCATTTTTATTCAAACAATACTTTAATGCCGCATGAACTCGCCACGTCAAGTTCCAGCTTCGCGCCTTTACTCAGTTCCCAGTCCTTCAGCATATAGATATACTCACAATCCAGAAGTAGGGCGATATCCGCCCGCATGTGCTCTCTCCAATGGGCCTCATCCGGCAGCCCGTTCTTAAAAGGATTGACCGGGGAAAAGCCCATATTTCTCAAATTCTGTTCCGCATTGGCAAACGCACCCTTGCGCTCGTCAATGTTGTAGTGGGCTATTGCCCCGCTGATGTAAACCTTGTCTTTTTCCATCGTTTCTTTTTTTAGTTGTTTGCTTCTTTTGAATCTTTCCGGCAGTACTATCGTCCAGTTGCAGTTCCGACAACACTCGCCCTCCTGTCTCACAGGAACGGGGCTATTGCCCGGTTCCGTAAATCTCCTGCCACAAATGCAGCAGATCTTCGTCTCACTTTTTTCCATATCGTCACACTATTTCAAATTGCACCTTAAAATCATATTCCTTGCAAAGCCGCCGTATCTGGACCACAATCAAAGGGGTGCTACCGTAGGGGCAAAATATCACCCGTTCCCTGGTAGAACACCGAAAGCCTTTCCGACGCAATTTATACAGAAGATTCTTGCGTCTCATCTTCAGCTTGTCCATAATTACAGGTTATTACTCGTTTGAATGATCCCTTCTTCCCATACTACGTAATAACTGCCGGCCTCACCGATGGCACGGCCTTGACAATACGCCTTATAACCAACCACCCGGATCTTCATATCGCAGATATAACGCAAACGGATCGCACCGCCTCCCATCGGCTGGCTCTTCTTTTCCTGGCTGATCCAGATGAAGCACTTTTTCGGGAAACGCTTCATCAAGGCTACCGCATCCGGATACTCCCATTCCGACACCTGATACGAATCCACGATGATAAACTTCGGGGACTTCGGCTTCTTCAATCGGTCTATCAGTTCCTCATAGGTCTCGTCCACAACCACACGGAACTTACCTTGTACCTCGTTCATCTTCAAATATTCCATACGGCGCTGGAATGTCTGGTTCACGCCCTCTTCATAGCTCAAGTACAACACAAGGCCGTATTTGCACAGTTCCTTGCCAAGCTGCATCACAAAGCTGCTCTTTCCGCTGGCACTGGCACCGCTAATGAACCAGGAGGCGTTCTCCGCAGGGAACCCGAAAGGCTTGTTCCATTTCTCGCCCCACGGCAACGTCACCCATTTCTTGGCGGCTATGTCTTTCGGACTATATGCTCGTTTCATTGCGCGGTCATTTTTAGCTTCTCAATCTCCGTATACACCCGTCTCAGACCTCCACGTGTCTTGCGTACAATCTGCGCTATATCCGCACCTGCCGGGGCATTTACTTTAGCCACCGTCCGAGCTTGGGCATTCAAAAACGCCTCACGCTCCTTGCCGTCATCAGGTGTCACCTTGCTGTAACGGTCTCCATAACGGCTCAACATCTCGGTATAGCCCACTTTCTTACATTCTATCGAACGGTTGATCTTTTCTTTCAAACCATCCGCACCCATCATATACCAGGCACAACTGCGTTCGGTGGCATTCCACAAAGCCTTCAGCTCAAGGAACGCCTCATACTGCAAATCCCCGGCCTCGTCCAAAATAATAAGCGGATTCTCAATGGAACGGAGGTAATAAGTCAAATCCTCGTATACATCGCTATATTTACCTTTGGCATCCACTCCGAACTCCGCAGCTATCTTACGCACCAGCTTCAGCTTAGTCTTCACCTGCGAGCAGTCGATATACACGGCATTCTTGTGGTTCTGCACATAATACCTTGCGGTAAAAGTCTTTCCGATGTTTGGAATGTCGCATAGGATAGCCGACAGGCTCGACTGCTGGGAGAACTCCAGCTGGGCGGTTATATACTCGAACGTGGCGGTCTTGGCAACCTTCCACTCCATATCGGCACGGAGGCTCACACCCAAACGACGGGCTATACTTATCCAGTTGGCATCACTAAGAGCCTTGTCCGTCTGTCCGTTCTTAATGGCACTGTACACCGATGTGCTGATGCCAAGGGAAGCGGCGTGTTTGGCGTCACTCGGATAGTTCGCACGGTTGGCGGCTACCGCTCCCAAAATCTTCTGTTTTTGCGCTTCTGTAATCATAATTCAAACGCTGTTATAATGTTATTCTAATCGTATTCTTACATATCTCCAATAGCCATTGCCGCCATATTGGTCGGCTGCCATTCGTAAGCTTCATCGGGTTCTTCAGGAACAGGTGCCGTAGGTAATACAAGGCTTTCCGTTTCCTCATCTTCTTCCTCACGTTGGACCGGTGCCACACCTACCTGACCGATAGCGTTATCACGTACCCATTTGTCAAAGTGACTCATTATCTTTGCCTGTTCCGTATAAGCTGCCTTATCTTCTTCGGTCTGTTCCGCCATTACACGGCTATAAGTCACAACCGGGCGCACCTTGTCGATATAGCGGTCATTCTGATACAGGAACACATCAGTCGGTTTGCCTTCCTCATCCGGCAAATAGAAAGCCGTCACCTTGCGGTTATTAGGCTCCAACTTCTCAAGAACCTCCGGACCGCTCAGCCACCAGTCAGCGTACGCCACACGTACCGTACTGTTCCGTCTCACGCTTGTTTCCACCCTCTCGCCGATATAACGGCTCAGGGTCAGTTTGTCAAGCGGGCGCAGAGTCGGGTTGATCCTCGCCACAAGCACGTCCCAGCGGGTCATGCCCGGATATTTCTTCTGGTTGGGGTGCAGCGTGTTGTTCCATTCAGCACAATCCCTGCGGTCATCTGCCACAAGTTCCTCAAACGTATAATATTTCCTATCCTCGTAGGTATGGTTCCCACTGTCGCTGATTTTCTTCTGATCCACACGCCGTGCCCCTTTACCGTACCAACGACCCACCCCTTCATGGTTCTTATGGGCGATGGTAGTCTTGAACGCACCGTTCAACGGCTCAGCATATTTGTCCTGAGAGTTCAACGGTGCACAAAAACGCACAAACTTGAACACCTCACCGGCTTTCAGGAAGCCCTCCTTGTACTTGCTCATCAAATGCTGCTCCACCTCGATACCGGCAGGCATCCCCCACCCGTTACGCTCAATCAGGCGGAACATATCCCGGAAACAGGCAACCACAAGGGCTTCGTCTTTATCACGGCCGTAAGCAAGCCCCACACGGCACTGGCTTACCACATCGTAGGCATAATAAGCATGTACGTATTCACCACCCTTCATGCGACGCGGAAGATCCACGTCATCCATCGTAATCTGGGACAAGGAGAACTCCCCACTGTGGCGGTGCATGTGTGGCATTTGCTCGTGGTAGAATTCCGACCACCCACGACGCTTTTTCTCTATGAGTACCTGGTTGGCCGGCTTGTTCAAGATGTTGCGAATGGTACTTTCGCTCAGTTCTTTCGGATCACCGTTCTTATCCGTAAAATCGTTATGGTTGAATATTTCCCCGGTTTCCAAATCCCATACCTCCAACTCACCGCACACAAAGGAGATATACATCTCGTGTACGTCACTGCCATAAGGCTGGTTCGGCAGCACCGTGATGCTCAGCACGAGACGCTCGGTCTTGTAATCCACTTTCCTTGCGCACTGGTTACCGAACTTTCCACTGATAAGGCACTCATAACCGTACTGCTTGTACTCGTTCACCTTCTTTCGGAAACGCAAGGTACTCACCGGCAGATCATGCCCAAACTCTTCGCGCAGCGTCTCAATGGTAGTAGCCATCATGCTCCAATCATACTTCTCTCCCATTAACTTTCGATAATCACGACTACGATTGTACAACTTGATACAAGTATTCAGCACTGAAGCATTTATCGCATACTTTCTGGCAAGCTCATCAGAAGCCTTATCGCTGGACTGCCGGGCAGCCCAATCCATAAAGAAAGCGACGGCAGCCTGATCAAGTTCGTAATTCGATATTATCCAGCCACGCAAAAGAATAACGGCACCACCAGGATGTTTTTCATTTACTTGATCTTGATATTCTGTTGGAAGGCTATCGACAACAACCAAAGCGTAATTTCCCTTTCCACCACCGGAGCGAGCCATCTTCAGCCTGTTGCGTGCAGCAAGTTGACGGCAGTAATCCTGTGTCAAAATACCGTCAGCCTCAAGCTCACGTACCGATATGCAAAGTTTGTTATCGAAAAATTCCATACTCACACCTCCTTATTTCAATGCGGCCGCAAAATTTTGGATGCTGTTTATATTGGAAAATGTCACATTATCATAATGTCTCACCTCTTCCCCTTTATAAGTCACCACACCCGTGCTGTCGTTTTTACTGATCTCCAACAACGCGCCATTCGGAAAATATTGGCGTATCACGTTATCATGGTCGTGTAGTGTCTCCATAACCGGAGCCACCGCCATAACAATACCACCACGCTCACGGGCGGCCTTCTGGATCCTACGGATGGTATCCGTATCCTGTTCAAAACGCAGGGCTTTCCAAACTGTCACGTTGCTTACGTTGAAAGCCTTCGCCAAAAACTGACGATCCTCACTTGTTACATGAATATACTTCTTCATATTCCACTTATTTATAATACATTTTAACACCTTTGTAGAGTACAGGGAATCGAACCCTGACGCAAACAACCAGTACCCCATGTGTCTTTCCACACCGCCACCCATCTCTTAATGCCGCACGGGTTGTCAGCCATGTTATTTCAGATTTTCCTTTATGTATTCCTTATCTTCTTTCCACAAGGGCAAATCCATCTCCAGTTTCATGCGTGTCACTTTCTTTTGTCCGACAAGTTTCACCGCCTGTTTATAGAAGTCCGTATCCTCGTAGGCACACGCTTTGCCAATTAGAAATTCTGCCACCTCCTCGATGAGTGCCTGCTTTTGCTTATCCTGCAACTCAAAATTTACAGCTCTCGCATGAACATCACGCAGCACACTGCTGCCTCCGTGCTTCTTAAAATCCTTGCAGAACTCGTCCTTATCCATTGAGGTGTTCATATATACTGCATGGATGTAATCAAACTCTTCTGATGTGGGAACAACGCCTGCCCGTTCCATAAATTCCTTCTGTGTCATAATCTCACTTTTTTTATTGTTATTACTCTGCGTTTTCAACCTTGAAAGAAAAGCCCTGATCTGTCAGCACCTGCTTTACAAAATCCAAATCGTGTTTATCAACCGGGAAAAATACAGCTTGACAATCCACACTGGGATAAGACTTGATAGCAGTCTTCGTTGTCACTTTCTTAACCAATCCATAAAGAAGTTCGGCTGTTTCAACCGTTGCTTGCGCTATAATTACTTTCGCTTTCATTTTCTCACTTATTTAAATTCGTTTATAATCGGTTTCAAACTCACGCCGTAGCAGCTCATCAAGCGCCGAATAAGATTCTTTACATAAAAATCAGGTGCGGAAAACACAATCCCGGTCTCTTCAGTGTATCTGAAACTGATACCGTCCATCATCAACACGTAAGCTACTTTGTGCTTCACGCTTTGTGTCTGCCATTCTTTGATTTCTTCGTTCATTTTCTTTAAGTGCTAAAATTCGTTATTCTCGACCCTTTTTTGTATCTTTGGCCGCTCGTTAATTTCTTAACTCGATGCAAATATAATACGCATTTGCGAATAAACAAAGTTTTAAGAGTTAAATTATTCGCATTTGCGAAAAATAGATTCAATGATGAGTATAAACGAACGTTTAAAGACCATTATCGAAGAACAATATAATGGCAATAAAAGAGCCTTTTCTATGGCGATAGGAGTAACACCTACTGTCATTGAAAATGTAGTTGGTAGCCGTCAAGGAAAGCCCTCATTTGATGTACTTGAAAAAATATGCGCAAATGCGAATATTTCACCTGATTGGTTATTAATGAATAGGGGAAAGATGCTTTACACATCCCCACAAGACAGTTCTGTTACCACCAAAAGCCAGGCAGCTTCTGCCAATTTATCTCCAGATATGCTCACAGAACTTCTCAACCGTATCACAGAACAAGCAGCTGAAATAGGCCGTCTCAAAGAACAAATTCGCCAAATGAATCTTGAAAAAGGGAAACCTGCATCGGATGCGTACACTTCTGGAGATGCAAATGTAGGGTAGAGCGCACTTTTACCATCCGGAGAACATGAAACGTTACCCTGCGGATACCCCTAATCATACCTTCAGGTTCCCCTCCCTCGGTATTTCCCCTCCATCTACCCCATATAATCACCCCAAAAGAACTGATAATCCGTTATATAATAATGTGCAATTTTTGTAGGTGGTGGTTTTTAGGGTGGGTGTATCGAGGCTTATTTTACATCTATCATTCAAAAAACCATATTTTACCACACAGCCAACTACCCCATCTCAAAACCGTGTTTTGTCACTCCAAATACAAAAATCTGTCACTCCAAACTGTCACTCCAAGTGTCACCCCAAAGGGACAATCGTCCCTTTGGGGCACAAAAAAAGGAGACCATAAGTCTCCCCTACAAGAATAACTGCCGAATGGTGATTTTCTTTCGTTCTAATGCCATTCTAATCTATTCACCTATCTCCCCTCCTACTCCCTGAAATAAGCGTAGATTGCTTGATTATAGCCCTTTTAGTGCATACTGTACCATTACCGGACAGACCAGCATGTAACAAATAATTCTTGGTCGCACCCACCTGTTCCGCCGTCAAAACCGTATAAACAGCCGAAATACTACTAAAATACCAATCTCTTCGCTTTGTTCCGTCTATTCCGTGCGTCAAATGCACATGTACAACCTTTGCCATATCACTATATTTTATAGTGCAAATATACTAAATAATCATTATATGGAATATTTTAGAAATATATAATCCAAAACAAGGCATAAAAAAAGCGGCCTACAACCGCTATCTTCCTCTCCTGCTTACACACCATGTAAACTTCATGTAAGCCCATTTAAAGCAATCGCCAAACCGATGCAACCAAAACAGCCCTCCACGTAAACAGAAATTAAACCTGCGTAAACGTTTCGTTTTGCGGGAGTTCCTTCTATCCTTCCCCGTAACCTATTGTATTATAAAGCGATGTGTTGTTTTATTCAATATATCGTTTTATACGCTTCGTTCTGTGCCCCGTATTTAAAAGGATTCGGTTTAAATCTTGGCCGCTGCTCCATGTGGAAATAATTGTATTTGACGTATGCTTCCATCCCGTTTTCCGACATAAAGTGGTAATTCTCTTCTGATCCGTAACCGGAATCAGCAACCACCGTATGAGCCAACTGGCCGTATCTGTCGGCAAAGGACTTCAGGAAGGGAATCATCGTCAAGGTGTCAGTCGGATTCGGGAAAAGAGAATAATCGATAATGAATTGATTTTCCGTAGCAATCTGAAGATTATATCCGGGTTTTGTCTGACCGTTGCGCATGGCATCCTCCTTCATTCTCATAAAGGTGGCCTCTTTGTCTGTCTTGGAATAAGAGTTGCGGTCCTGAAGATTGTCCAGATGGTTATTGTATTCCTGAAGCTTATCTCTATGTGCTTCCAGTTCTTTCAGCTGCCTGCGTTTCTTTCTCAGTGCAGATTTCTGCTCTTTCGTGGATGGTTCTGAAGCCTGTTCAAGGGCATTGCGTAATTCTCCTGCCATTTCTGTCAGCATGGAAGGGGAAAACTCAATTTCCTCGTTGTTTTCCGAAGCTTTTTCCTGAGCGATGACGTCATCTATTTGGCTTAACAAAACACTGATTTTCTTCATCAGTCGTTCACGGTTTCGCTCAACGCTCTTCCGCCATACAAAAGTATATTTGTTGGCCTTGGACTCAATCTTTGTTCCGTCAATATATTCCACATTCAGACTGATGAAACCTTTGGATGAAAGCAGAAGTACGGTTTGGGTAAACACTTCGTTAATTTCCTTCTTCACCCGGTTACGGAAACGGTTGATAGTAATGAAGTCCGGTTTCTCATAACCGGCTAACCATATGTAATGGATATCACGACGAAGATGCTTTTCTATTTTCCGGCAGGAGTATATATTGTTCATATAGGCATACAAGATAACCTTTAGCATCATCTTGGGATGGTAAGGACTACGGCCGTATTCTTTGTATAACTTCCTGAAACCTTCAAGATTCAGGCTTTCAACCAAAGCGTCAACCATGCGTACAGGATCGTTTTCTGCAATATCTTCATCGATTCTTTGCGGAAAAAGTACCGTTTGGTTGGGAGTGTATGGACGAAAATGTATCTTTGTCATATGTGTAAATCTTTATGCTTAAAGATACAAAATCTTTAGGTAATAACAAAGCCCCAGCTTGTGAAAGTCGGGGCTTTGTGCTAAAAAAGAAGGTGTGCTTTTTGACACACCTTCTTTTTTATATACAATAATATAATTGTATTATGCTATTAATATAATACAGCAAGTTCATCACCAATTTGCATATCAATCATGATCATCCCATCAACCACTGGCAAAGAAACCGCTTTCTGATTTAACAGCAAACTGACAGGAGCTGATTTTTCCCGAGGAAGCTTTACACGGAAATTTCCTTTACAAAGAGCTTTTACTCTCATTACTTCTACTTTTCCATTCTTCCATTCCGCCGATACTTCTGCACCGCCCCGAGCCTTTAATCCTGAAAAACTTCCATTCGGCCAGGCCGCAGGTAATGCCGGTAGCACTTCAATACAGTCATTCTGACTTTGAAGCAACATTTCAGCCATACCAGCACAACCACCAAAATTACCATCTATCTGAAAAGGAGGATGTGCACAGAAAAGATTAGGATACGTTCCTCCGCCATTCACCATATTTGTACCTGTATCTACACAAGGACGTAGTAAATCCGTCAGTAACTTCCAGGCATGATCTCCATCATGCAGGCGAGCCCAGAAATTAATCTTCCAGGCCATCGACCAACCCGTACTTTCATCACCTCGTATTTCCAAAGTCTTACGGGCAGCCTCAGCTAATTCTGGTGTCTTATCCAATAAAATCTCATTCCCCGGATATAATCCATACAAATGAGAAACATGACGATGATGCGGTTCTACCTCTTCATATTCCTGTAACCACTCCATAATACGTCCGTCTTTTCCAATAGATGTCGGCATCAGGCGAGCCTTCTTTTCGGCCAAGATCTTAACAAAATCCGAATCTGTACCCAATACTTCTGCAGACGCAATCGTATTAGTAAAAAGCTCACGAATAATCTGATTATCCATAGTCGAACCCGCACAAATGCTTACAGTATTTCCATTCAACCGATAAGCATTCTCTGGTGAAGTTGTCGGTGCTGTTACCAGGTACTTCGACTTAGGGTCTTCCACCAGCATATCAACAAAGAACTGAGCAGCACCACGCATGGTTGGATAAACATCAGCCAAATAAGCCGTATCTTTCGTATACAAATAATGCTGATATAAATGTTCGCATAACCAAGCTGCAGAAGTATTGGTCGCTCCCCACGACGGATGTTCTCCTGGAGCCGTAAATTCCCACACATTTCCCAAAATGTGTGTTACCCAACCCCGGGCATTATAATAAGCCTTCGCTGTGCGTTCACCACTTGCCACCTGTTTCTTAGTCCATTCAATCAAAGGCATATGTAATTCTGATAAGTTGGTAACTTCAGCCGGCCAATGATTCATCTGCAAATTAATATTCAAATGATAATCGCCATTCCACGGCGTATGAATCGTATGACACCACAGACCCTGCAAATTAGGAGGCAACAAACCTAACCGCGTAGATGAGATTAACAAATATCGCCCAAACTGAAAATATAAAGCTTGTAAACCTGGATCATTTTTATCCTGCGCAAAGGCGGCTAATCGTTTATCTATTGGCCAAAAATCACGTTCTGAACTTCCTAAATCTAAAGAAACACGATTAAAATACTGCTGATAGGCAGACGAATGTTCCCGTTCGAGTGCCATATAACTTTTTCCGGCAGCCTCATCAAGCAGCTGTGAAATCCGTTCAAGATAATCCGATGCAAAATAGTCTGTTGCCATACTAACCAACAGGATGGCTTCAGATGCATTCTGTACGGTAATCCGGCTACTGTCGGTTACGATTAAACCACCTTTAGGCAAAACCACCCGTGTACAAGCCGCAAACTTCATTCCTCGACAAGCCGTTGTATCAACGCCATCCGGCAATTGACCTTCCAGCCATAAATCATTTCCCTCCAAACGCAAGATTGCATGTTCAGGGCGATTCATTGTATAAGAGAAATTCAAAGCTTTCTCCACATCAGCCGTCAGATGAATCACTCCAACATCTTGCGTAAACGAAGTAAACGATTCCCTCATAAAAGTAACACTGCCACGTTTGAAGGAAGTAGTAGATACGGCATCTTCCAAATTCAGTTGTCTGCGATAATTTGAGACAGAATCTGTTGAATTGTATTGGTACTGAATATCCAAATTACCTAACAACTGATAACTTCCATAGGGAACTTCTGCTCCATCACCCAGTCCACTGCCGGCACCTTTACAGACAAATGTCTGATACATCAATTGCTGTGCCTCATCATTCCGGCCTTCAAACAGCAACCGACGTATGGTCGGCAAAGCATAGCTCGCTTGAGGGTTATCCGTATCCTGTTTACAACCAGACCAAAGAGAAATCTCATTCAATACAACCTGCTCCTTATCGAGTCCGCCATCAGGCATCATCCCCAACCGGCCATTTCCCAGTGGGAGGCATTCTTCCCACATTCGTGCCGGCCTGTCAAAATAATAAACGGACGAATGGACTCTCTTTACCTGCCAGTCTTCACATGAAAATAATCCCAGCAGAAGGAGCATACAGCAACTGCCACGGAATATTTTACTTACCAGTTTTTTCATTATCTACCTGTATTATTTAAGTTAGAAACTTTGCATATCACACAAACGCTTATAATAGCCATTCAGTTTCAGTAAATCTTCATGGCAACCACGTTCAACAATTTCACCTTCGTGCATGACACATATTTCATCTGCATTCTTTATCGTCGACAAACGATGCGCAATAACAATAGTTGTTCGATTACGCATCAAATTTTCCAAAGCTTCCTGAACCAGATGCTCTGACTCCGTATCCAAAGCAGAAGTAGCTTCATCTAAAATCAAAATAGGAGGATTCTTTAAAATAGCACGAGCAATACTGATTCGCTGACGCTGTCCTCCCGACAGTTTTCCTCCTCGATCACCAATATTCGTATCATAACCATTCTCGGAAGCCATGATAAAATCATGTGCATTGGCTATTTTCGCCGCTTCTTCTACTTCCTCTCTCGTTGCTCCTTCAACGCCAAAAGCTATATTATTGTAAAAGGTATCATTAAATAATATAGCCTCCTGGTTTACATTTCCCATCAGGCCTCGCAAATCGACCAACTTCACCTGGCGAATATCAGTATCATCGATCGTTATTGAACCTTCTGAAACATCATAGAAACGAGGCAGCAGATCAACTAATGTACTTTTTCCTGAACCGGACTGCCCCACCAGCGCAATCGTCTTGCCTTTAGGAATTGTCAAGTTGATTCCTTTCAGCACCCAGTCATTCCGATAACGGAACCAGACATTCCGATATTCAATAGAACGTGTAAATGATACCGGCTTTGGCTGCTCCGGATCATTAATATCCGACTGGGCCATCAATATCTTATCAATTCTCGTCATTGAAGCCAATCCTTTTTGTATCGCATAGGCCGCTTTACTCAAATCTTTCGCCGGATTGATGATGCTATAGAAAATCACCAAGTAATAAATAAAAGTTGCCGCATCAATCGAACTGTTATTGCTCAAAATCAGTGAACCGCCATACCACAAGACAATAGCAATGGTTGCTGTCCCTAAAAATTCACTCATCGGATGAGCCATCTGCTGACGGCGATATACCCGTGTTGTCGTCTGACGAAACTGTTCATTGGCACGTTCAAAACGATCTTGTATCTTTTTCTCCGCATTAAAGGCCTTGATAATGCGTAATCCACCCAAAGTTTCTTCTATTTGGCTCATCAACGCTCCCCACTGTTGTTGACCTTCCAGCGAACGGCGTTTCAGTTTCTTTCCGACCTGTCCCATTACATATCCCGCAAAAGGGAGCAAAATAAATACGAACAACGTCAATTGCCAACTAATTAAAATCATGCCCACCAGATAAATAGTTATCAATATAGGATTCTTAAATAACATATCCAGTGAACTCATAATAGATGCTTCTATTTCATTCACATCGCCTGAGACGCGTGCCAGAATATCTCCTTTTCGTTCTTCCGAGAAAAAGCCTAAAGAAAGTTGTGTAATTTTCCGGTTGATCTGATTCCGGATATCACGAACCACACCCGTACGAATGGGAATCATCATATAAAATGCCAGATACATGGAAGCAACCTTCAGGAAGGTCATGACTACCAGGAAAACACCTAATACAATTAATGTAAACGAACCACCATCCCGTTCTATCAAATCACTTACAAACCAAAAGAAATTGTTTTTCCAAATTTCCGGTAAAGTTTTTATCGAATCCCAACTTCCCCAATCGATAGCCATAGGCATATATGTATAAATGCCTTTGTCTATTTTAAACAGAATCTGCAAAATAGGTATTATCAAGGCAAAAGAAAACAGATTCAAGATTGCAGAAAGTATATTAAACAGAATATTACCGACTAAATACTTCTTATAAGGAGGAACGAAGCGCTTCAATATGCGCAGAAAATCTTTCATAAGCTTTTATTATTTGAATACGTATTTCTCTCTTCAACCTAAAGACAAGCATGGAAGAGTGTGCGAATTTATAAAATATTCCAGTAATCATCGCTGTAATTCCAACTCATTGCACCAGTTACATGCAAATTAATCAATCATCAGAATCATGCGAAATCTACATGAATCATTATTAATTATTAATATAAGCAAACAGAGTTCAAGAATAAATAATTAATTAGCTACTTTTACTTCATTATATAATCTAAATCAGAAAAACAAATATGAGAATTACATCCATTTTACTTTGCTCACTATTAGGAGCATCTACATTAAGCTATGCGGCTAACCAGAAATCTAACATCTACCAGAAAGGTTGGATAGACTTCAACAAGAATCAAAAGAAGGACATCTATGAAGATCCGACAAAACCAATAGAAGATCGAGTCAATGATTTGCTTAATCAAATGACGCTGGAAGAAAAGACCGGCCAGCTATTAGCTGAATTCGGATGGCCACTTTTCAGTCGGGAAGGGAATAAAATAACACTGACGGATGAAGCCCGTAAAGTCGTTGTTGAACATGGAACAGGTAGTTTATGGGGTTTTATGCGTGCCGATCCTTGGACTCAAAAGACATTGAAGAATGGATTAAATACGCATTATGCCATTGAAGCGACAAACCTGCTCCAGCATTATTGCATAGAAGAAACCAGGTTAGGCATTCCAATGTTCTTGGCAGAAGAATGTCCGCACGGACATATGGCTATCGGAACGACCTCTTTTCCTACAGGCATCGGACAAGCATCAACGTGGAATCCGGATTTATTGCGCCGACTGGGAGCTGCTCAAGCCAAAGAAGTACGTAAACAAGGCGGACATATCGGCTATGGTCCTGTAATCGACCTGGCCCGAGATCCACGCTGGTCACGAGTTGAAGAGGGATTTGGGGAAGACACATATTTATCCGGAGAACTTGGAAAAGCCATTGTAGAAGGAATGCAGAACAACCCAGAATATCCCATCATTTCAACGGTTAAACATTTTACCGCTTATGGATGGACGGAAGGCGGACACAACGGAGGTGCCGCTCACATGGGAGAAAATGAAATGCAAGAAGTTATCCTTCCTCCGTTCCGTAAAGTTGTCGAGGCCGGCCTGCTGTCTCTTATGACATCCTACAATGAAATTGATGGAGTTCCGTGTACCGGAAATAAGAAGTTAATTACCGATTTACTGAAAGATACATGGAATTTCAAAGGTTTTGTGGTTTCAGATCTCTTTTCGATCGACGGGATGACAGGTCATGGTGTAGCCGGAAACTTAAAAGAAGCTGCCGATATTGCATTTCAGGCTGGAGTTGAATCAGACTTAGGTGGACAAGCCTACCGGAATTTACCGGAACTGGTTAAAGAAGGGAAAATATCAGAGAAACAGATTGACGAGGCCGTCAAGAAAATCCTTTACTTGAAATTTCAATGGAAACTGTTTGATGAACCATTTATAAACCCTAAAAATGAATTGACAGAAACTGAATTAAGCGAACATCGTGCATTGGCCCGTGAAGTGGCCCGCCAGTCTATTGTCTTGCTAAAGAATGAGAATCAGGTCTTACCTTTACAAAAAGATAAGATCCGTTCCATTGCCGTAATTGGTCCGAATGCAGATACTCCTTATAATATGTTGGGCGACTATACAGCACCCCAGCCAGAAGGCAGCGTCATCACGGTTCTGGACGGAGTTAAGAAAGCTGTACCTAACGCAGAAATAAACTATGCTAAAGGTTGTGCCATTCGAGACATGTCTGACGAAGGAATGGCTGAAGCCCGAGCTGCCGCCGAAAAGAGCGATGTCATCATATTGGTTTTAGGTGGATCCAGCGCCCGGGATTTCTCGGCCGAATTTGAAGCAACCGGAGCAGCAAAGGCCAGCAGGAATGAGTTAAGCGACATGGATAGCGGTGAAGGTAACGACCGCTGTACATTAGACTTGCTTGGCCGGCAGAATGAATTGCTAGATATGATGAAAGAAACCGGCAAACCACTGGTAGTCGTATTGATCAAAGGACGACCATTAGCGGTAGAAAACTGCCAGGAGAAAGCAGATGCGTTATTGGACGCCTGGTATCCGGGTGCTGAAGGTGGTAACGCAATAGCAGATGTCCTTTTCGGAGATTATAATCCGGCCGGACGATTAGCGATTTCTGTTCCTAAAAATGTCGGACAATTGCCTGTCTTTTATAATCCCAAACGGGGCGCAAACCGTAGAGGTTATATTGAAGGTGATGCCAATCCGCTATATCCATTTGGATACGGACTGAGTTATACGAGTTTCAGTTATGACCATATGGAAGTAACTCCAACAGATTCACATGTTAAAATCGCTGTTACCATTACTAATAAAGGTAACTATGATGGCGATGAAGTCGTCCAAGTATATGTAAAAGACGTGATTTCATCACACAGTACTCCAGAAAAGAATCTGAAAGCATTCAAACGCGAACACTTCAAAGCAGGAGAAAGCAAAGTGGTAGAATTGCTCGTAGACAAAAAGGAACTGGAATTATACCAGGGTAACGGCAAATGGGAACTTGAACCGGGAGAGTTTATCTTCATGGCTGGTGGGTCATCCGAATCATTACCGCTCAAGACAACAATTACTCTTTAATGGCTGTGAATAACAAGTTTTCTTATACCTTATTATATATGTAATCATTAAACAAACAGATATATGAAAAGGCTAATCTTATTAATCATGATCATCGGATGGATATCAAGCTCGGCTATGTCCATTGAAATTAAACGGTTAGAACCCGCCTGCTGGTGGATTGGAATGCAAAATCCGGAATTACAGCTAATGGTCTATGGAGACAACTTAGCAGGATCTGAGGTTGCTATAGATTATCCGGGAGTTACAATCAAAGAAGTGGTAAATGTAGAAAACCCCAATTATCTATTTCTTTACCTCAACATTTCGAAGGGAACTGCTCCTGGAACGCTCAACATCACTTTCCAAAAAGGAAAGAAGACACAAGTAAAGCATATTGAATTGAAAGAACGAAACCGTAAAGCCGGTGCAGCCGGCTTTACACCAGCCGATGTCATGTATTTAATTACGCCGGACCGTTTCGCTAATGCTGATTCATCAAATGACAATCTGGAAGATGTCAAGGTCGATCGTTCTAAACCCAACGCCCGTCATGGTGGTGACTTACGGGGAATCATCAACAAGTTAGACTATATTCAGGATTTAGGCTTCACAACGATCTGGCTGAATCCAGTCTTGGAAAATAAGATGCCGGGAGGTTCTTATCATGGATATGCGATTACAGACTTCTATCAGGTAGATCCTCGTTTTGGAAGTAACGAAGAATATGTAGAGCTGGTAGACAAAGCCCATGCAAAAGGTATGAAGGTCGTTATGGACATGATCTTCAATCATTGTGGAAGTTCTCATTGGTGGATGAAAGATCTACCGTGTTCCGACTGGCTGAATAATCAGTCGGAGTTTGTGCAGACAACTCATTTTAAATGGACAATCATGGATGTGCATGCACCCCAATCAGAAAAAGACCTTCTGGTTAAGGGCTGGTTTACTCGAGGTATGCCTGACTTAAACCAACAGAACAGACATCTTGCCCGTTATCTGATTCAGAATAGCATTTGGTGGATTGAATATGCCCGGATCGATGGTATCCGACAAGATACACATCCATATGCCGATTACAATTTTATGGCTGAGTGGTGCCAAGAAGTCGAAAGAGAATATCCCGATTTCAATATTGTTGGTGAAGCTTGGTACCCCAGAGGTAGTGCTTCTGCCTGGTGGCAAGCTGGTTCACCCATTAACGACAAAGACAGTCATCTGAAAACTGTTATGGACTTTGATTTAACCTTCACTTGCCAAAAGGCGTTCAACGAAGTCTGTTCCAGTCAGGAAGGATCAGAAGCCGGATTGTTTAAGATTTACGAAGTCATTGCCCAGGACTTTCTGTTCCCTGATCCCAACAATATTTTGATCTTCCTCGACAATCACGATCTGAGTCGCTTCTCTCAAAAGGGAGAAAGTGACCTGCGCAGATACAAACAGGCTATTGCTTTCTTATTAACGACTCGTGGCATTCCTCAAATTTATTACGGAACAGAGATTCTGATGTATGGGAATAAATCAGAAGGAGACGGGAACATCCGGAAAGATTTTCCTGGTGGCTGGGCTGGCGATCCTGTTGATGCATTTACTTCTGCTGGAAGAACAGAATTGCAGAACGAGGCATGGAACTATCTGCAGAAACTGTTGAAATGGAGACAACAATCTGAAGCTGTCACTACGGGTAAGTTAGTTCATTACACGCCGGATGGAAGCGGGTGTTATGTCTATGCCCGTATCAAGAATGATAAAACCGTACTCGTTATCATGAATGGTACCGATGAAAAACAGACTTTGGATATGAGCCGATTCCAAGAAGTCATTCAAGAAAAGCGCATCGGGCAAGATATTATCAGTGGTAAATCAATCAGTATTGATTCATCCCTGCCAGTTGATGCCCGCGGTGTCTACATTCTGGAGTTATAGGGAATAAACTGTTGCCTAACAAGATCATTATCCTACCGATAACAACACAATTGGCTGACTTCCGTGATGGAAGTCAGCCAATTGCCGTTTATAGTAAATCTTATTATTCAGCTTTGAGTTTATTAAACTCCAGAGGCTTGTCTGTCGTGATGAAATCAACGCCCTGATCCATCAGCGATTGCATTAAAACCGGATCGTTGACGGTCCAGACGTTTACTTTTACTCCAAGCTCTTTTGCTTCCTGTATCCAGGTAGGATTCTTTTCAAAGGCTTTATAATGGTAATCCATATCCATGCCCAAGCGCTTCAAATCGGCAGGAGAAACCTCGCCATTCAAATAAGCAACCGACGCATACGGAACACGGTCTACCAGTTCTTTACAGATATTCATACTGAAAGAGATATAATCAACCCGGTTTTCCAACTGATATTTCTCTATCAAGGCAACAACTGCATTGACAGCCCGGTCTTCATTGACAACCCGCTTATGAGGTTTGATTTCCACAACTAGCTTCATGTCCGGAAGCGTTGCAAACTTCTGCAGATAACTTTCAAAAGTAGGAATAACTTCTCCGTTCTGCAACTGGATGTCCTTTATCTGTTCATAAGACGCATCTTCAATTCGCATTCCCTGCACTTCATCATCGTGGTGTACTACCGGAATACCGTCAGCCGTAATAATTACATCCAACTCTGAACCATACGCATGTACTTCATGCGAAGCTTCAAGTGAAGCAATGGAATTCTGGGCTGATCCTTCCCGATCCCAGAAACCACGGTGCGCTACCAACTGTGTTTGAGCCGACAACGGCGAAAGTCCAGCCAACAATACAAAGGAACAAGTGAGTAATAACTTTTTCATGATTATGCTACATTTAATGTCTTACAGGTTATTTCTGATAAAAACGAACCCAGTCTATTTCCATTTCAACTGGTAAATCTTCCTTATACACGGCTCCAACCCATGAACCTCCTAGTTGCATGTCCAACAGTAAATAGTAAGGACGATCGAACGGGAATTGTCCTTTCTTGTCTGTTTCAATGCGCGGGTAAGTAAATGTATGGGTATCATTAATAAAGAAGCAAAGACTATCCGGATATAGTTCTACGGCATACACATTAAAGTCATCCCGGTTGATCAGGCCTGTACTTCCTTGTTTCGGATTATCCTTGATACCTTGTACATACGTATAATGTGAATGTACCGTCTGATAAGCAATCGAATCATTATTCAACCGCTCCATAATGTCAATCTCACCGCCATTCGGCCACTTTTCATCTTCCGGCAGCAACCAGAAAGCAGGCCATGCTCCTCGTGCACCATGCAAACGTGCATTGATTTCCAGACGTCCGTGTTCAAACAGTTTCTTTCCCTTACTGTACACACCACCCGTCAATACGGATGAGGTATCATTTTTCTGCGTATAATTCACCAACCCGCGCAGAATCAATTTCCCGTCGCGCATGGCATAACAAGAATCAAAATCAGACATATGCCGGTCCCAATCCGATGTTCCTCTCGGTATCTTACTCCACACAGCCGGGTCAAAAGCATCCGTCTGTTCAAAATTCTCTTCCCAGACTAATTTCCAATCTGATTTTTCCGACTGGCAACTTACTAAAAGTCCCACTCCGGCTATCCAGGAGACACAAGTAGTAATTAGTTTTTTCATAGGCTACAATATATTTTTGATTTCGTCTAACTTCTTTACGGTAAAGGTTGGAATAAAGCCTTTGGGAGGACAGTCCTTCGGATTAAACCAGATCTGATCTATGCGGGACTGGTAAGCACCTACGATATCAGCATCCCAACTGTCGCCAATCATCAACGATTCGTTCCGCCGTGAATTGGTATTCACCAACGCATAATCGAATATTCCTTTATGCGGTTTCTGTATGTTCGCATCTTCCGACAAGATCAAACGGTCAAAATAAGGAGCCAGCCCCGAATTCTGTAATTTCAGAGACTGAACCTCCCGAAATCCGTTAGAAAGAATAAACATCCGATAATTCGGACGCAGATATTCCAGCAGCTCGATGGCTCCCGGCACTAATCGTTTCTGCAAGGTCGTCCGATGCAGGAAGTCGTTATTTATCCGAAGAATTTCTTTCGGATCTTCGATTCCTAACGGACGAAACACATAACGGAAACGGTCGATTATCAAAGTCTGCCGATCAATTTCACCATTCCGGTATTTTGCCCACAGCTCTTCGTTGTGCGGCATATAGATAGCAAAAAATGCCTCGAAAGAGGCATAATGACGATCCATCTTATAATCGGCATATAGCTCTTTGAGGCATTCTTTATTATTATGATACGTATCCCAAAGCGTATCGTCTAAATCAATGAACAGGTTTTTATATTTCATCATCCAACTTCAATGACCAAATACCGGCTCAGGCTCCAGAATGTTTTCGGATCAGTAATCTTCAATGTCATATTACCGTCTTCATCCTTGACAAATTCATACGAGCCGTCCGGATGGTTCGACTGCAGTTTGGCTTTTGCAGCAAACAACGGAATCTCTGTTACTTCGCGGATATCAATAGTAATAAAATAATCTTTGTTGAAACCGTCCTGCAAAACTTTTGTCTTTGAGAAAATACCCTTCTTGCTCAAAATATTCTGGGCTTTCAGTTCTTTCGATGTACCAAAACAATAATAAGCCTTGTTCAATTCCTTGTCTTGCGCATCGATCTTTTCAGACTGGGCAGCAGTTGTTGTTGACAGGTTTTCCACATCTTCGTTCAATGAAGCTACCATATTGTCCAACTCCTGAATACGTACATTCTTGTTGGCCAGATCTTCCTGCAAAGCAACGATCTGTGCTGTCTTTTCATTCAATTCTTTTGACAGACGATTCACCATCTTCTGCAATGTCGCATTTTTATTGCCACTCTGGTTCAGCTTCTTCTGCAGCTCTTCAATCTGAGCCTTGTTCTTCTTCAAGGTTTCAGACACCAACTGCATGTTTTGTTTAATCTGTTCACGACGGCTCGGAGTCATTTCACCGCCGGCCTGTTGCTGAACAGACAAATAGTTCTCGGCATCCTTGATAGACTGGAAGCCGGTTTCAATATCATCTAAAGTCGCCAGCATTTCATTCAAGTCGCTGGTGGCTTTTGTATTTTCAATTCGAAGAGAATCATTCTCCGCCTTGAGTTTCTTATACTCCGCGGATTGCTGGCCACAAGAGGCCAACATCGCTGTACAAACACATGCTACTAATACCTTTTTCATTGCTTTTTCTTTTAGTTCGTTAAACTTCTTCTTCAGCTCTCTTGTCTTTTTTATTTTGTTTTAAGCCTGCTAATACGATGACAATTTCACCTTTTGGTTCATGTTCGGAGAAATGTTGAACAACTTCTTCCAATGTTCCCCGAACCGTTTCCTCATGAACTTTTGAAATCTCCCGTGAGACCGACACTTGCCTGTCTGCACCGAAAAACTCCATAAACTGCATGAGCGTCTTCACCAGTCTGTAAGGTGATTCATAGAAAATAATTGTACGTTCTTCTTCCGCCAGCTCCATCAAACGTGTCTGACGACCTTTCTTCTGCGGAAGAAAACCTTCAAAACAGAATTTCTCATTCGGCAAACCGGAAGCGACCAGTGCCGGGACAAACGCGGTCGCACCCGGCAGACATTCTACGTCCACACCTTGCCGCACACATTCACGCACCAGCATAAAACCCGGATCCGAGATAGCCGGTGTCCCCGCGTCAGATACCAAAGCGATATTCTCGCCGGCCTTGATCCGCGCAGCCAACTGCTCTACCGTTTTATGTTCGTTGAACTTATGATGCGACTGCATCTTATTCTGTATTTCAAAGTGCTTAAACAAAATTCCAGTTGTTCGCGTATCTTCGGCCAGCACCAAATCGGCTTCCTTCAATACTCGAATTGCCCGGAATGTCATATCTTCCAGATTACCAACCGGGGTCGGAACTACTGTTAATTTTGCCATATACTGTTTTTTGAGTTAACAAGTCTATTCGTTTTCAAGCTGTGGTCCGGCTGTTGTATAAACTTTTCCACGTAAAAACTGAATAACCCAGAAACTTATTTTAGTTAGATATATCTTTTCTCCAAAAGTTTAATGAAGTCGGTTACAGTTTCATTATTCATGTCCCACGACAAGTTTTTATCAATGAAACGAAGCGCTTCATCCAGGGAATCTATCTGATTCAAATCTGAAATCACCTGATTCATCTGTTCTTCATTACCATGGAAAAGATCACGGCGGAAACGGAAGCGGTCGTTCAAGCTGAATGCCTTACGGAAATCAGAAAGATTCTTCTTTTCCAACAGATCATTCAACGACACATTACCTTTCGCCATAACCGGGGCAGGCTGTGGAGCCTCAGCTGTTTTTTGAACCGGCTCCTTTACCGGCTCTTCACGCACGGACTCAGTCGGTGATTTGACTTCTTCCTTCTGAACCGGTTCTTCTATTATAGGCTCCGGCTCTTTCGGCAGAACAGTCTCTTTCACCTCTTCTTTTTTCTGTGACAACAAAGGTTCCGAATTTTCTATTTCCTGTTTTGTGGCAAGAATATCCTTCTTACAGGCTTCTGCCATACGCTGGTATTGGTCGAGAAGCACTGATAAATGGCTCAGTTCATCCTGCCGCTCTACCAGGCGGGTATTCATCTGCCGGATCTGTTCGTTTTCGATTTCCTTTATACCTTCCAAGATCGAATACGCCCGACTGCCTGACTTAAAAAGCAACTGGGCACCCGGCTCTTCTTCTGCCAACAGCTCTCCGATCAAACTTTCCAGTTCATGGACATCGGCAAGCAGTTGATTTAATTTCTCCCTATATACCATTTTATTCAACAAAACCTATTAATATCGCAAAAATATGTATTTCCACGGAATAATCAGACAACAAGTTCCAAATAAATCTTTTTTCTTCTACATTTCTTTCAGACAACAAAAAACAGAAGAAATTCCTTTCATAAAGATATTTCTTCATTCCTCACTTGGAATTCCTCCAGAACTGCCAAGACATTCTTTAATCCACGCCGCGGATTACTTAGTTCACGTCGTGAATTACTTAGTTCACGTCGTGGATTACTTAGTTCACGCCGTGAACTAAAGAATTACCCGTTAAGTTCGAAATTTTATCAGACTACTATTCCACAAAATCATCCGGCAGATTGACTAAATACAAGCGCTCGGTCGCACGCGTTATAGCTGTATACAGCCAGCGGTAAAAATCTTCTCCCAGCATTTCTTCCGTCATGTACCCGATATCTAAGAACACATATTTCCACTGCCCGCCCTGAGCTTTGTGACATGTAACGGCATACGCATATTTTACCTGAAGGACATTATAATGCGGATCCACTTTCATCTTCTTGATCTTCCCAGCCTTCGTCGGAACATCCGCATAATCTTCCAATACGGAATAGAAAAGCTTATCGTTCAATTCACGCGACAGAGAAGGCGTTTCGCTTTGCAGTGTATCCAAAAGTATTTTCGTTTCTAACTCTAAGTCGTAATCCTGAAAACGGACTAGCACATCCGCAAAACGAAAACCATACAATTCGTAGGTACGTCTTACCCGAACCACTTCCACAATCTCACCATTGGCGATGAAGTCCATCTCCTTCATCCCGGCCGTCCAGAAGTAATTGTTTTTGGAAACCATCAGCCGGTCGCCCGACGACAATTCTTCTTCGCGATACAGAATCCGGTTACGTATACCATTATTATATATGACAGCCCGCTTATTGGAACGGGTAATCACCATGGTTTCCTCCACGCCCTGCTGATTATAAGCAGAACCGATCTCTTCAATCAGATCTTCACCACCTATTTTCCTGAAATCCTGAAAACCGGCCAGCCTCAACTTCGGAAAAATCTCTACCTGATAGTTACGCAAAGCCTCCCGCAACCGCGTTGCATTAAACAAGATGCCCGAATCCTCCTGCTGACGGACTACTTGGGTCAATACGACTGTTGTCACCTCTAAATTATAGCCTCTGAGTATCTCCGGATTTAACGCCGGACTTTCAGTCTGCATCACCGGCGGGAGCTGTGCTTCATCCCCCATCAAGATCATCCGGCAGTTCTCCCCCGAATAAACGAAGTGAATCAGATCATCTAAAAGGCGACCAGATCCAAAAATATATGAATCTACCCCATCATTTGTTATCATAGATGCTTCATCTACAATAAAAATTGTATCTTTGTAGAAATTTGGTGCAGGAAGGAATCCGACCGGCTCATTAGAGAATGCTTTTTGCCGGTAGATTCGTTTATGAATGGTATAAGCTTTCTGCCCGGCATAGTTGGAGAATACTTTGGCAGCACGGCCGGTAGGTGCCAGTAACATTGTTTTCTGACCCAGTTCATGCAATGTTTTCACCAAAGCACCAATCAACGAGGTCTTTCCAGTTCCCGCATATCCCTTCAGCAACAACAACGAATCAGGAGTTGTAGCAAGGAGAAAGTCGGCTATTGATTCAAGAGCGAAACGCTGATCGGGAGTCGGATCATGTGGAAAATTCTGGCTGATTTTGCCTTTTAAGAAACTATTTATCATTTTATCGTAATAATTTTCGCGATAAAGGTAGTGTATTAAATATTCTTTTTTAAATTTGCCGAACGAAATAAATACAAAAATTATATAAACCATGAAAGTTGCATTGAAGATTTTATTGGTAGCCGCAGTAGTAGTGCTGGCTTACATGTGTTACAAGAGTATCACAGGTCCGATCGAGTTTAACCAGGAGAAAGAATTGCGCGACAAAGCTATTATCGCCAGATTGATTGACATCCGTAAAGCTCAGATCGAGTATAAGAATGTGTATAAAACACATGCTGCAAACTTCGATGACTTAGGCAAATTCTTGAAAACAGCAAAATTGCCTTTGGTCATAAAGGAAGGTGTCTTGAGTGATGAACAGCTGGAAAAAGGTATGACTGAAAAGAAAGCTGTTGCATTGATTGAAAAAGCAAAGAAAACTGGCAACTGGAGCGAAGTTGAAAAAGAAGGTTTGAAAGGTTTCAAACGTGATACAGCTTGGGTTCTGGCGAAAGATACTTTGCTGGGCAAAGATTATGATGTAGACAACATGCGTTACGTTCCGGGCGTTCCGGGTGACAAGATCGAATTCCACATGGATACAGCTACATTGAAATCTGGTTCAGGTTACGAAATCAAGGTATTCGTTTGCGAAGTACCGTATGATTCATATCTGCGCGGAATGTATCCTCAGTTGGAATACAACTTGAAAGACAAAGCTATCAAACAGAACAAATATCCGGGCTTGCGCGTTGGTTCATTGGAAGAAATCAACAACAATGCAGGTAACTGGGAATAATCAGTTATGTTTTTATGGCGGTTTTAATTCCGGAGTTATTATCGAAAGAATCTGAGAATTATATAGTGTCCATTCGGCTTTTGCCGGATGGACTTTCTTTTTCTGGATATAACCCACATATTAAAGGAAGTTTCTTTATCCATGAAGAGAAATGGAATCCGTCGGATTCTTACTTAAAACATTTGGAAGATTTCTTTTTCGCGCACGAATGCTTAGCGTATACCTTCAAACGCTTTTATGTCGTACAGGCAAATGCAGATTATACACTGGTGCCTCTTTCTCTTTTTTTAGAGAAAAAAGCGGATGAACTGTACTCATTTGTTTTCGGACATTCAGCAGACAGACAAATTTTACACCAGCCGCTAAAGGATGACAATCAGATAATCATCTACAGTATGGCACCCGATGTATACACGTTTTGTTCACGTTCGTTAGCCAACCCGGTCTTTGTTCATACACAGAGTGCCGTATTTCCTCTCTGGAAACAACGAAGCCTTACGAAGGCATGCCGGGTGATGTTTGCCTCACTTGCCGGCGGACGGCTGATAATAGCCTGCTATGAACAAGGGCAACTGCTGTTTACCAATTACTTTCAGGTAGCCGAATACAAAGAGATTCTCTACTATACCTTATATATATGGAAACAACAGCAATTTGATGTACAGGCAGACAGGCTGTATCTGTCAGGAGAAGCCCAGCAAACGAAGGAACTGAAAATGGCATTAAGCGCCTACATCATGAATGTAGACATATTTGATTATCCATCAGAAGTATATTTGATGGGAACCGAAATACTTCGTACACCCATTGATTTAATAGCTTTATATTTATGCGAATTATAAGTGGTATTTACGGCAAACGCCGGTTTGACGTGCCGTCGTCGTTCAGTGCCCGTCCGACAACTGATTTTGCAAAAGAGAATTTATTCAATGTGCTGTCAAATCTGATAGACTTTGAAGATTTAGACGCTCTCGATCTTTTTGCCGGCACAGGCAGTATCTCATTTGAATTACTATCCAGAGGCTGCCGGCAGGTCACTTCGGTCGAGAAGAACAATGCCCATGCGTCTTTTATAGCCAAAGTAGGAAAGGAACTGAAGACAAACGGACTGAATTTAATCCGTGGAGATGTATTCCGTTTTCTCCGTACGGCCCCGTCTCAAAGCTTTGATTTCATTTTCGCGGATCCGCCTTACGCATTAAAGGAATTACCTGAAGTTCCGGCCATGATCTTCGAACGTGATTTGTTACGGCCAGAAGGAATCTTTGTCATGGAACATCCAGCCAATTACGAATTCTCCCAGCTTCCGTACTTCGACCAGCATCGTGCTTACGGATCGGTCAATTTCAGTATTTTCCGAAAAGAAGAAGGATGATGCTTTCCCTCACCCGAAGGGAACATCATCTTTCGCTTTAAGAGAACATGTAATTACAATAAAGGAGAGAAAAGCCGCATAAAAGATTCGGAAAAGCGTTTGCTCAACGGCCGCTTCAACCAGATAGAAGGAGTAATAAGCATGCATTGCTCAATATCGTGCATGAATATTTTCCGCATCCCTATCGCAAAGTCTCGCTGATAAACAAAGGCATTTATTTCAAAGTTGTGCTCCAGACTTCGAAAATCCATATTAGCCGAACCGATACAAGCCACATCATCATCACTGACTATTAATTTGGAATGGAGAAATCCGGCCTGATAAAAGAAGATCTTGATACCGGCACGGATCATTTCAGCCAGGAAAGAACGAGTGGCCAAATGTGCCATACGGGTATCAGAGCGTTGCGGAATCATAATCCGTACATCAACGCCACTCCGCGCAGCTACCTGTAAAGCCTGACTTAATCCTTCAGTAGGCAGGAAATACGGAGTTTGAATATATACGTACTTACGTGCATTCGTTATCAAATAGATTTCGGCCTGAGTCAATACTCGCCATGGGCCGACAGGACCGCTCGTTATAACCTGCATGATATTGTTACTAAATACTTCCGCTTTCGGGAAATAACGCTTGTCCATAATAAGCTGTTTGCTGGCTACATACCAGTCCAAAAGAAAAGCTGTCTGCAAACATTGTACACCTTTTCCTTCGATCCGGAAATGCAAATCACGCCAGACACCCCACGAGACACCTTTCACATAACGATCGGCCACGTTCATACCACCCATATATCCAATCTTACCGTCGATCACCACAACTTTACGGTGATTTCGGTAATTAACCTTACTTGTCAATACCGGGAAGACCACCTTCAAAAAAGCATATACCTCAATACCTTCCTTCTCCATCTCACGAAAGAAGCGGTTCTTGGCTTTCCAGCTTCCCACATCATCATAAAGCACACGGACTTCAACGCCTTCATGTACCTTTTGAATCAACAGTTCTTTCAACTGAGTACCGATTTCATCATCATTAAAGATATAGTATTGAATATGGACATGCTGTTTTGCCCGGCGGATATCATCAAACAATGCTTGGAACTTATCTTTCCCATTGGTAAACACCCGGATAGCACTGCCATATAACAAAGGAGAAGTACGGGAACGGTTTAAAAGCTTGGTTAATCCTTTATAATGATCAGGAACCGAACAAACATCATGCGGAATCTTGCCGGTCCGCGGTTGCTTGATAATCCGCTTATAAGTCTTCCGTGAGATAATCCGCTGCTTTCGATTATCCTGCCCGAAAAAGAAATAAAACAACAAACCGACGCCAGGAGCCAACAACAAGACAATTACCCACGGAATTGTCTTCAACGGATTTCTATTCTCTGCTATAATGACTACAATCAAACCAATAATCGTAATCGTATACAACAGAATAAAAATCGTACTAACTAATATTTCCCAAAAAGAAGCGTCGCCCATAAATTAGTCATGATAAAAACACCTAAAGGTAGACAAAAAAAATCGGAAACCCCAATTAATATTCAGATTTCCGATTTTACATTCTACTTATTTAGAATCGAGGTGGTGGCGGAGGTCCCATTCTTCCCGGACGCGGACCACCAGGACCTCGCATATCTTTAGCACTGGCTCCACCTTTGAATATACTGAAACGATAGATGAAATGGAACATGAAATAACTGTTCAGCGTATTGTATTCTGAGTCGCTAATACTGCTGGCTGTTACTGTTCGACTGATATTACTCCGCTGTTGCAGAATATCATAAATCTTGAATCGTAAGGTTCCCTGATTGTTCTTCAAGAATGATTTGGAAATAGAGGCATTCCATAATATCTCGTTCTGCTCAAAGCCTTCCGCATAACCGGCATTAGCAGACCAAGTAATATCACTTTCTACTTTAAAATTCCAAGGTAAATAAATTGTTGTATTACCTCCTACTCCGTAGTTGAAGGTATTCATATCATTCTGTCCCTGCAAAGAGTTACGGGTAGAATTATACCGGAAGTTCCCGTTCAACCCTAAATCCAAATACGTTGAACGGAAATCAATACCCGCCCGTTCCATAACCGACAATGTTTTACTCTTATTCTTTTCACCATTGATAAAACTATTCGTATTTCCATACGAAGCCATACTCATCGTATTGATTGTAAACTTTTTGTTCTTCAACGGTGTATTAACAATGACACGGCCGTTAAAACTATAATTCCCATCTACATTTTCATAGGTAGTAACACGACCTCCCGTAGTTCCATCAAAAACAGTTTTACTGACAATATCATTCAATGTATAACTACCGTTCAACATGGCGATAATAGCCCGTTGCTTCTCTGGAGCAAACTGACCAAAATCAACCCGCATGCTATTCGTATATTTCGGTTTCAAATCCGGATTACCCGTTACAATATTCAATGGGTCAGAAATATCTACTACCGGTTGTAATTGAGTCATGGAAGGCTGCGTTGTCCGTCCGTCATAACGGATTCGCAGATTTGTCTGCTTATTAAAGCGATAATTAAACCGGATCATTGGAGAAAAATTTACTACTTTCCGACTTAAGTCAGACAAAACCGTATCACCTATAAAGTTCTCACTCCGGGAATAAGAAGGATCCACATTGAAGCCAATCGTATAATTGTACTTCTCTCTTTGTGCCTTAAAACTCAAGCTCGCTCGCTGGTTAATATAGCTGTTACGATAGTTCTTACTATAAGCCGTATCAAGCACATTATATTCTCCTGTTTCGAGATCAGGAGTATAAGCATTCTTCAACGACTCTTGCTGTTGCTGAGAAAAGCTATAAGTCGCTTGCAAGAAGTTATTATGCCCTAATGGTTCAACCCATGAAATATAGGCCCTATAATTGTAACTCTTGTTATCATAACGAATATGCTGGTCGACTAACTCGTTCCGTTGTTCCTGTAAATATTCCGTATTTGAATAGTTGACTTCATTGGTATATGAGTCATTTACCCCACCCGACAAAGAGAAACTCAATACACGGCCCTTACTGTTCAGCTTACGACTAAATTCCAACCGCCCACTTAAATTATAACCTGAGCCGTCTGAAAATACATCCGAATTACTTGTATTCAAGGTATCGCTGTTCAAACGTGTACTTGTATTCTTGATTTCAGAAGAATGGCTTTTACTGTAACCGAAATCAGGCGTAAAGAAAATTTGTGTCAACGTATCCGGACGCCAGTCCAAGCGAAAATTAAATCCGGCATTATCACTTACACTATTACTCACGGTATGATTACTGGCATACGAAATACTATCACCCGGAAGGAAAGTCTGTTCATTACTTTTCTTCTCAGCATCATTATCTGAATGAGAATAGCGCGTATTACCACCTAATGTAATCTTCTTGTTAAATTCTTTACTGAAATTTAATCCGGCATTACCCGAAGAAGTAATACCCGTTCCGGCATTTCCACGCATTCCACCACGCATTCCAGAAAACATCGTAGATGCCAGATCAGAAAAGCCCATATTATTCGTATTATTCAACCCTCCCATAAAAGTCAGCTGATCATTATTATAAAAACGATTCACCATGGCATTTCCTTCATAGCGGTCTTTACTTCCATAACCACCATAAGCATTTCCGAACCAACCTTGCTTCATTCCGGGCTTAACGGTCAGGTTCAATACGGTTTCTTCTTCACCATCATCAAAACCGGTCATCTGAGCCATATCGCTCTTCTTATCTAATACCTGAACCTTATCAATCATCTTAGCAGGTAAATTCTTAGAAGCAATTTTCGGGTCGTCAGAGAAGAATTCCTTGCCATCAACCATAATCTTCTTTATTTCCTTACCGTTAACGGTCACTTTACCTTCACTGTCAACCTCTACACCTGGCATTTTCTTGAGCAAATCTTCTAACATAGAGCCCTCTGTTACTTTATAAGAATCAGCATTATATTCGGTAGTATCATTGCGAACCACAACTTCAGGAGCTTTTCCTGTAATTACGGCAACTTGCAAACGAACACTGCCATCAGTCAATTCAAAGGTTCCCAAACGAACCGGGGCTGTTCCTGCCACTGATATATTTTTATATAATGGATCAAAGCCAATATAAGTAATATTCAGAATATAATTACCTTTCCGAACATTCTTCAATGAAAAGGAACCATCCGTGCTACTAGCAACACCTCGAACCATACTACTGTCTTTCACACTCAAAAGCCGTACTGAGGCTTGTTCAATGGCCAATTGAGTGTCTTTCTCTTGCACCTTTCCCGTTATTTCAACACCTTTTTGCTGCGCCATTACCGGACTAACCAGTAACATCAGTAGAACTAGTAGTTTTATGCCTGTTTTCATCTGCTCTGATAATTATTAGAATTGCGAATCACATTTCTTTGTTAGTAAGTTTGAATGAATAGACTCAGACAACAGGCATTTGTTTAAATCACGATTTTAGAATTTCCAAAAATTAACTTTTCAATATATAAAAAACGGATTCAGAATCTTTTGTATAAGACTCTAAATCCGCTCTGTTTAGTATTCTGATTCCTTTATTACAGACCCAATTCCACTTGGAATCGGAATTGCCAACGACTATAAGTCGGATCTACCGGATTCAGTTGATGATTATAGGAAGCATCAGCCTGAATTTTTAAGCTATGACCTATTAAATATCGGGTAACCGCCAGTGTTGTCTGATTATAGTTCTCATAGCCAACAATCTTCTGAACCTTCTCTTCCGGGAAAAGGGTAGAATTACGGACAGCTATTTCCCAGTTCTTTGGGAATAAGTAACTGGCTTGGACATTCAATCCATTACCTGTATAAATACAGGTTTCCGGATCCGACGTAAAAAGTGGTTCATTACACTGCCGTCCCATAAAATCCGTATAAAAAGCAAAGCCATTATATTTCAAGATAAAATCCACAAAGTAACTGTTCAGATCACGCAATTCATTATTAAGAATATACTCGCCATTCTGTCCTTGCAGACGATTTGTCTTATTATTAAACGAATAAGCTCCAGCCAACAAAACCTTTACTCGTTCTTCACGCTCAAAATCTCCTTCCGCTATATCACCCAAAGACTTAAAACGGCCGAAAGGATATAGTTCGACACGGCCCGTATATGCTAATCCTCCTTGGTTGCTTGTACTCCAGTTACGACCTTCTCCCAAGGTGATTGAACCTTTCAATGCAATATTAAAATCACCTACTACAGGTTTATAATATTCAGCAAAGAAACCAAAGTCGCGGTCCAAATTAAATTCGGAATTGACGATACTGCGATCTACAAATTGAAGTGCACTCGACGAATTAACGCGGGCACGATTTGCCTTTATCTTTGTCTGTCCGAAACCAATACTAAAATCGTGAGTTGGCATATAATAGACCATAGCATCTCGAACAATATTCACATTGCCATTCGGTAAGTCTTTCGAATCATACGGAGTAAATCCAAGTTGTATAGAATACAGCAATTTGGGAGAAAATATGTATCCGTCAAAACGCAAACGCAAGCGTTTTACCCGAGCTTCAGCCTCTGAGTATGAAAAATCATCATTCAACGATACGGATGCCATGTTCTGCATGCGGAAACGCATCGTCATCTTATACCGTTTATCTGCCGGCTCAAAAGAAATACCTTTACCGACTTCAATATTCGGCATATTCCGGATCTTATTCAAGATATCTTCGGACGGTTCATCAACATTTGCCAGTGAATCAATAAATGAAGAGAATGACTTGGCGGGCTTTTCCTGAGCCTGCAGGCTCAACGTAGTAACCACCAAACTGAATGCAAATAGAATATTTCTGAATTTCATGAAGTTGAATTTTGTGCAAAGATAGCTTAACTTCTATTACATTTCAGAAACATTCATATTACATTCCTGTTACACCTGTCTTTCTATTGTTTTATATCTTTCAATTCCACTAATTTATTGACAATTGCGTAAATTGTCAAACCACTTGGACTATGTATTTGCAGTTTACGAGCGATGTTTCTCCGGTGAGTAATTACCGTATGTGTAGACAAGAATAATTTGTCGGCAATCTCCCGATTGGTCATTCCTTTCACAACGCAGATAACAATTTCCTTTTCCCGAGCGCTCAAGCTCTGTTGTTCATCGCCCGATTCTTCACTATCATCTTCTTGTGTCTTAACCAAACGCTCCAGCTTTTCCCGAATTTGCTCTGCTGTATCATAAAGGCTGATTTGATCATCGAACATGCGTAAAAGATGTGTCGGACAGAGAGCCGTCAATAAAGCCAGTATTTTCATCTCGGCATGAGAGGATTCTTCTCGCAGATGATGAAAAGAATGATGCAATAATAATTGTGGACAAGCAATTAAAACATCTGGTTTATGAATACGAAGCGAATCCAGCAACGATTCAATATCCAGGATTTCGACTACCGACAGTTGCATTCCGGGTAATTTCCGCAGAAGTGCACTTAATCCCATTCGCACCATAACCGATGGTTCAACTATCGCAATCTTCAAATTCGCTTTCATATTTTGTTCGAATTATCGATTTAACAGGTTATTTTCATGCCACAAAATAGAAGGAACAAAAAGATTATCTTCCACTAATGAGTGTGAAACCAGATCTTCTTCCGTTGTAAACAAATCAAACAGGACACTATTTAGTAAATATCCGCCTTCTCCCGGATAATACTTGATCAGAATATTCTTCAAATCGGAAAGCTTTTGATCAATCTGTTCATGACGCTTACGGAAAATGGAAATATTATATTTTTCACTTGCCTTACCAGCCAACAAATCCCGCACATATGGGAAAACGACCTTTTCCTCATATGACATATGTTTGTTGACTTCTTCTGCGTACTCATCGAAAAAGCGTCGGATAACGAATGCCACATCTTCCGGGCAACCACTGATGGCATCGTTCAGCTTACGCCGCATATTGGGTAAACGGAAGGCCAGAAAGTAATCATGAGCATTATGCAAATAACGAATAAGAGTTTCCAATGACAAACGGCTACTGAGAATATCGTTTACTCCTTGTATCTCTCCCGTCAGGAAATTTACTACAGCTAAAAATGTATAAGCATCGACACCATTCTGACGACACACTTCTCCTATGCTCTTTTCTCCAAAGCCCAATGCGATTCCAAAACGGCTCATCACCAAAACCATCGGATAGTTTTCGCAAATCAAGTCGCTCATCTTATCTGTTTCCTTATAAAGACCTTTTTTGTACATAGCTATATCTAATCGTATGGGTAATTGTGTTTCCAAAGTTACGTCATTTTGCTTCATAAACTTTCATTTTAGGTTGCTAAAATTAAATTTACAGAATACTTAAATGTATCCTTCGCACCGAATCAATGATTCTAAAGCCTGTATGCAAATAGAAAATCTATGGATAGATCTAAAACGGAGAATATTTTTCGTTCGAAGCCGGCACAACAGCGATACACTCTGTCTCACATAGCCAACCAGGCCGGCAGACCGGCGCATGAACAAGCAGATAAGGCCAATCTGGATATTCAGAAGAAAAGAAATCAGATATCACCCGGTAGTCTGCCGGATCACGCAAATAAACGATTGCCTGCATAGTATCCTTCCATGTCGCACCCGCTTCTGTCAATAAGACCTGTATATTCTCCATCATACGTTTTGCCTGACTTATGATATCTCCGGGAGCAACAATTTCTCCCCGATTATCAATACTCGCAGTACCCGAAAGAAATATCTGCTTTCGGTCTCCGAAACTCACGGCTGTTCCTCGCTCAAAAGTCACACCATATTCATATGTCGGATTCAGATGCGACGGAGCATAAAGAAATTGAATTTGATCGGGCAAAAGACCTTGGATTGCATAGGTATCCATGGTCACCAAAACAGAAGGATCACCAGAACGTCCTTCTATTCCCGTACTTGCAATATAGTGTGTTTCTTCCGTCAGGTTCTGTGTTAGAAACACTTCTTTCCGCGCCTTTACCACTCCTGCGTAATTTACATCCACATTCTGCACAAAGAACCAAGTACGAATACAGTCTTTAGCCAAGATACAACCCCGAGTCATCAGTTGCATCACATAGTCATTAAGCAAAAGCCGGGTCTGATATTCGGAGGTTGAAGCTTTATTGTACGCTCCTGCAGTCCACATATGGGTATAAATTCCTCGTCGAGCCAATACCATTCCATTCATATCCGTCTCAACAGAAGTATTAGTCACCAGCCAAGTCCAGAATGCCACTTTCGTTCCATTTAGAGGCGCTTGTTGCAGTATTGATAACGCACATTGCGTCTGTTCACATTCCCATGCCATTACCCAATCTGCCTGATTGGCGGCATCGCTTAAGAAATACCGGCGAAAGACGGCTACAGCACCATCTTGCAGTTCATTTTCAAGGCAACAAGCATAAGCTTGCTGAAGAGATTGAAACTGCTCGGCAAAAGAGAGATTGTCATTGATAACTGACAACATAACATGATGCTCTGTCGTTCCGCCTTTCCCTGTAAAAGTAGAGATTTGTGCCTCAACGGCACCCTCCAAATATGTTACTCTTTTCCATTCCATCCTATTCATATATTATTCATTGGCACCGTTGTCAATCCAGTCGTCAATCAACTGTAACGTATTAGCCGAAGTTATAATTTGCGTATGATCATACCTCAATACATTTTCCCGAAGCATAACATGCAGAAAACTTTCCGACGCATTTCCCGGATTCACCAGCAAGAGACTATCCGCACTCCGGTCAGCCACTATTCCAACTAAAGCAGCGTGACTTTTCCCTTCCGTCAGATATAAACCGGCAGCCGGTTTTGTGCTTCCCCCGTGACAGGCCGTACAAGAGCGATCAAATACTCCCGACTGAATAGCAGCATACATACGAGCATCGACTGTTCCCATATCAAGACGCAGTGTATCTGCTGTCTCTTCATAATCAACCGCATAGAAAGTCGCAATACGTTTACGCAGCTTGTTAATAGCACAAACCTCCACACGAGTCACTTCCGCGGGTATTCCCTGAAGAGTCATACTGACGCTTCCATCAGCTGCAGGAGTAATTCCCTGCGCAGTCTGCGCATACTCATTCGTACCGGCAAATCCGGCCAGTACAATGCTATAACCTCCGGGCCAAGAATCAACGCCATGCAAATGGCCGGTCAGGTTTACTGCTCCACCTTCCCGTACAACAGAAGTATGTTCATCATAAATTTTTCCATCATCACAAGCCGGAGCAAACAGCAGACTCAGTCCGATACACACCGATAAGAAAGTTTTCATATTCATAATCTATTATCTTTAGAATGTATATTGAAGCATAACCGTTCCGGAATGCATGGCTAATCCCAAATCATCATTATCGCGGTCAAGTTGCCTGTCATGTCCGGCACGACCGATAAACTGATACATGGCCTGTAATTTCAGATTACATCCCCGGAAGAAATAATTAAATCCTACTGCCGGCATATTCAGAAATCCATTTGTATCTAATCCGTTGCGATTGAAGAAGTCATAACGGGCTGTTGCCTGTAAACGGTCAAACACAAAATACCCGCCCTGTACATATCCGCCTAAATAGTGATATGTCTCATCAATCTTCTGCCGTTTGGTAAAACCGACCTGCATATAGTAAATCTCGGCTCCCAGATAAAGACGGTTCTTCAACATCGCAAATTCGGCACCTGCCCGAAAATCATTGGTGCTTTCGCTCTCGCTCTCCACATTCAAGGAAGACGAGAGTCCGAACAAAAGTTTATCTTCCCGTAAACGATTGGGATTACCTTGCGTGGCGGGCATTATTCCTTTAGGCATATACGTCAGCCGGCCCGCATAGAGTAAAGACGGAATATGCCAGTCGTCACTAAAAGTCTTGGAAGCGGTATTTACCGAGCTGCCTGTCCCGTTGAAAATACCTACTTCGTAACCGAACTTCTTGTTCACCAGTCCGTGTACCTCAACTCCAAGGTCGAACCCTGTTCCTATATTAGGAGTCACGGCATTCAACGAATAAGGTAGAATCACCGATGAAGTCAGTGAAACAGGCAATGTTGGCATTAAAGTTTCACCCAAGGTAGTCAAATACGCATGCGTGAAAGGAGTCTTGAACTTTCCTACACGAATAGCAAAACTTTCCTTTACCTCATAGTCAAACCAGGCTTGCTGAAGAATATTTCCTCCGCTACCGGCCGCATTGATAGACAAGTTAAATGTTACCCGGTTGAAAGCCTTACCCGTAAAGCCCAATACCGCATAAGGAATAGCAAAACCTGTATTATGGATGTTATCCTGATTATAGGCAGGATCCAATCCTTCGTCATCATAATAATTGACACTGGCACTTGTCTGTACCAGCAAATAAGGCTTAAACACAAAATCTCCTTTTTTAGTAGCAATAGAAAAGCCTTCTTTCCCAGCCAAGGAAACCACGCCATTCTCTGTATCTTCTTCATATTGGGCAAAAGCGCCCAGCGGCAATAATAAACAAGCCGCAATCAGTAACAATAGATGTCTCATTGTTGTATTTATAAGATGTGTATGTTTATAAAGAATTCAAGAAAGCAATGACGGCATCACGTTCTTCCTTCGTCATTTGCTTGAACAGGTTTTTTGAGGCTTCTCCTTCTCCTCCGTGCCACATGATTGCCTCAACTAAATTACGGGCACGGCCATCATGCAGGAAATACGTATGACCATTCACTTTTTCTTGTAACCCGATTCCCCACAAAGGAGTTGTACGCCATTCATTTCCCTGCGCCATTCCGCTGGTATAATTATCATTCAGTCCGACACCCATGATTTCTGATCCCATATCGTGCAGTAAATAATCCGAATACGGATGAATAGTCTGTCCGCCTAACCAAGGTAAGCGCGTTCCGTTCAATAAGACTGAACCTTCCGGCCGTGTATGCAAGGTCGGCACGTGGCAAAGATGACATTTCGCCTCATAGAACTTCTCTTCGCCCAAGATCACCTGCGGATCGTTCACATTCCGACGAGCCGGAACGCCTAAACTTTGCATATACAGGTCTACATCTTCCATATCCTTCGTTGAGATGTCGAGCTGGTCATACGAAAGTCCCATCATGCTTCCCTGGCTGATTTGTGCCTGTCCTTCGCAGATTTCTTCCGGATAACGGCTATTCGTGACTCCCATATCGCTCGAGAAACCCAGTTCGACCGTCAAGTCGAGGTGTTGTGCCTTATTACCCGAAAGCCCAACACCCGTAATGCCTTTCTCCGTGATATAATTTACCCGTCCGCTAATCCCATATTCCGGATAATTGCTCTTGGCAGCCAAAGCGATGATCTCATTTCTGTCAATGGCCATCATCGGACCCAGTCCGACATGACGTAGCGGAATACGAACCGAACAGAACAAGTCTTCTGGAGCAATGCTGTCTTTATACCATTCACTAATATGATAGACGGGTTTGCATAGCTCATACGTTTCTCCATCCGGGAATGAGAATGTCTCATATTCATACTTCACTGAAAGCTTGCCTTCCGGTTTTACACCATAAATTGCCTGGTCATGAAGTACCCGCCCGTAATCCCGGAAAAAAGAGCCATTGCGACGTGTGATATATACTAACATCGATGAGAAGCCATAATTCCCCGACCCGCCGTTTTCCCACAGTGTCGGTTTGGTCCGTCCGGCATTCCGATGGCAACTTCCGCAGGAATATCCGGCATAAACAGGGCCAAGACCACCTCCGTCTGTATTACTACTGGTGCGAACATCATCATATAATCCGTCACCATTGTTAAAACGACTGGCATTTGCCCCTGTCACCCAATCGGCTTCCGTATCATAAGCAACAGACGAATTGAGAAAGATGGTTGAAGTCCCTGCCGAAAGAGCATAACCGTTTGGGACATTTACTTTATCCATATCCATCTTTTCATCTTTTTCGCAAGCCATACACGAAAGCAAAAGCGACAACGAAACTGTAAACTGATACAATCGTTTCATCTCCATATTTTATTGGATAAATTCTTTATTTACTATAAATCACCAGATTCTTCTCTCGTGCAGAGAACCTTGAAGTACTCCAGAGGAAAGTTTTTAATGCTTCAAGGCCGATCTTTCCTTATTATTTATATCCATAGTTATTTCGTGCTAACAGTCTTTCTGGGCTGACCGTCTTTAAACAATAAATATTCCAAGGTATGATATCCACGAACACTTTGGGCCGCACCAATAGCTTTATCTTCCTCACTGAAATTACCGCTCCACTGCATATCATTCCAGTTTTGTGATTCCAATACCTGCACGATACCGGCCTGATCCAAAGGCCAACTGTCCATGTTAGGATCTAATCCTTTATTGGCAACAGGGCCAATCAGGAAGGCTTCGCTCTTTTCCCACGGTTCACGGGCCTTAATCCAAGCACTACATGCCGCTTCAAACGCCTCATCACTCGGATGAGTCCGGAACTTATTCACGGATTCCAACAGAGCTGTATTCTTTTCTTTCAGATCTTTATAGGTAGGAAGGACAACCGCATCTACAAACTGTTCTGCCACTGCATCCAACTGAGCATCATATTTTGAATTACTCAACTCATTTGTTACGAATGGCAGCAACTCATTCTTCAAGGCACCCGCCAATTCCACACATTTATCCATAGCTGCAACCGATTCTTTACTGTCGATGTTATTACGGAAAGGTTGCGGAATCGCCTGAATAGCCTTGGCTGATTCGAAGATCAAAGTTTTGATTTTCTTATCGAGTTCCGGATTTACGGAAGCAACCAAGGTAGACAAGGATTTCTCTGCAATATCACCGGCATCATCGAAATCCGCATAAGAAGCAAAAGCATTCAGATTTCCGTCTACCTTATTTACATCATTATCATCAATGCGTCCGTAGTACGTATTACGGATAGAGAAGATATTATTCGTATAGTCGTCACGTGAATGCCAGCTATACCACGATTCAACAGCATAAAGCCCACCATCTTTATCGCCACTGGTATATTTTTCCCAGGGATCTTTGATTTTGGCATCTCCTACTTCGTTGGCGATGTTCCACATACCGCCTTCTACCATTTCCTGGACACAGGCCAAAGCACTGCTGTAAGCTCCACCGGTCTGATCTTTAAAGATGGTGGCATACGGACCTTTGCCATCATAGTCTTCCGTCCAATACTTATATAGAACCAAGGCATCCTGATTCAACAACAGACCTACATTATACATATAGTTGCCCCAGGCAACTGCATTTTCAGCCTTGTAGTCCAAATTAGTCGGATCGTCCTTTCCACCAGCATCCGGTTTTGGATTATCCGATTCCGAACAAGCACTCATTGAACAAGCCATCATCAAAGCCATGACTCCTCCGTAAAAGAAATTCTTTCTTTTCATTTTGTTTTAAATATTAAAGGATTTATACTTATTTACTCAAGAACCAGGCGATATAAGCCACACCCAAACTAAATTCATTTTCACTGTTGTACTTGCCGCCACCTATACGACGCGTTGTATAATCGGCTTTCACTACTAAATTGGGTAAAGCATACCAGTTGGCACCGGCCGTCCACATACTGACTTTATTCCGCAGTTCTGCCGTATGCGGACTCAAGACTTCTTCCTGCGGATTATAATATTCATACCGGACAAAGGGATAAATCACCGGGACACGCGTATTATCCCGGCAAAGCGAACGTAAGTTAAAGCCTACTTCACCACCATAACTAACCGCTTTCTTGGCAATTGGCGTTACCCGGCTGTAAGGAGAAAGCCCGGACAGTTTGCCATTGGCATTGCTCAGTTCCACCGTGTTTCCCAAGTTTCCATAGACCATATTGGCACGGGCCGTCAGATATTTATTCTTATACTGTACATCGGCCGTGTAAATCCGCAACGGAATGTCGCCGATAGATTTATAGGTTGCCGTCTTGTCGGAATTAGCTCCCGTATTATGGCAATAGTAGAACGAACCTCCCAACTTCAATCCGGGAACACCTATATAATTTAGACGGGCCACATAAGCTGGCGAAGTAAAATTATCGGTCTCAAAAATTCCCTGTTTCCCACTGGCAACCCATGTATTCCGGTCAAAGCCATTGGCATTTAATCCGGTAACGATCTGAAGCTGATAATTAAAACGGGCATACTTCCTACCCAACGTACCAAATACCTCGATTCCGTTTTCATGCCAGGTAGAAGGCAGAATGGTTGTTTCACCTTCCGGCCGCGAAGTCCCGAAGAAATTAATCGGTTCATGATGTTCGTTGGTCAGACCAACCGGGACAATCAGATGACCTGCCCGTACATTAAAAGCAGGATGAATCAGACGGGTGATATGAAATTGCTCCAACGCTACCTCACCTCCTTTTTCTACTTCCGTTTCGTATTCACCATTCTCTGTATTTTCCAGTTCATAAGCCGAACCTGTTCCACCAGCTTCAAATTCGATCTCGGCACCTAATATCCATTTGGAATTGAATTTATAATCGAAAGCCAGGACAAACCTGGGAATAGAAATGGAATTACGATGTGCCTTTTCATTTCCTTCCGGACGTGTATACCGGTTAATTCCATAATCCATAAAGTTGACCAAGGCTTCTCCGTAGCCGCCAAAGCGGAATTTATCATATCCTTTGGCATAAATTTCTGCCGACTGTTCAGCTGCTGACTGCTCAGATGTTGTTTCTTGAGCCATCAGAGGAGTAGCCACAAACAACGACAATACCAGAAAATTTGCTAATCTTTTCATTCTGTTTTTAAATTTTGTGCAAAACTATAGGACTATCGAAGGGGAATCAATCACAGCAATTAGGTATAAAGCCCAACGGTTTACTGATTTATAGGTATTTATTCATAATAAGCTATTTAAATACCAACAGATAAGTACAGCGTTTTGGCAAATACCACGGAATAGGTATTGACAAAGGCATTTTTCATGAAACATATTTATACTAAAAAGACCGAAAAGCGGCAAATACTCATAATCGGGTATAAGAAGACAGTCGTTTTACTCATAAGTAGGTATTGATCAGCCTGAAAGAGGGAAGTATCTTTGCATTGTCAAAATGAACGTAACACTATTAGTATAATCGCTAAAACCAAAACCATATCGCTAATTTATGTAAGCATATAAGATGATGTAATATTGGAAAGTTTTTATTGGTTATTTCCGATAACATGAAAGCCTCGCTGGGAAGTGAGGCTTTTGTGCGTTATCCGGCGAAATCTTTTACCACCGGATTGTTCAACTCTTTATCTGCCTTTTCTATAAAAGCAACCATCATAAAAGATAAACTATACGACTTATTCTTTAGTTCACGCCGTGAATTAAGTAGTTCACGGCGTGAACTAAGTAATCCACGCTGAGAACTAAGTAATCCACGACGTGAACTAAAGAATTTCTGCCGAGAATCGAAAGAATTAATAATAGGCCATTCAAAATAATCCTACGGGGAAAAACAAATTTATCTTACCTCGAAAATGAACAAAACAAATCAGCCTCTGAATCAGTTATATGATAAATATTTGTAACTTTATCCCGAAGGAAGGAAAGACTATATGAAAACAACTTATTTAATCGGATTATTCGCCAGCTTCATGCTAACAAGTACGGGCTGTAAAACAATGACTCCGCAAAACAAACAAATGTTTGCCATGCAGACCGGAGGCATGATTGGCAGCGTTTCTGGTACTTTATTGGGTGATCGTATCGGAGGCTGGGGCGGATCGTTAATAGGTTCGGTGGTAGGAGGAGTTGCCGGAAGTGCTTTGGGCGCCGCTGCTGCCAATCCGTACAAGGAACAACCTGCACAAACAAGCAGACCGGAAGAAAGAGAAGTTCCCCAATTAGTTATCAAAGATATTCTGCTGACGGATGAAAACCGGGACGGAACGCTGGAAGCGGGCGAACATGCGCACCTGACTTTCATTATCCATAATAACGGATCTAAAAATATACGGCAGTTACTTCCTGCATTGAAAGGGAAAAAAGAAGCCAAACGAATCCGTAATTCGGAAGTCATTCCCATTACAAACATTAAACCAGGAGAAGAAATCCGCTATCGGATCAATCTGCTGGGCAGTTCGCAACTGAAAGAAGGCAAAGCTGTTTATCAGATTTCCCTGAATGATTCGCAAGGACAGACTTTGTACGAAGAAGAATTTTCATTTCCAACGCAGAAATAAACAAGAGAAAGAGGAAATCATATCCAGAAAAAACATAAAGGAGCCCTTTTCACAAAGAACCCCTCCACTCTCTTACTAACATAAATGCCTGAGTAGCATTTAAAGTAAAATTTCAAGTCTGAATTTTTACTAAGGAAATGACTATTTATAATTCTATGGCGCAAATATACGCATAATTCTTTATCTGAAAAGACTTCGTATAGCGCCAGCTACTTATAAATAGTTAAAGATACTCAATGAAACTGCATTCAGCTACTTCAGGTAGTCAGCATCAGAACATTTTACGTACTCGTTCGATACCACGAACCAGCACATCTACTTCTTCACGCGTATTATAGAATGAGAACGAAGCACGAACTGTCCCTTCTATTCCCAAAGCCTGCATCAAAGGCTGTGCACAATGATGACCCGTACGCACGGCAATGCCCAGATGGTCAAGCAGCATGCCCATGTCATAGTGATGGATATTTCCGACCAGGAAAGAAATAACGGCGCCTTTATCAGCCGCCTCACCGAAGATACGCATGCCTTCGATCTGTTTCAGCTGTTCGGTAGCATACTGGAGTAAATCCTGTTCCTGCGCTGCTATGCGGTCCATACCGATATTATCAACATAACGCAAAGCCTCGGCCAAAGCAACACTGCCAATATAATCCGGCGTGCCGGCTTCAAACTTAAATGGTAATTCATTGAATACGGTCTTTTCGAATGATACTGTGGCAATCATTTCACCACCGCCCTGATAAGGAGGAAGTTTATCCAGCCATTCTTCTTTTCCATACAGTACACCAATGCCGGTCGGACCGTAAATCTTATGCCCTGAGAAAACAAAGAATTCAGCATCCAGGTCTTGCACATCTACTTTCATATGCGGAGTAGATTGCGCACCGTCAACCAGCACAGGAACTCCGTGTTCGTGGGCTATCGCAACTATTTCCTTTATCGGATTGACTGTTCCCAAAACATTTGATACTTGCGTTACAGCGACCAGACGGGTCTTCTCCGTGAAAAGTTTCCGGTATTCATCCAGCAGCAGTTCTCCTTTCTCGTTCATCGGGATAACCCGCAGGGAAATACCTTTCTTCGCTGCCTGGATTTGCCAGGGAACAATATTGGAATGGTGCTCCATGACCGAAACAATCACCTCATCTCCGGCCGACATACATTCGTCGGTAAAACTGCTGGCTACTAAATTGATGGATTCTGTCGTTCCCCGTGTAAAGACAATCTCATTAGATGAACGGGCATTCAGGAAATGTTGTACCGTACGGCGGGCTTCTTCGTGCGCTTCGGTTGCTTCCTGGCTCAGGAAGTGTACACCACGATGAATATTCGCGTTCACATTATAATATCCGTTTTCAATCTTTTCGACCACACAACGCGGTTTTTGTGTCGTTGCCGCATTATCGAAATAAACCAGAGGCTTGTTGTAAACCTGATGAGAAAGGATCGGGAAATCTTCCCGTATAGCTTTTATATCGAAAGTCATTGCTGTATAGATTAAATTCATTATTGATAACAACCCACAAAGATACAATGTTTAATTGAGATGTGTATAACTCGATGAAAAGCCGGACGGCATCAAATAAAAAAGGCTGCCTTACCCACCGCCGTAGGTAAAAGCAGCCCATACTAAAATAGAAATATTTAAAGGATAAATTATCTCTTGATTTACACCGGCAAATGTAAACCACTGATATGACAAACAGATGACAAACCTATGTCATTTTATCCTTATTGCTCTTTTTATTTACAGATCCGACATCCGGCGCACTTTGCCAGTTCTCCACGGAAACGTTTCTCAACCAGTTTATGCAAACGGTCTTTCAATGCTTCCAGACGGACGTGTTCGATGACGTCTGAAGTAAACGCAACGCTGAGCAACATGCGAGCTTCGTCACGCGGAATACCACGGCTCTGCATGTAGAAGAGGGCGTTTTCATCCAACTGTCCGGTACTCATACCGTGCGAACATTTCACATCGTCGGCATAAATTTCCAACTGTGGCTTGCTGTACATCCGGCATTCGCGTGTAGCACATAAATTACGGTTCGTCTGATAAGCCTCAGTTTTATCAGCTCCCTGCTGTACTAAGATGCGTCCGCTGAACGCACCCACAGCCCGATCATTCAAGACATTCTTGAACAATTCATTGCATGTACAGCGAGGAACTTTATGTTCCACCAACGAATAGGTATCCAACTGTTGTTCCTTGTCCAATACCGACATGCCACAAAGAGAAAGATCAGCGCCTTCACCTTCAAGCGATACAAAGTAATTATTACGCGTCAGTCCGTTCGTCAACGTAACCCCATTGACAACCACATTCGAGCCTGCTTCCTGACGGACATACAGATTAGAGAAACGAGTCGTTGAGACGGAACTTTCTTCCAGGTCATAATAATCAGCCCGCGCATTTACTCCGGCAAAGATCTCGATAACTTGGTTGGAGAAGAACTTCACATCGTCGATGCTATGATCACACACCAGCAGACGCGCTTCAGCATTCTCTTCAACAATGAATAAAATACGGCGATTGGCCATCGTATCGACATCGCTTCGGAATATATTCACCAGCTGGATAGGACGTTCTAAGACCATATTCTTCGGAACATACACAACAAAACCATCCTGCACCAGCATCGTATTCAAAGCCACTACTCCATTGGCTGAAGTCTGCGCCAGCTTGCCATAATAGCGTGCCGCCACTTCCGGATACTCAGCCGCAAAGCGACACAAACTTCCCACATAGACACCTTCGGGTAAATGAGCCTTCGGTAATTCCTTCTCATAGAAAGAATCGTTGACCACAAAATAAAGTGAGGTGCTCAGGTTGGGAACATCACAGTGAAACACATCATACGGATTGACAGGTATATCAAGACGATTGATATTGATTCCATAATCAGGCGCGAAAGCCTTTTCCACATCCGTATATTTATAGTCTTCACCCTTCAACGAAGGAAAGCCTAACCGCTCAAAGTCGGCGAATGCCTGCGCACGCAACGCATTCAATACCGGCACACTCTTGCGGCAGATCAAATCTTCATACTGGGTAAAGAGATCAATATATTGTTGTTCTGCTTTCATACTTCTTATTTATTATCCATTTTTGGCACGGATTACACGGATTACACAGTTTTCACGTTAATATTTTTCGCTTAACTTCTCCTGATAAGCCAAAGTTCAGTAATAAACCGACTTTCAAGCCTGTTGCCTTCAGATAATTTACTAACTGCCATTCATGTTCAGGACGCAATGCTGATACCGCCTTTAACTCTAATATAACTTGATCATTCACTACGATATCAGCTACGTAATTACCTACAACCTCATTCTTATAATAGACTTTTAGTTGCTTTTGAGCTTCACAATGTAATCCTCGCCGTTTTAATTCTTTATAAAGGGCGTTCTGATATACTTGCTCCAAGAATCCAAAACCCAAAATAGAATGAACTTCATAAAAGGCGCTAATAATTTCTTTAGTTAAATTCTCATACAACATATATCCGTGTCATCCGTGAAATCCGTGCCTAGTTTGATTTGTTACAAATCTCCCATCTCCTTCTTGATCCAGTCGTAACCTTTTTCTTCCAGCTCGAGAGCCAGTTCCGGACCGGCAGTCTTTACAATACGACCTTTATAAAGTACGTGCACCACATCCGGCTTAATATAATCCAGCAGACGCTGATAGTGAGTAATCACGATTGTAGCATTATTAGCAGTCTTCAACTTGTTGACGCCGCTTGCTACAATACGTAAAGCATCAATATCCAAACCTGAGTCTGTTTCATCCAGAATAGAGAGTTTCGGTTCCAGCATCGCCATCTGGAAAATCTCGTTACGTTTCTTCTCACCTCCCGAGAATCCTTCGTTCACACTACGGCTCGCCAACTTGTTATCCAACTCGACAATTGCCCGTTTCTCACGCATTAGCTTTAGAAACTCAGTAGCTGAAACCGGAGCCTGCCCGTTATATTTCCGATGAGCATTGACTGCTGCACGCATAAAGTTCACCATACTTACACCCGGAATTTCCACCGGATATTGGAAACTCAGGAACAAACCTTCACAACTACGGTCTTCTGGAGACAATTCCAACAGATTCTTTCCGTTGAAAGTAACTTCTCCTTCAGTAACCTCAAACGCCGGATTTCCTACCAGCACACTGCTCAAGGTACTTTTTCCTGAACCGTTCGGGCCCATGATCGCATGAACTTCGCCCGCCTTCACCGAAAGGTTAATACCTTTCAATATCTCTTTGCCATTGATACTGGCATGCAAGTTTTTTATCTCTAACATATTTTGTTTTCCTCCTTTTATCATCTATAATAATACTCCCGACTGTTCTGGTCAAGCCGATAAAACCAGTTTTCTATCAAACTTCCAATAATTCCGCCCAACGAGAAACCATCCTGCTGAGAGAACCGCATCGGGAATGTAACCTTAATACCTAAATTCAATCGTTGATACATTCCTTTGTCCCGCAATTGATATGTCACACCTTTGTTATCCACTGCTTCAATCTGAGTATGAGAGCCAAGACCAAGTCCCAAGTCATAACGTATGACAAACGCTACCGACGAAAACAAGTAAAAATCGACACCGACCGAAGGAACAAATACTGCCCGCGGATTAACCGCCTTCTGCCGGACTTCGATCGACCAATTTCCGGAAGAGGCGCCCGTTGTACTATCTTCATGCCGGTCGCCCCAGTTAAACAGCCATCCGGCTCCTAAATAAGGCTGAACAAACCACCTATCAGGAACGAAATAACGCTTAACTCCAACACCTATTCCTTCCAGGCTTCGACTCGAATATCCATAATTCAATTCCGTTCGTTCATAACCGGCATAGACCGCCCATTTCTTGGGTAAAAAATATTCACCCTTAATTCCGAATGACTCACTTCCGTCTCCTGTGGAAACCCGCTGAGGATTATCCGACAAAATCGGACGAACGAATACACCGCCGGTGAATCCAAGACTCCAACGTGCTCCGTCTACATCGTTCCCAGTATAAAACTGCGCCTGTATTCCTTGCACTGACAACATCGACAGGAGACAGCATCCTATCCATTTACATCCACTCTCCATATTTATCTCTTTTATCCTTGTTTTCGCATTCCGGCCGTTCTCTTGCAGCGGACATTTGTCTGTCAGGATTTCCTGACCAGCTCCATGTTTAGCCGACGCTTCCTTCCAATGAAATGCTCAGCAGTTTCTGCGCCTCGACAGCAAATTCCATCGGAAGCTTATTCATGACTTCGCGAGCGTATCCATTAACAATCAAGCCGACAGCTTCCTCAACGGAAATACCACGTTGCTGACAATAGAACAACTGCTCCTCACTGATCTTGCTCGTTGTTGCCTCATGCTCCACGACAGCTGTTTCATTCTGAATATCGGCATAAGGGAATGTATGAGCGCCACACGTCGGACTCAATAACAGGCTATCGCACTGACTGTGGTTACGGGCACCTTCAGCACGCGGGGATATTTTCACCAATCCACGATAACTGTTCTGACTATGACCGGCAGAGATACCTTTGGAAACAATTGTACTACGCGTATCCTTTCCCAAATGTATCATCTTCGTTCCCGTATCTGCCTGCTGATAATTATTCGTTACAGCAACTGAATAAAATTCACCTACCGAATGATCACCAGCCAAGACGCAACTCGGATACTTCCAGGTAATAGCCGAACCTGTTTCAACCTGTGTCCAGGAGATCTTACTGTAATCGCCTTTACACAAGCCTCTCTTTGTTACGAAGTTATAAATACCGCCCTTTCCGTCTTTATCTCCCGGATACCAGTTCTGAACAGTCGAATATTTAACTTCGGCATGATCGTGAGCCACAATCTCAACAATAGCGGCATGCAACTGATTCTCATCACGCATAGGAGCAGTACATCCTTCCAGATAACTGACATATGATTCATCGTCAGCCACAATCAAGGTTCGTTCAAACTGACCTGTATTGGCCGCATTGATACGGAAATAAGTACTTAACTCCATCGGACAACGTACTCCTTTCGGAATATAAATGAATGAGCCATCCGAAAACACAGCCGAATTCAAAGCTGCAAAGAAGTTATCCCGATAACTAACCACGCTTCCCAAATATTTCTTTACCAAATCTGGATGATTCTGCACGGCTTCACTGATTGAACAGAATATGATTCCTTTCTCTGCCAAATTTTCCTTGAAAGTTGTTTTGACAGAAACGCTATCCATAACTGCATCCACAGCCATGCCACTCAATACTTTCTGTTCCTCCAAAGGAATACCTAACTTATCGAATGTCTTCAACAATTCAGGATCTACTTCTTCCAGATTTTTCGGTCCGTCTTTCTTAACCGGAGCCGCATAATAAATGATATCCTGATAATCAATGGGGGGAATCTTCAGCAAGGCCCAGTTCGGCATTTCCAATGTCTGCCAGTACCGAAAAGCGCGCAAGCGGAATTCCAATAACCAGTCTGGTTCATGCTTTTTGGCAGAAATAATCCGCACGGTCTCTTCATCAAGACCCCGATGAATTACTTCTGTATCTATATCCGTAACGAATCCATACTTGTACTCTCCATTCGTTACTTCATTCAACACACTATTTGAATCTTGCATATATACATTATATTATATAAGAAAACCATTCACTCTTCTATACTAAACAAGTTAGAAGGGAAAATGGTTGGGACAATCTGTTTAATGTAACCATAAAATCGAGACTCTACTTTCTGTTCCCGGGGAATTAAGACTGAACCTCGGTCGATGTATTCCAAAACATTAAGGGTAAGACTCAGGAAAAACATCATAAACATAAAGCCGAACAAGCCGCCTAACAAATGGTTCAATACACCCAAGGGTGTCACTCCTATCAGTTTGCTCATCAAGTCGCCCGTCAGCTTCAATACGCCTATGATCAACATAAAACCGAGCAGATAACTTAACACCGTAACTCCATACTCCGGAAACCAACCAAGTTCAAGGATATAACCACGTAACCAGTCGGCTACCTTGGCACAACAGAAGATAGCAGCCACAAGGGCTATAAGCGAAACAACCTGTTTGATGATTCCATCAAACAGGCCTTTCACAAAACCGAATCCGGCCAGACACAATAAAACTACGTCTAACCAGTTCATCTGATTATAAAGTCTTTTTAATTTCAGTTTCTTCGTATGCCTCAATCACATCTCCAACCTGAATATCATTAAAGTTCGTGATATTCAAACCGCAGTCCTGACCAGCTACGACTTCCTTCACATCATCTTTGAAACGCTTCAAAGAACCTAATTCGCCGGAATAGATTACAATACCATCACGAATCAAACGAATCTTATTACTGCGTTTGATCTTTCCTTCTTTAACCAGACATCCAGCGACTGTACCCACTTTAGAAATCTTGAATACCTGCTGAACTTCTACATTGGCTGTAATCTCTTCACGAATTTCCGGAGAAAGCATTCCTTCCATAGCACTCTTCACCTCATTGATTGCATCATAGATGATAGAATACAAACGGATTTCAACGCCTTCTTTCTCAGCATTTCGACGAGCCAACAAAGACGGACGTACTTGGAAACCGATGATAATAGCATTTGAAGCTGCCGCCAAAACTACATCCGATTCAGAGATCTGTCCGACTGCTTTATGGATTACATTCACCTGGATTTCTTCTGTTGACAAACGAATCAAAGAATCAGACAAGGCCTCTACGGAACCATCCACATCACCCTTAACGATGACATTCAGTTCCTGGAAGTTACCAACTGCAATACGACGTCCTATATCGTCCAATGTAAGCATCTTCTGTGTACGCAGACCTAATTCACGCTGTAGCTGTTCGCGTCGGTTGGCTATTTCACGAGCCTCCTGTTCTGTTTCCAGTACATTAAATGTATCACCAGCCTGCGGAGCTCCATTCAGACCCAAAATCAATACCGGTTCTGATGGTCCTGCTTCCTTTACACGTTGGTTACGTTCGTTAAACATAGCCTTGATACGTCCATAATGTGTTCCTGCCAAAACAATATCACCCATCTTCAGCGTACCGTTTTCTACCAGAACTGTTGATACGTATCCACGACCTTTATCCAATGATGATTCAATGATTGAACCCACTGCACGACGCTTCGGATTAGCCTTCAGATCCAACAAGTCGGCTTCCAGCAATACTTTTTCCAACAGTTCATCAACTCCGATACCTTTCTTGGCTGAAATTTCCTGGCACTGATACTTACCGCCCCAGTCTTCTACCAGGTAGTTCATATTAGCCAGTTCCTCTTTTATCTTATCCGGATTGGCATGCGGTTTATCGATCTTGTTAATAGCAAATACAATAGGCACACCTGCCGCCGAAGCATGATTGATAGCTTCTACCGTTTGAGGCATCACACTATCATCGGCAGCTACAATAATAATGGCGATATCTGTTACTTTCGCACCACGAGCACGCATAGCTGTAAAAGCTTCATGACCCGGTGTATCCAAGAATGTAATACGACGGCCATTAGGCAATTTCACATTGTAAGCTCCGATGTGCTGGGTAATACCACCGGCTTCGCCAGCAATCACATTCGCGTTACGGATATTATCCAATAAAGAAGTCTTACCATGGTCAACATGTCCCATCACCGTTACAATCGGTGGACGTGGTACCCAGTCTTCTTCATTATCTTCATCTTCATCCGCCTTGATTGCTTCAACTACATCCGCACTAACGTATTCCGTCTTGAAGCCAAATTCTTCAGCAACAATATTAATCGTTTCCGCATCCAAACGCTGATTGATAGAAACCATGATGCCAATACTCATACAAGTAGCAATGACTTTCGTAACAGGAACATCCATCATGTTGGCCAAATCGTTTGCTGTAACGAATTCAGTCAACTTCAGGATTTTGCTTTCCTTTTCCTCCTGTTCCATCAATTCATGTTCACGCTTCTGGATAGCATCACGCTTATCCCGACGATATTTAGCACCTTTATTGCTCTTATTGTTCTTATTTGTCAGTCGGGCTAATGTTTCCTTTATCTGCTTCTGAACATCTTCTTCGCTAACTTCGGCCTTAACAGGCTTTTTCAGTCGAGGCTTACGTTCATCCCGATTGTTTCCATTCTGACGATAATTATTACCACCACCATTCGCAACATTGGCTACATCGACACGATCTTTCTTGATACGTTTACGCTTTTTCTTGCCATCACCTTCTTCATTGGAGGCTAAGGTTGCTTTTGGAGTTCCTCCTTGCTGTTTGTTCTGATCCTTCTTAAAGTTCGGTTGTCCCGGACGATTATTTCCTTGTTTTTCGTCACGTTCTTTCCGCTTTTCTTCCTTCGACTTTTTCTTCGGACGAGTTGACTGATTCAGGGCTTCCAAATCTATTTTACCCGTAACTTTGATATTCGATTCAAATTTAGGGGTACTTAATCGGAACAGCTCATTGTCAGTTTTCTCAGCCGACGCCGTTGATGAACCAGATTCCACGGGTTGATTTTTTTCTTCTTCTTTTGGAGCGGCCATTTCCGGCTGCTTCTCTTCGGCTTTCTCTTTATTCACAATATTTATTTTTACTTCTTCTTTCTCAGTTTGTTGTTTCTCTTTTTCTACGGCAGGAACGACTTTTTCTTCCTGTTGAACTACAGGTTCAGCTTTTTTGTCGACCGAAACCGAAGCGGAAGCCGTTTCAGAAGGAACTTCATCTTTTTTCTCATGTTCCAGTTCGATATGACCTTTCATCACTATTTTCGGACGGAACTCTTCCGGAACTTCTGTTTTTATCTCCACGGACTGTCCCTCTCTTGCTACAGTTGCCGCACTTTTCTTATTGTATATATGCGAAGACTCACGCTTATCCGTCTCCGCTGCAGGCATATTTTTCCCAAACTCCTTTACGAGCAAAGCATACTGTTCATCACTCAACCGGGTATTCGGATTTGATTCTACCTCCGGATATCCATTCTTATGCAGGAACTCAACCACTGTATTGAGCCCCACGTTCATTCTTTTTAATACTTGTTGTAATCTTATAGGCATACTAAACTTTGTCGTAACACTTAATCATTATTTTCATCATCCTCAAATTCGGCAGCCAAGATGGATAAAACATCATCTACTGTCGATTCTTCCAAGTCAGCCCGCTCTACTAGTTCATCTCTTGGTATTGCCAATACACTCTTCGCTGTATAGCAACCGATATTTTTCAGAGCGTCAATTACCCAACCATCTATTTCATCTGCAAATTCATCCAGATAAATATCTTCCTCGTCAGCACCTTCAATATCACGGAATACATCGATTGTATACTCGGTCAACATACAAGCCAACTTGATATTTAACCCGCCTTTACCAATAGCCAGAGATACTTCTTCCGGACGCAAATAGACTTCGGCCCGTTTTTCTTCTTCATTCACCCGAATGGAAGAAATCTTAGCCGGACTCAAGGCTCGCTGAATAAACAAAGATATATTTGACGTGTAATTGATCACATCGATATTCTCATTTCTCAACTCGCGCACGATTCCATGAATACGAGATCCCTTCATACCCACACAGGCTCCTACCGGATCAATACGGTCATCATACGATTCAACAGCCACTTTAGCACGCTCTCCCGGGATTCGAGCAATCGCTTTAATGGTAATCAAGCCATCGTTGATTTCCGGAACTTCCAATTCAAACAGACGCTGCAAGAACAATTTATCTGTACGGGAAAGGATAATTTTCGGATTATTATTATAATTGTCTACGCGCTGTACAATAGCACGAGCTGTTTCTCCTTTCCGATAAAAATCACCCGGAATCTGTTCTGTCTTCGGTAACAGTAATTCATTACCATCATCATCAAGCAGCAACATTTCCTTCTTCCAAACCTGATAGACATCGGCCGAAATAATCGTTCCGATCTTATCTTTATATTTGGCATAAAGGTTGTCTTTCTGCAGTTCCAAAATCTTGGAGGCTAACGTCTGACGTAAATTCAAGATAGCACGACGACCAAAATCGGCAAAATGAACCTCATCAGTAATTTCTTCTCCTACCTCGCAATCGGCATCAATCTGACGGGCATCCGTCAATGAAATCTCCAGATTTGAATCTTCCAATTCATCATCGGCTACGACCTTACGATTTCTCCAGATTTCAAAATCACCTTTTTCAGGGTTAATGATCACATCGTAGTTTTCGTCTGTTCCAAACATTTTTGCAATCACGTTGCGGAACGAATCTTCCAACACGCTGATCATTGTATCCTTATCTATATTCTTCAACTCCTTGAACTCCGCAAGGGTATCAATCATACTGACTGTTTCCTCTTTTTTGGCCATACTATTTGAATCTAATTAAATATTTTGTATACTTTATTTCCTGATAGGTATAAGGCTGGTCTTCTTCGACCGTCACCTTACGCTTGGCGCCTTCCGGCTTTACTTGCTTTGCAACGGTCAGAACGATACCGTTCTCATCGGCCGATTTCAATACGCCTGTCAGCTTCGTTCCGGCTGTCAGCAAGACTTCTACTTCATTTCCTATATTCTTTTGATACTGACGAAGTACTTTAAACGGAGATGTTATTCCGGCAGAACCGACTTCCAGTTCAAAATCCTCCACGTCGCGATCCAGATGATCTTCCAGATACCGGCTCAGCTCTACACAATCATCAATACATACAGAATCGTCATTGTCAATTTCCACAACAATGACATTATCCGGCTGAACTGTAACATCTACCAGATAATTGGACGAAGATGCCAATTTTTCCTCAACCAGTTTCTCTATCAAATGTTTATCTATCATACTTCGCTTGCTATATTATCTGTTTTCTTATTATACGATAAGGAAAAACTACTCTCTCGAAAACCATTTTTAAAACCAACGAGAATCGTTTTCAAAAGATACGGGAATCAAAAGGCAGTCCCGCCTTTTCTTCTCCTCTTATTATCCATCAGCTTGTATATTGATTACTTACTGAATGATTCAGACAAAAAGAGGGGACCGCCCGCCCCCTCATCATCAACACTCAATCGTCGCAAAAATACAAAAAATCAGTCACTTTTCAAATATCCGACTGATATTTCATACAACTATTCCTGTATTTCATTGCTTCTACATTCATTAACAAGAAACAAGTCATACATACGGGCGAAAAAAAACAAAACCGCCACGAACGCATCGTGACGGTTGACTTTTGTAGCGAGACCCGGGATTGAACCGGAGACCTCATGATTATGAATCATGCGCTCTAACCAGCTGAGCTATCTCGCCATTTTCTTGTTTTTGTCGTTATCATTTCTGATTGACGATGCAAAAGTAGAGGTTATTTTTTTACCATCCAAATTTTCGGCAAACTTTTTTCACTAGCATTTTTCAACCGTAATGGTAATTTACTAATAATGAGACAGAATTTTAATACAATTTTTTTTGATAATCAGAAAACTTTTCTGTAATTTGCGAATCGTAAAAACGCTCTCGACCATGAATAAAGAAAAGTTTAACATTGAATACGTTTTTGATAACGTCTCTCGATCCAGTTTGTGGAATCACATCACAACGTCAAGAGGACTTTCCTCCTGGTTCGCCGAAAAAGTCACCGTAAAAAACAATGTCTACACCTTTATGTGGAACAAAGACGAAATCAAGGCCCGTGCAGAACTGATCAAGCAGAAAGAACAAATCCGTTATTGCTTGGAAACAGAAAATGCCGGGCCTTTGTCTTATTTCGAATTTTCCATTCATACATTGGAATTGACAGGAACTACTGCGTTACAGATTACAGATTTTGCTGAACCCGACGAAAAGGAAGATGCTATCGACTTGTGGGATTCTCAGGTGGATACCCTGAAACGCACACTTGGCATTTAGTGTAGTTTCACATATAAAAAAGAGGATATTATCGTTTTTTACACTACTTTTGCCTCTCCAATCTATTAGGCATGTTGAGAATAAAACGATTATACACCTTTATGCTGCAGACTTTTCTGCCGCTGTTCTTAATGACCTTTGGAATCTGCCTTTTTATTGTCTTGATGCAGTTTCTATGGAAATACATCGACGACATGGTTGGGAAAGGATTAGAAATGAAGGTCTTGGCAGAGATGTTCTTCTATGCAGCTTTGGGATTAGTTCCCATGGCACTGCCCTTGTCTATTCTGTTAGCTTCACTGATGACTTTCGGTAATTTGGGAGAGCGTCTGGAATTACTGGCGATGAAATCGGCCGGTGTTTCTTTAATCCACATCATGCGCCCACTGATTATCTTCATTGCGATGGTCAGTATCGGAGCTTTTTTCTTCCAAGACAGAATCATGCCTGTTGTACAGGTTAAACTTTATACGCTACTTTATTCCATCAAACAAAAATCACCCGAGCTGGAAATTCCGGAAGGTGTATTTTACAAAGAAATCACGGGCTTTAATGTGTATGTCAAAGAAAAGGTACCTAAAACAGGACTCCTAAAAGATGTGATGATCTATGATTATTCGGAAGGATTTAATAATGCCCGCGTGATTGTTGCCGATTCAGGAAGATTAAAGACTTCGGCAGACAAACTGTATCTGGTTCTTTCTTTATTCAACGGCGAATCTTTTGAAAACCTGAAAAACCAGACACAGAAGGGAAAAAGCAAATCGGCTGTTCCTTATCGCAGGGAATCGTTTGCCACCAAAGATATCCTGATTGAATTTGATGCCAACTTCAACCGGACCGATGAGTCTTTCATGCAGAATCAATACATAGGAAAAGGATTATCACAACTACAAGCTTCGATTGACTCGATGGGCCTTCGCCTCGATAGTATCAAACGGGAGAATGCTTCCATCATTCTGCGGCAGTCTTATCGCCAGGAATTTACGAAACATGAAATTGTAGACGGGAAAAGCCAACCTATTTCTACGATCGATTCATTAGCGCCTCTCGCCAAGAATATAACGATTAACTTCGACAGTCTGTATCAATCCATGTCACCGGGTAAACAGTCGGCTATCTTAAACAAAGCCAAATCGAAGATAGAAAACACACGGGCTGAAATGATTTTCAAGGCTTCTACAATTGGAGATGAAGCCTATAAAGTACGCCGTCACCTGACGGAATGGCATAAGAAATTTACCATTTCGTTTGCCTGTCTGATATTCTTCTTCATCGGAGCGCCTTTAGGAGCCATTATCCGAAAAGGCGGACTCGGAATGCCGGTCGTTATCTCGGTCTTTCTTTTCATTTTCTACTATATCATCGACAACATCGGCTTTAAAATGGCCCGTGATGGTATTTGGCAAGCTTGGGAAGGCATGTGGCTGAGTGCCGCCGTTCTAACGCCTTTAGGTATATTCTTAACCTACAAGGCCGTCAACGACTCTGTCATTATGAATGCGGACACTTATATTAACGCACTGAAGAATTTGGTAGGGAAAAGAGCCGGCCGAAAGGTCGAACGCAAGGAAGTCATCATCTATACACCTGATTATGACGCCATCTTGCCCCGTTTGACGCAACTGTCGGCCGACTGTAAGCAATACTTGCAAAATCACCGCCGCTGGATCAATTACATTCAATACTGGAAATCCGGAGGTAAAGATCATACAGCCGAAGCCATTGCTCAGGAAATGGAGTCGATCGTTGAAGAACTGTCGAATTCAGACCAGAATTTGTTGCTGAATAAACTGATGGATTATCCGATCATCAGCAACTACCATCAGCTGAACGCGAACCTGAATAAAAAAGTCGCGATAGGCATAGGCTGCTTCATCCCATTGGGACTGATTATATATCTGTTTGCCGTTTACCAGCGAAAGTTATTGCGGCAGGATATAAATACAGTACAAAAAGTAAGCGATGAGATTAAAGAAATGATATTTTCACTACATTTGTCAAAAGAAACTATTGATAATAAAAACAACATATGAGCGAATTCAAATTAAACACAATCGAAGAGGCTATTGAAGATTTCCGTGAAGGCAAATTTGTCATCGTTGTAGACGATGAAGATCGTGAAAACGAAGGTGATCTGATTATTGCCGCCGAGAAAGTGACACCCGAGAAAATCAACTTTATGTTGAAGAATGCACGCGGCGTATTATGTGCTCCTATCACGATATCTCGCTGCGAAGAACTGGATCTGCCTCATCAGGTAACAAACAATACGTCTGTATTGGGTACACCGTTTACGGTTACAATCGACAAGCTGGAAGGTTGTACGACAGGTGTTTCAGCTGCCGATCGGGCCGCAACCATTTTAGCTTTGGCCGATCCGGCATCGACTCCGGAGACTTTCGGTCGCCCGGGACATATTAATCCGCTGTATGCTCAAGAAAAAGGTGTATTACGCCGGGCCGGACATACCGAAGCTTGTATTGACATGTGCCGTCTGGCTGGTTTATATCCGGCAGCTGCTCTGATGGAAATCATGAGCGAAGACGGAACCATGGCACGTCTGCCCGAACTGCGTAAGTTTGCTGATGAACAAAATATAAAGCTGATTTCCATTGCCGATTTGATTGCATATCGACTGAAACAGGAATCGATTGTAGAACAGGGAGAAGAAGTTGACATGCCTACCGAATACGGGCATTTCCGCCTCATCCCGTTCCGTCAGAAGAGCAATGGTTTGGAACATATTGCCATTATCAAAGGTGATGTGAAAGGAGACGAACCAGTTCTGGTTCGTGTTCATTCTTCTTGCGCAACCGGTGATATCTTCGGTTCGTTACGATGCGACTGTGGTGAACAGCTTCATCAGGCACTCCGTATGATTGAAAAAGAAGGAAAAGGTGCAGTTATCTACCTGAATCAGGAAGGCCGTGGCATCGGTTTGATGGAAAAGATGAAGGCTTATAAGCTGCAGGAAAACGGAATGGATACCATTGAAGCCAACATTTGCTTAGGACATCAGGCTGATGAACGCGACTATGGTGTAGGAGCTCAGATCTTGCGTCACATTGGTATTACCAAGATGCGACTAATGACGAACAATCCAGTAAAGCGCGTTGGTCTGGAAGCATACGGACTTTCGGTAGTAGAAAATGTACCTATCGAAGTAACCCCGAATCCTTACAATATGTTTTACCTGAAAACAAAGAAGGAAAGAATGGGACATACATTACACAATGTAAAATAATTCAAACAATTAATATTCATAAACGATGGCACAATTATCAGAAAGATTGAACAGATTGTCTCCGTCTGAAACGCTGGCAATGTCTCAAAAAAGTAGTGAGTTAAAAGCTCAAGGTATTGACATTATTAACATGAGCGTGGGTGAACCTGATTTTAATACACCAGAGCACATTAAAGAAGCCGCTAAAAAGGCTATTGACGACAATTATTCCAAATACTCTCCTGTCGCAGGTTATCCGGCTTTGCGCAATGCGATTGTTGCCAAATTGAAAAACGAAAATGGCTTGGATTACACAGCTGCACAAATCTCTTGTGCCAACGGTGCTAAACAATCGGTTTGCAACACAATCATGACTTTGGTAAATGCTGGTGACGAAGTAATCATTCCGGCTCCATACTGGGTAAGTTATCCGGAAATGGTGAAATTAGCCGATGGTACTCCTGTTACTGTTCCTGCCGGTATCGAACAAGACTTCAAGATCACTCCGGCTCAATTGGAAGCAGCTATTACGCCGAAGACCAAATTACTGATTTTGTGTTCACCGTCAAACCCGACAGGTTCTGTTTACAATAAAGAAGAACTGGCTGGTCTGGCTGCTGTACTGGCTAAACATCCGCAAGTATACATCATCGCCGATGAAATTTATGAACACATCAATTACATCGGAAAGCATGAAAGTATTGCCCAATTCAAAGAAATACACGACCGTGTTGTCATCGTAAACGGTGTTTCTAAGGCGTATGCCATGACGGGCTGGCGTATTGGTTTCATTGCCGGACCGGAATGGATTGTAAAAGCAGTGAACAAACTGCAAGGTCAATATACTTCAGGACCTTGTTCTGTCTCTCAGAAAGCTGCCGAAGCAGCCTATACGGGAACACAAGCTCCGGTAGAAGAAATGCGCCAGGCTTTCGAACGCCGTCGTGACCTGATCGTTAAATTGGCAAAAGAAATTCCGGGATTCGAAGTAAATGTTCCGCAAGGAGCGTTCTACCTGTTCCCGAAGTGTAGTTCTTATTTTGGCAAATCAGCTGAAGGCCGCACAATTAACAACGCAGCCGATCTGGCTATGTATTTACTGGAAGTCGGCCATGTAGCATGTGTAGGTGGTGGTGCTTTCGGAGCTCCTGAATGTATCCGTATGAGTTACGCTACTTCCGACGAAAACATCACAGAAGCTATGCGCCGAATCAAAGAAGCTTTGGCTAAATTAAAATAATCGCCGGTTTTCTGAAGAGAGATTTCAGGTCTTCTCTGACATGATAAAAGCCTCCTGCTCTCCGTCAGACGGAACAAGCAGGAGGTTTTCCTGTTTTTATTTCTTTTCTTCCAGCACAATTTCATCATTAACTATTTCAAACTCATGCTGTTCATACTGAATTCAAGTAAAAAATAAACTAGATATTAATTAATTCACTTATATGAATTAATTGCATCACAATAGTAAATTAATTAATTCACATAGGTAAATTAATTACATCACTAATATGAATTAAATAAAAAGCAAGGGAAAATAGATAATTTCTCACATCATTCTATATTCTTCGTCTGCAGTGAAAGGAAAATAGATAATAACAATCCAAACATATAATATTATATAAAAACTATTCCATAGCAACTGATCCCTATTCATGTTAAAACAAAAGTATTTATCTAAAATACAACCATAAAACAGAAATATCCGATTAAAAGCGAAACAATAAACGGATTACTTTGTTTTATAAATACAAACAACAATTAAGTTTCACTTTAAAAATAAACTTTTATGAAAAGAATCATTTTAGCAGGCACACTTTTACTGATGACTGTCGCATCATGTTCAAAAGACGACGAGTATGACGATCCTATTTCATCTCTAAATCTTGTCTCACCGGAATTAACGGCCTATGTGAATAACACAGATCAATCAACCAGTCCATTAACCGGATTCCTTGACATCTATCCATGCACAAAAGGCACTTCCGTTTACTTTGGAAATTACATAGACGAAAAACTTACTGTATTCAATGCCTTCTATCCCATCGAAAATGGGGAAATCTATTCAGGCTATTACCGGAAACTTTTATTACCCGAAGATACATACAACCTCGTTTACTGGGGAACGCCTGTCAGCAATGATGACACCTATGATTCTCCTTCCATAAAAAATCCGGAGATTACACTTGGAGCCGATTTATCCACGCTGTATCTTGAACTGCGGAAAAATCAGAAAGATGATACTTATAATCCGACATTCGACCTCGTTTATGCAGTAAAAGAAAAGAACCTGGCCAGCGACGATTTAAGTACCTCGCTCGACAGAGCTGTAGCTGGACTTAAAGTCATTGTAAAAACAGCCGATGATTCTCAACTCAGTTCGAACATATCGACGATGGAAGTCCGCATCAATAATATTGCTGAAAAGCTGAATTTTTACACGGCCCAACCCGAGAACAAGACCAAGACCGTTAAATTCGCTTTAAACAAATCGGCAGACGGCAAACAAATGACCAACGGAACAGTCATGCTCTTCCCTTCCGACGAAAACCCATTACTGGAACTAAACATTACATTAAGCGATGGAAGCGTTCATTCTGTCTCTAAAAAGTTAAATACAACTTTAACTGCCAACAACCGACTTACCTTGACAATTATTATCGGTGATACCGTCGGCGAAGACAGCAGCGAAAAGGGTTACTTTACAGTCCGGAACTGGATCGAAAACAGTGAAACGATTGAATTCCCTACCATTCCATAGAAACATTCCTTTAAGAACAGTCAGGAGTCAGCAAATATCTTAAAGCTGCTGTCTCCTGACTTATTTTTTGAATGAATTTATTTCATTTTTGCATTTTTTGGCCCATATTATTGATAATCCTGTTTTCATTTCATAGCTTTGCGCTCTAACCTATTCGTAAACGATTATGAAAAGACGTATAGTTATCAAAATAGGGAGTAATGTACTGACCCGAACCGACGGAAAGCTTGATATAACACGGATGTCTGCTCTTGTTGACCAGATAGCCGAACTGCACCGCTCGGGTACAGACATCTTGCTGATTTCTTCAGGAGCCGTAGCTTCAGGGAAAAGCGAAATCAGGATAGGAAAAACATTAGATGCTGTCTCATCGAGGCAACTCTACTCTGCCATCGGACAGGCCAAGCTCATGAATTGTTATTATGGTTTATTCAGGGAGCAAGGAATCTGTTGTGGCCAGGTTTTAACAACCAAAGAAAGCTTTTCAACAAGAACCCAATATCTGACACAAAAACATTGCATGGAAGTCATGCTCAACCAGCATGTCATTCCGATCATCAATGAAAATGATACCATTTCGGTAACGGAATTAATGTTTACCGACAATGATGAGCTATCCGGCTTGATCGCCACCATGATGAATGCAGATACTTTAATTATTCTGAGTAATGTTCAAGGCATCTATACCGGTAATCCGGCCGATCCGCAAAGTAAATTGCTCACATCCATCAAACCCGGAGAGCAACATCTGGATTCTTATATTCAAAGCGGCAAATCATCTTTCGGCAGAGGCGGAATGCTGACCAAATGCAAAATAGCCTGCCAGGTAGCAAACGAGGGCATCGAAGTATTTATCGCGAACGGGAAAGAAGAGGACATTCTCGAACAAATAGCCCATCATCCCGAAACAACCCAATGCACGCGCTTTATACCCGGCGAGAAGAATGTCAGCAATATCAAGAAATGGATTGCACATTCCGGTGATTTTTCCAAAGGAGAGCTCTGCATCAATGCCGGCGCAGAAGAGGCCATTTCCTCTTCAAAAGCCAGCAGTCTTTTACTGGTTGGTGTGACCAACGTAAAAGGAGACTTCGAGAAAGACGATATAGTCCGGGTCATTAATGAGGAAGGAAAGCTCATTGGCATTGGCTGTACTGCCTACAGCAGCCAGGAAGCCCGTGAAAAGATGGGACAGAAAGAGCAGAAACCGATCATTCATTATGACTATCTGTATTTAAATTCATAATAAAGAGTTTTCAACCCCCAACGGAATATTTATCAGCATTATGACGACAACACAACAACTTTTGCAACAAGCTGCCCAAACAGTTATTGCCCTGCAACGCTGTTCCGAAAGTTTGGTACAAGATATATTGAACGACACCGCTTCGGCCTTGCTGGAACACATGGCAGATATCCTGGAAGCCAACCGGGAAGACTTGTCGCGCATGGATATTTCAAACCCGAAATATGACCGGTTAAAACTGACCGAAAGCCGTATAGAAAGCATCGCTCAAGATATGCGGAACGTATCCACACTTCCGTCGCCGTTAGGAAAGGTCTATAGTGAGGTTACTCGTCCGAACGGAATGACGATAAAAAAGGTAAGCGTACCGTTTGGTGTGATCGGGGTTATTTATGAAGCGCGCCCGAATGTCACCTGCGATGTCTTCTCGCTTTGCCTGAAAAGTGGAAATGTCTGCGTACTGAAAGGCGGATCAGATGCCGATTGTTCGAATCGGGCTCTGGTGAAAATTATCCATCAGATAGTAGAAAAGTATGGCGTTCCGCCGGCTGTCTGCACATTACTGCCACCCGACAGACAGGCAACCACCGAACTTCTGCACGCTGTCGGACTGGTTGATCTGCTGATTCCACGTGGAAGCAGTGCACTGATTCAATATGTCCGGGAGAATGCCCGCATTCCTGTCATAGAAACGGGTGCAGGAATCTGCCATACCTATTTTGATTTAGCAGGAGACAAACTGAAAGGTCAGGCCATCATTACGAATGCCAAGACCCGACGAGTCAGTGTATGTAATGCCCTCGACTGCCTGATTATCCACAAAGAACGCCTGGCAGATTTACCCGATCTGTGTACCTTGCTTGCCCAGCATCAGGTCATTATCTATGCGGATGAACCAGCTTTTAAGGCGCTACAAGGAAAGTATCCCGCCCATTTGTTACGGCCGGCAACGGCAGATAGTTACGGAACCGAGTTCCTTGACTATAAAATGAGCATACGTACCGTTGCATCCATCGAAGAGGCTTTGCAACATATTGCTCAATATAGTTCCAAGCACAGCGAATGTATCATCAGTGAAGACCAGCAAGCTATTGCTACTTTTCAAAAGCAGGTTGACGCAGCATGCGTATACGCCAACGTATCTACGGCGTTTACGGATGGAGCACAATTCGGCTTTGGTGCTGAAATCGGAATCAGTACTCAAAAAATGCATGCACGCGGTCCGATGGCTTTACCCGAACTTACAACCTATAAATACATCATAACCGGAAACGGACAAACAAGAAGTTAATAACATTATAAATCAAACAACATGAAAATTACAATCATCGGCTCCGGAAACATGGGTGGAGCCATCGCAAAAGGTTTATCACAAGGAAGTATCTTCCAGGCCAGTGACATCACTTGTACAGCCCAGACTGACGAGACTCTCGAAAAGATGAGGAACATCAACGAAGACTTTAACCTGACTCACGACAATATTACAGCTGTACGCGAATCGGACTTGGTAATCATTGCCGTAAAGCCTTGGCGAGTACAATCTGTCATTGAGGAAATCCGCCCGGTTCTGCAGTTCGACAAACAAATTATCATATCGATTGCGGCAGGCGTCACCTTCGAACAATTGAACAGCCATCTCAAAAAGAGCATCGCATCGAAAGTACAGGTGAACCCGGTAATCTTCCGTGTCATGCCAAATACAGCCATTGAAGTGAAAAGCAGTCTGACCTTTATCTCGGCCTGCAATGCTTCGGAAGATCAGATCAATCTGGTTCTTTCTATTTTCAATGAACTAGGAAAAGCGATTCTGATTGAAGAACGACTGATGGAAGCCGGAACAGCTTTGGCGTCAAGTGGTATTGCCTTCGCCTTGAGATATATTCGCGCAGCTATCGAAGGCGGTGTAGAATTAGGATTTTATCCGAAACAAGCCCAGGAAATTGTGGTACACACCGTAAAAGGGGCAATCGATCTGCTGTTGGAAAACCAGAGCAATCCGGAAGCTGAAATCGATAAAGTAACAACTCCGGGTGGTATCACAATCAAAGGATTGAATGAGATGGAACTTTCAGGTTTCACATCAGCCGTCATCCGAGGACTGAAAGCCAGCCGGTAAAACCAGTTACTGCACATACAAAAACAAAGAAGGCATGCCGCAACCGACATGCCTTCTCTTATTGAATAGGATATTTCGTCCCGACAAATTATTCAGCACGCAAAGTCAGACGCTTGAATGCCAAGATCTGCAATTCAGGATCAGCTTCCTTCATTACTTCTTTTACTGTCTTCTTAGCATCCATGATATCTTCCTGGTTCAGCAAGCAAACTTCTTTCAAGAACTTGCTCAAACGACCCTTAGCAATATTCTGGATCATCTGTTCCGGCAGATTAGCAGCCTTTTCAGCAGAAACAGTTGCGATGATTTCTTTAGCTTTAGCTACATCTTCAGCAGTAATCCAGCCTTTAGCCATGTTACTTTCCATGTGCTCTTCGCTATCAACGTGAGCCGGATTGATACCAGCCTTCTTCAAAGCAGCCTCAACAGCTTTCTGTACCTGCTCAGCTTTTGTCTTTTCAATAGCCACTTGGATTTCTGATTCCTTTACGGATTCAGGAACACCTGCTTCATCAATAGCGATCGGGTTCATAGCAGCGATCTGCATAGCAATATTGTGAGCAACTTCTTCTGAAGGCTTATTGAAAGCAGCAATTGTACACAACTGGTTTTTACCCATATGGTTGTAAACAGTTGTATAAGCACCTTCTACTACACTGTAGCCATCCAGTTCCATCTTTTCACCTGTGATACCACTACGATCTACTACAGCATCCTTTACAGTTCCGTTACCCATCGGCAAAGCCAATACTTCTTCCAAAGTATGACATTTGTTAGCTACGGCAGCATCCAGGATAGCCTGAGTCAAAGCAACAAAGTCAGCGTTTTTAGCAACGAAGTCAGTTTCACACTTCAAAGCGATAACTGCAGCAAAACTACCATCTTTCTTTGCCAGAACACAACCTTCTGAAGCATCACGATCAGAACGCTTAGCAGCGATAGCCTGTCCTTTTTTACGGATAATTTCCATTGCTTTTTCGATGTCACCGTCAGTTTCAGTCAAAGCCTTCTTACAGTCCATCATACCAGCTCCACTCATTTTGCGCAGCTTGGTAATATCAGCCATTGTTACAGCCATAATCTTATTTTCTTCTATTTAAAATGTTTGTACTCTTTATAAATTGACAATGGACAATTGACAATTGACAATTCTTGTCAAAAGCCAATTGCCCATTGTATGTGTATTCTAATTGTCAATTGTCAAATGCAACTTACAATTGAATTACTCTTCGTCTTTAGCGAACTTACCAGCGATGTTAGCGTTCAAAGCTTCATCATCTTCTTTCTTGGTACGTTCTTTCTTTGCAGCCTTTGCCTTACGTTCTCTCTTCGGAGCTTCGCCTTCACCGGCAGCTTCAGCATCTACCTTTTCAGCTTTGCGTTCCTGCAAACCTTCGTTCATAGCTTCGCAGATAGCGCCCAAGATTACTTCTACTGATTTAGTAGCATCATCATTAGCCGGAATTACATAGTCGATGTTTGAAGGATCAGAGTTTGTATCTACCATACCGAATACAGGAATACCCAGACGGTTAGCTTCGCGAACAGCAATATGTTCTTTCATTACGTCAACAACGAACAAAGCAGACGGCAGACGAGTCAGGTCTACGATAGAACCTAAAGTCTTTTCCAATTTTGCACGCTGACGAGTAATCTGTAATTTTTCTCTCTTTGACAAATTATCAAATGTACCATCTTTTGTCATCTTGTCGATCGTAGCCATCTTCTTGATAGCTTTACGGATTGTCGGGAAGTTAGTCAACATACCACCCGGCCAACGTTCGATCACGTAAGGCATACCTACAGAAGCAGCCTTATCAGCAACGACTTGTTTAGCTTGTTTCTTAGTAGCAACAAAAAGAACTTTCTTTCCCTGTTTAGCCAGGTTCTTCATTACTTCTGCTGCTTCATCTACTTTAGCAACTGTTTTATATAAATCAATGATATGAATACCATTGCGCTCCATGAAGATATAAGGAGCCATAGCGGGGTTCCACTTTCTTTTTAAGTGTCCGAAGTGAACACCAGCCTCTAATAATTGATCAAAACTTACTCTTGACATTGTTTCTTTTCTTAAATCGTTTACATTCTTTTGTTTACACAACCCACAGGTAGTCTTCCCATATTTCTGCATACAAAAAGAATCCTGCTGGTTTAGATACTAAACGTTCGCTTTCAGTTCTATAGTTTTTGAGCTTTTAAGTTTTTGAGTTATAAACCTAATAAACTTATCAACTAATAAACTTACAAACTCAAAATTAACGTTTACTGAACTGGAATCTTCTACGAGCTTTTGGACGACCCGGTTTCTTACGTTCAACAGAACGAGGATCACGAGTGATGAAGCCTTCTGAACGAAGAGTAACTTTATCTTCCGGATTAATCTTAACCAATGCACGAGCAATACCCAAACGAGCTGCTTCAGACTGGCCTTTAAAGCCACCGCCTACCAAGTTGATCTTGATATCGTATTGTTCAGCAACATTCAATTTTGCTAAAGGCTGCTTTACAACAAACTGAAGAATTGAAGAAGGAAAGTAATTTGCAAGATCGCGGTTGTTGATTGTAATCTTACCTGTTCCTTCGCTAACGTATACGCGAGCAACTGCGGCTTTACGTCTTCCTATTGCATTTACTACTTCCATCGCTATTATTTATATGAGTTAATATCAATTGACTTAGGCTGCTGAGCTTCATGCTTATGTTCTGTACCTGCATAAACATACAGATTACCCAGTAACTTTGCACCCAGACGGTTCTTAGGTAACATACCCTTTACTACTTTTCTATACAGATAACTCGGGCCTTTTGCTAATAAATCAGCCGGAGTGTATTCAATCTGACCACCAGGATAACCGGTGTATCTCAAATAAACACGATCGTTCCATTTCTTTCCTGTCAGAACGACTTTTTCTGCATTGATAATAATTACATTATCACCACAATCAACGTGAGGAGTAAAATTGGGTTTGTACTTGCCACGCAAAAGCTTTGCTACTTTTGCACAAAGACGACCTAATGACTGGCCTTCAGCGTCAACGATGACCCATTCTTTGTTTACAGTTGCTTTGTTTGCAGAAATGGTCTTAAAACTTAAAGTATCCACTGCTTAAATTGTTTAATAAATTAATAAAATCAAAAAACTAATCTTTTCCCTTTGCCTCACCGGACACATGATGATGCAAAGTTCTAAGAACTAAACTTTTAGTACAATTTGATAATAATCGGCTTGCAAAGGTACGTATATTATTTGAATTACAAAACTTTCCATTCTTCTTTTTCTGAAAAAATATAGTGGCTTTTACTCTTCTTCGGTTTCTTATTCATGATTCCAGAGGCTTTCCCGAACAATAATTCCTTCGTTATTGGGTGTGTTCTCATTAATCAGCTCATAAGCGTTTTCTTCAGGTGATTCGACATAAAAGATCTTTGTGTAAGAAAAGTCCGGATGTACCCGTTCCAGCCATTCCACCAACAAATCGGGTAAAGACGTATCGAAAGGCAATTCGTAACGGGTTTCATACCAGCAATTCACCGGACTAAATGAAATTTGTTTAATAACTCCATCCTGTATGAAAAAGTAAACATTGTAACCTCCGTCGTTGATATAGCCACGAACATCCGAACCAGGATACCGCTTCTGTATAAAATCCAACTCTCCTGGCTGTACAGCCTGATACCAATAATTATTAGGTAAATCACGATTATACGTATGAAGCCAGACGCCTTCCTCATCCATCAGGACTTCATACGTCATATTTTCAACATCTTTCCACTGATACTTAAAAAATATCCGGTACAGCGTATGTGATAACTCGGCACGCTCCCAACTGGTTATGGCTTCTATCTTAGCATCAGCATACGGAGAATGAAGGAAACTTTCCTGTACTTTCTCCGGCAGACACGTAAAATCCTTCAGATAAGAGATACACAAATTCCACCCATTGTGCATATAAAACACTTCTGCCTCCTTGCGTTGTTCATCTGAAAACTTGACGTAAAGACCGGATCCATCCCAATCACTCACAGAAATAATCGAAGCGCCTCTATAACGCTGCTCGAAATCTTGTCGCAAACTCACGTCATACTTGTCTAATGGGCCTTCCTGCTCGCAGGCATTCAAGCATAAAAGCATGATCCATAGAAATTCAAATCTTTTCATCATCTACTCTCCTTCTCTTTTTATTTGTTTATCCAACTCCACAAGATTCATCTTTCCAAAGATACACGATGCATTTATTTTTTCCTAATCTAACCTACCATTTAACAGACCAATTCAGCATCAAAAACAAAACCCACGAAAACCGTTTTCAATTCTCGTGAGTTTTGAAAACGATTCTCGTGGGTTTCTATATGAGAAGTCTTACCTTATTATATATAAGACCTTTTACTTCTTGTTTTCTTCAATCCATTTACGGGCATTGACAAAGGCTTCGATCCACGGAGTCACTTCATCGTTCCGGTGTTCCAACGGATAATAAGCGCACTGCCACGGGAACATCGCACGTTCCAAGTGAGGCATCATCGCCAAATGACGACCATCTTGTGAGCAAACGCCAGCAACAGCCCAAGGCGAACCGTTCGGATTAGCTGGATAACCGTCGTAATTATACTTAGCTACAATATGATAGTCTTTTTCTTCGTACGGGAAATCGAACTTACCTTCACCATGAGCTACCCAGATGCCTAACTTGCTACCGCTCAAAGAACCGAACATGACAGAATGGTTCTTCGGAATATCCAGGGTAATAAAGTTGGATTCAAACTTGTGCGAATCATTATGTACCATCTTATGCTTCTTTTCGTGCTCCGGATACAAGAGTTCCAGTTCGGCCATCAGCTGGCATCCGTTACAAATACCCAAACTCAAGGTATCTTTCCGGGCATAGAAACGATCGATAGCGCTCTTTGCCTTTTCGTTAAACAAGATACCGGCAGCCCAACCTTTGGCAGAACCCAATACGTCTGAGTTAGAGAAGCCACCACAGAATACAATCAGGTTGACATCATCCAGCGTCTCACGACCTGTAGCCAAGTCGGTCAAGTGAACATCCTTCACATCGAAGCCGGCCAGATACATTGAGTAAGCCATTTCACGCTCACCGTTTGTTCCCTTATCACGCAAGATAGCAGCTTTGATTCCTGTCGGTTCCCGACGATCAGCAGAAAGGCCATAAGAAGCCAACGTACCGGAGAAGTTCTTGTTGAACTTGAATTCCAGCGGCTGCATCTTATAGTTTTCAAAACGATTGCCGGCACATACATTGCCGCTCTGCTTGATATCCAGCTTATAAGAAGATTCATACCAGACATCCCGCATATAGTCGATACCGAAATGATACTGGATTCCATCCTTCGATACAAGGATATGACGTTCGTTGGTCGGTTTCGCAATTTCAGCAAAGCCTACACCGGCATCCATCATCAGTTTTTCGAAGGCCTTCTTGTCTTTTACCTGGACGATGATACCCGGATTTTCGGCAAACAGAATCTTCACAATGTCTGATTCGTTAATCTTATCCAGGTTGACTTCCAAACCACCTTCTACATTAGCAAAGCACATTTCCAACAAGGTAGTAATCATACCACCGGCAGAAATATCGTGACCAGCCAGAATCAAACCTTTCTCGATTGCCTCCTGAACAGCATTGAAGGCATCGCTGAAATATTCCGGATCCTTCACGGTCGGCACCTCATTACCCAGCTTGTTCAATACCTGCGCCAAGGCAGAACCGCCCAGTTTCAAGGTATCGAAAGAGAAATCGATATAATAAATATGTGAATTCCGTTCGTGAACCAATACCGGAGAAACGATCTTCTTCACATCGCTTACTTCAGCACCGGCAGAAATGATGACAGTTCCCGGAGCAAGTACTTTCTCATCTCCGTACTTCTGGGTCATTGACAACGAGTCTTTACCGGTCGGGATGTTAATACCCAAAGCGCAGGCAAAGTCGGATGCTGCCTGTACAGCTTTATACAAACGGGCATCCTCACCTTCATTGCGGCACGGCCACATCCAATTTGCACTCAAAGAAACACCGGTCAGCTTATCGGCCAGCGGAGCAAAGACAATATTCGTCAGAGCTTCGGCAATCGCCATCACGGATCCGGCTGCCGGATCAACCATAGCTACCTGAGGCGCATGACCTATAGATGTAGCGATACCGGCTTTTCCACGGAAATCCAAAGCGACAGCTCCCAAGTCACTCAACGGCAACTGCAATTCACCTTGGCACTGCTGACGGGCAATCTTACCAGTTACGGAACGGTCCACCTTATTGGTTAACCAGTCTTTACAAGCAACGGCTTCCAGCTGAAGTACGTTTTCCAGATAATGATGCAATTCTGATTCCTTGTAAACAACCGGTTCGTAAGTTTCTACTACGGTATGATCGCGCATGATGGTGCGGGGTGGCTTACCAAACATATATTCCAACTTGATATCAATCGGTTTCACGCCGTCAGCCTGTTCGAAGACAAACTTCATATCGTTGGTAGTTTCACCTACAACATACATCGGAGCACGTTCACGGTCAGCAATCCGTTTCACCCGTTCTACGTCTTTTTCTTCCATCAGCAAGCCCATTCGTTCCTGACTTTCATTACCGATGATTTCCTTTGCCGACAAGGTTGGATCACCAATCGGCAATTTACTCATATCGATATGCCCACCGGTTGCTTCCACCAATTCAGACAGACAGTTCAAATGACCGCCGGCTCCGTGGTCGTGGATGGAAACAATCGGATTATCATCTGATTCAGCAATCGAACGGATTACGTTAGCCGCACGCTTCTGCATCTCAGGATTGGCACGTTGTACGGCATTCAGTTCGATACCGCTCGTATACTGTCCGGTATTTACCGACGAAACAGCGCCACCGCCCATACCGATCCGGTAGTTATCACCACCGATTACAATCACCTTTTCTCCGGGTTTCGGATCACCTTTCAAGGCATCCCGCTTATTGGCAAAGCCAACACCGCCGGCCAACATGATGACTTTATCGTAAGCATACTTCTTATTATTCTCGGCATGCTCGAAAGTCAGGACAGAACCGCAGATCAGCGGCTGACCGAATTTATTACCGAAATCGGATGCACCGTTAGAAGCTTTGATCAAGATCTGTTCCGGAGTCTGATACAACCACGGACGAGGATCAAGTACTTTCTCCCATTCGCGGGCACCTTCCGTACGAGGATAAGCCGTCATATAAACAGCAGTTCCGGCAATCGGTAAAGAAGCCTTACCACCGCCCAGACGGTCGCGGATTTCACCACCCGTACCCGTTGCCGCCCCGTTGAACGGTTCTACGGTTGTCGGGAAGTTATGTGTTTCCGCTTTTAACGAGATCACAGTCTTGATGTCTTTGATCGCGAAGTAATCGGGTTTATCACCGCTCTTCGGAGCAAACTGTTCTACTACCGGACCATCGTTGAAGGCCACATTATCTTTATAAGCCGATACCAGTTTATTCGGGTTCTCGGCTGATGTCTTCTTAATCAAATTGAATAACGAACTTTCCTTTTCTTCGCCATCAATAATAAAGGTTCCGCCAAAGATTTTATGACGGCAGTGTTCTGAGTTTACTTGAGAGAAACCGAAAACTTCACTGTCGGTCAGCTTGCGCTGTAGTTTTTCACTGACTTCCTTCAGGTAAGAAATTTCTTCCTCGCTCAAAGCCAGACCTTCCTGAGCATTATAGGCTTCCAGATCGTCAATATAGATAATCGGATCCGGCTTTTTGCTAATCGTAAAGATTTCCTGGTTCAGTCCATTGTAAATACGTTGCAGCATCGGATCATGATCAGCATCGCCCGACTCTACCGGGAAATACTCTTCTATACGACTAATTCCGGCCAAACCCATGTTCTGGGTTATTTCAACTGCATTCGTACTCCATGGCGTTATCATTTCACGACGCGGACCAACGAACCAACCGTTCATGGTTTCTGCCTCAACAGGTGTTGCTCCACTGAATAGCCACACCAGCTTCTTTGTGTCTTCTGGTGAAAACGCTTGCTTGGCTTCTACGGCCAGCACCGTTTTAGTTGGAGATTGAAAGAATAGAATCATATATGATCAATTTATTAAGTAGTTGTCCTAATCTGAAAGACGGCAAATTCAATAACTGATGAGTTGGCAAGGCTTCAGATACAATCTGTAAACCCCTGTCAACTTATCTTCTCGTCAACTTGTCTTCTTGTCAATTTGTTTTCTCATCAACTTATCAACTGCAAAGATACGTTTTTTCCGGTTAATGAGCAGAGATATTATAAGGAAACACATTCAAATATCTCAACAAATACAAGAAATATTTTCCCCGATTTCTGTATTTACACATTCTCTGTTATCTTTCAGGTCAAAAGCAGTGAAAAGTAATTTATATCCTTATATCCTTGCTTTTTCAACCTAAAAATGTATCTTTATCTATTCGGGCAAACAAGAAATTGTGCTTAAAACCGCCTGTCCAATGAAGAAAGAAAGAGCTCCTATAATAAAGAATTAAGCAATGTCCCTATCTGAAAGCATCTCTACAGTACTGTTGATCAATGAGTTTTTTGTGTAAAAGTTTGTTGTAACCAAGGATTTACTGTACATTAGCCGTTAAGAATCCAAAAACACTTGTACATGAAACGACGATCGTTCATCAAATCATCCATCGGATTAGGTTTAAGTTGGAGCGGCATACAAGCCGACGAAAGAGCAGAACAACCGGAAAACCGCTCTACTGTTCCTGAAAGACATCCACTAAAACCAAATCCGGCTCCAAGTGATAAACCTCATATTTTACTGATCATGACCGACCAGCAACGGGGCGATGCTTTGGGATGTATGGGAAATCCGTATATCATCACGCCACATTTGGACCAGCTGGCCGCTGAAGGAACGCTCTTTGTCTGCGGATACACCAGTACTCCCAGCAGTACTCCGGCCCGCTCTGGTTTACTGACCGGTTTATCGCCCTGGCATCATGGTATGCTTGGCTACGGAGCTGTGGCTCCTCAGTACCGATATGAAATGCCACAGATGCTCCGCGACTTAGGATATTATACCTTTGGTATTGGGAAAATGCACTGGAATCCGCAGAACTCATTGCATGGCTTCCACCAGACACTCATCGACGAAAGCGGACGTGTCGAATCAAAAGACTTTATCAGTGATTACCGGAAATGGTTCCAACTGCAAGCTCCGGGAGAAAATCCGGACAAAACGGGCATTGGCTGGAATGATCACGGAGACCGAGTTTATCAGCTGGATGAAAGGCTTCATCCGACAACCTGGACCGGACAAACGGCCTGTGAACTGATCCGTCATTACGATACGCCTCAACCATTATTTCTGAAAGTATCGTTTGCCCGTCCGCATAGCCCGTATGATCCGCCGCAGCGATATTTGGATTTATATAAAGGGAAGGAAATGCCGAAACCAGTTCATGGAGACTGGTGCCAGCAATATGCCGAACGGAAGAATCCCGAAGATATGCCATCCGATGCTCCGTTTGCCAATTTTGGCGACGAATATGCACAAAACTCACTCCGACATTACTATGCCAACATTACCTTTATCGATGATCAGATCGGGCAAATCATCCAATGCCTAAAAGATAAAGACATGTATGACAACACCCTCATCTGCTTTACTGCCGATCATGGCGATATGATGGGTGACCATTATCATTGGAGAAAAACTTATCCTTATGAAGGTTCTACACACATTCCTTATATCGTCAAGTGGCCCACATCCATGAAAAGGCAAATACCAGATGGCAGCCGGTTGGATTATCCGGTAGAACTACGGGACTTCCTGCCTACTTTCTTGGATATAGCAGGAGGAAAGATTCCCGAAGATATGGACGGACGCTCACTAAAAACCTTGGTACAGACCGATCATCCAGCGTGGAGAAAATACATTGATCTGGAACATGCGACTTGCTATTCAGAAGAGAATTACTGGTGTGGCTTGACTGACGGAAAAATGAAATACGTCTGGAATCTTCATAATGGAAGTGAACAGCTGTTTGATTTGCAAAAAGATCCGCAAGAGCTACATAATTGTGTGGCAGACAAAGCCTATATCAACATCCGGCAGGAAATGAAAACAGCTCTGGCAGAACATCTGAAAGAGAGAGGCGACAGCTTTGTGAAAGACGGTGTTTTACAAACCAGGTCCAATATGCTCTATAGCCCGAACTTCCCAGGAAAGGAGTAGATTGATAAAAAGAAACAGATTAACAAGGCTCATATTGCTTACACCTAAAAGATAGACAGCAGATGCCTTGTTAATTTGTCAATTAAAAAAAGCCTTGTCTACTCTAAAAAAACCACCTATCTTTGCAAGTCCATATTATAAACCGATAAAATAACAGATGTTAGCATTAGCGGCGAAAGGATTTGTAATTGGTATTTTGGTTTCTGCCCCGATGGGCCCAATTGGAATGCTCTGCATCCAACGCACCTTAAGTAAAGGTCGGTGGCATGGTTTTATTACCGGGTTAGGAGCCATGGTATCAGATATAGTATATGCCATACTAACAAGTTTAGGAATGGGAGTGGTAGTCAACTTCGTAGAAGCGAACCAAGCTCCGTTACAATTAGGCGGAAGTCTTGTACTTGCAGTATTTGGTTATTATATATATCAAAGTAATCCGGTCAAGAACTTACGGAAACAGAAAGAACGCAGGCTCTCGTTTACACAAGACTTTATTACAGCGTTTCTGTTAACATTCAGTAATGTACTGATCGTATTGCTCTATATTGGTCTCTTTGCCCGGTTTGGTTTTATTCTGCCGGATCATTCGGTCGGGATGATTGTTGGAGGAGTAGGATGTATCGGGATAGGAGCCGTTTGTTGGTGGCTATTTATAACATACATTGTATCAAAACTGCGGAAATGGTTCAATGTCCGTGGCATATGGCTAATGAACCGGATTGTAGGAAGCATTATCATTGCACTTTCTATTATCGGTGTTGTTTCTGTATTGCTCACTTATTATATCAAAATTCCGCTTATATAAAAATGAACTTAAGATGAAAAGACTTAAAGTACCTTATTTAGCTGGACTTGACTCGCTTGACCTATCTTCCATCGGATTCTTTATGGAAAGCAAAGCGTACCGAGACTATATCAATGAAATCAATTGGAAAGAATACGGATACAAACCAATCGCCGTGTTTGACATTGCCCGTTCAGACAAATATATGTATATCCGATATTTTGTTAAAGGTCACTCTTTAAAAGCCAGCTTCGATATTGATAATTCAAATGTACATCGTGACAGTTGTGTGGAGTTCTTCATGAAACGTGTAAACGATAGTACGTATATGAACTTCGAGTTTAACTGTATCGGAACCTGTGATGCAGCACGAAGACTTTCCCGTACGGAAAAATCCTCTTTAACACCTCAAGAATATGAATCTATCAAACGATATACAACCCTGGAAAGACGTCCGTTTAAGGAAAAGACAGGTATCTACGAATGGGAACTACTGGTTGCCATTCCTCTGACATTGATGGGACTCGATTCAAATGCCATGCCCGAAAAGATTCTCGGTAACTTCTACAAATGTGCTGATGATACTGAATATCCTCATTTCGCCAGTTGGAATCCGATAGACTTGCCTCAGCCGGACTTCCATTGTCCACAATTCTTCGGTGAAATTTACTTCTAACAGCTTCCATATACTCCGCATTTGTCGATCCGAAATGGTGCTGGCAAATGCGGAATTTATTTTCCGTCCATTTTCTTTTTCAGGTATTCCACAACAGCACAAAGGCATTTACTTGAAAAAGGTGGTGAAACATGCCCCTTCATATACATAGAATTTTTATCTTTGCCTCAAGAACAAAAGATAAAATATCTATGAAACGATACTATTACATAATAGCCTTGATGATTTTGTCGATAGTGCCGACGTACGCCCAAGTTGATTTTGGCGTTCGTGCCGGTGGAGCCTATTCTTCCCTCATACAACGAGTACAAGACGAATACATGGCTGGTGGACGTTTTGGCTGGAGTGTAGCCGGACTAATGGATGTACATTTATATAAAGGATTGTCATTCCGGCCGGAAATAGGCTTTGTCAATCAAGGCGGCTCCTATTATTCACATTATAATAATCCGCTGGTAACAGAGACGCACAACAAATATTCATATTATTCCATTCAGGTTCCCTTGAATTTAGCCTATACGTTTCGTCTTACAGATATACGGCTTTCCGTCTTTGCCGGACCAACTTTAGATTTTTCCCTCTTCGGAAAAATGCGTACACACGGAGCTTCTCCTTCTACGAGTATTGACTTTGGTAGCAAGAAAGAGCCTAATCTGAAATCATTTGACTTAGGAGTCAATGTGGGAATGAGCGTTGAATACAGTCGCTTCTTCTTTGCTATCAACTGCGTGACCGGCACATTAGACCGTCGTGCCGTCAAGCGGGATGGCGAATCCAACATTTTCCAGAACAACGTAACGTTTTCTTTAGGATATTTCTTCAGAAAAGACTGATCCATTCAGAATTTCATATATTTCCAATATATATCCTATACAAATAAGTCCTTCCGATACAAACCGAAAGGACTTATTTATTTTATATCCCATTACTTTATTTATTTCTGGAATAACATTGGAGCAAACTCCGACAAATAGATACGCCAGTTACGCCAAATATGTCCACCTTCACTTTCCCGATAAATGTACGGATACTTATGCTGATCAAGCATTGCCCGGTAGTCCTGATTAGCTTTATACAAGAAGTCTGTCTTACCGATAGCTATCCAATATAACTTCGGAGCCTTGGCAAACTGCTTAGCTAACTTTTCTTCCATATTCTTATAAATAGGAGAATCTACTTTGTCGTTCGGGATAATGGCTGCCGAGAACAAACCTACATAATCAAACATATTCGGATATTCTTTGGAAATATGTAAAGAATGATAACCTCCCATTGACAAACCGGCAATAGCACGAGAAGATTTCTTCTTTTCTACCCGATAATTACTCTCAACAAACTTGATAATATCCGGGAAAGTAGCTTCCATCGTTCCTTCCATAGTACGAGGTAATTGCATGTTTGGTTTGACTAAACCTAAGCTGGACTCGCCCGGAGCTGCTTCCTGATCAACATTGCCATTCGGCATAACAACAATCATTGGTTTTGCTTTTCCTTCAGCAATCAGGTTATCCATGATCTGTACCGTTCTTCCCAAAGTAATCCAGGCTTCTTCATCACCGCCCATTCCATGTAACAGATAAAGTACCGGATAACGCTTTCCGCTCGTCTCATATCCAGCCGGCGTATAGATGGTAATGCGGCGATCGTAACCTAACAACGGACTGTTGTACCAACGCTGTGTAACACTGCCGTGAGGTACTTTATTAACACTGTACAAATCACCACATCCACCTTTAATGATAAAGATATTGAACAATGAAGCTACGTCTCGGCTGACATAAACATTATTCGGATCAATTACATTCTTCAAGCCATCTACAATAAACGTATAATTGTAAAGTTCTGAAGATAATGGCTCAGGAGTCGTATATTCCCAAACGCCCTTTTCTCCTTCTTTCAAATCCGCAACGCCCGGAACATCCATCTTCCCATATTGTGATTCTACTTTCTGCGGAGGAAGGAAATCACCCGTCACCTGAACTTTAACAGCTTTAGGTGCAAAAAAACGGAAAGTTACGCGATTGTCCGGATGAATCTCCGGAGAAACAATGTTTTGTCCGCCCCATAACGATTGCTGAGCGAAAGCAACCCATGAAATCAGGGCCAAAAGAATTGATAAACTTGTCTTTTTCATTGTGTATATGTTTAAGTTATGATATAATTACATAAGCCCAATAATGTGTATCACCCGTAATAGGACATAAAGATACATATCCACTTCGGATTTTCCCATTCTCAGTTACCAAAGGATACCTGGCCTGCATTTCCCGGTCTCTCATCTGTATCTCTCCAGACAAACGGGCATAGTCAACAACAAACTGCCCGGTTGCATTAACGTCCAAAAAGCGTTCAGACAACTGTACAGCTACCATTCCCATGGTTTGCCGCATGTTAATTTCCACACACGGATGAATATTCCATGAAGAATATCCTGACTGCCTGTATAGCAACATATCGACTCCGATACAGCCAGTGTAAAGATAACCGTATATCTCGGATAATGCAATTTCCAACGCATTTTTTACCTGAACAAAATCAGTCGTAGAAATATGACTTAAAATAAAAGACTCCCGAAAAGACTCCGAACCTAAGATATTGCCGGAATAAGCTCCCCGTTCTGCCGTACCAAATACAGATAAGCCACGATAACTCACTCGTCCTTTCCCATCAGAAACAAACTCCATAGCCCAATCTTGTTGTCTATCAAGGGCCGGTTCGATACTGATTTCTTCCTGTTTACGAATAGCTCCATCAATCCACAGCAGGTCTTTCTGAAGTAATTCAGAACTGCACAACCAGAGCAATCCACGTCCTGATGAAGAGAAAGGAGTCTTCAAGACAAATGGAGGCTGATGCGTCTGCATATAGGTTTTAATTTCATCCACAGTCCGACAGAAAACCGGGGTAACCGGTAAAACCATTTCTGGCAACAGTTCTTTAAGCCGCTCCAAGACCTTTCGGGCAGTCTGCCGCCCAGTTAGCTGTTTATAGACATCATTCCAGACCGGAATCCGAACATTACCTTTTTCACTTTTCTGCAACCTTTTATAATAATGTAGGCTTTGTAGCGAAAGTCCCCATGGCGCCGCATCATAATTACCCAAAGACGATTCATGCAAAAAACGTTCCGTTGATATAACAGAAGGCAACTGCGGGAAAACACGCCTCAGGACAGACAGATAAGCTTCAGCCATAGCATATTCTTCCACCCAGACTAAGTCTTTGGAATCCGCATACCATAGAGGAAGACAGGCTAAATCCCGAAACATAGTCTGTACTTGACGGGGCGGTGTATAATTAACTTTTCCCGAAAGGACAGCCGTTTCATGTCCTGGGTTGAAGTAATGGATACGAGGAATACACATATTTATAATAAACTCAAAAAGGCACAAAGCTCAAAGCGTATCTGACGCTTTCCTAACTTTGTGCCTTTATCGGATTTTATGATCAACTGATTTTATTCCAGATTTTCGTCGATAGCTTCAATTTTCTTCACGGTCAATTCCATTTCAGCTTTCAACTTCTCGATCTTGCGTTCCATTTCTTTTACCAGACCACTACCGCCCTTGGAAGAAATACTTAAGAAACCGATGTTGTTTTCATACGTCTGTAAATCATTCTTCATCCGTTCATAAGTACGCATCAGACGATCTCTTTCAGAATAGAGTTTACCTTTCCCTTTACCTGCCATTTCACTGACATTATTTCGATAAGATTTCATCCGACGATCACGTTGATCTACTTTCAGACGATCAAACTGTGCGTCGACAGCTTCATGGAAAGCTTTGTACACCTTATCTTTTTCCTTAAACGGAACATGACCAATCTCATTCCATTCAGCAATCCATTCTTTCAATGTACTGATCGCTTCTTCCGTTTCAAGAGATTCGTCCATCGTCTTAACCTTTTCGATCAACGCTTTCTTCGCTTCCAGATTAGCCTGTTCTTCGCTCTTTTGTGAAGAAACATTCTTATTCTTGTTGTCGAAGAAATAATCGCAGGCAGTAATAAAGCGTTTCCAGATTGAATCTGAATGACGACGTGTTACCTGACCGATTGTCTTCCATTCTTTCTGCAAAGCAATCAGTTTTTCAGTCGTACCTTTCCAATCCGTGCTATCTTTCAAAGCTTCGGCCTTTTCACATAAAGCACGTTTCTTCTCCAGATTCTTTTCCATTTCAGCCTTTATAGCCTTGTAGAATTCCGTCTTCTTCGTGAAGAACACATCGCAAGCTGCGCGGAAACGCTCAAATATCTTTGTATTGTGTTTCTTCGGAGTAAAACCGATCGTACGCCACTTCTGCTGTAAAGCCAAGACTTCATTATTCTTCTCATCCCAGTCTTTGAATGTTTTCAGAACTGCATAATCAATACCTTCGATCTGTTCGCAGATAGCAGTCTTCGCTTCTAAATTTTCCTGTTCCTTTGCTTTCAGGTTTTCAAAATGCTGCTGGTGACGTTTATTAATCACCGTAGAAGCAGCCTTAAAGCGACTCCAAAGCTCTTCACGCAAATCTTTGGCAACCGGACCGATTTCCCGCCACTGCTGATGCAGTTTCTGTAATTGATGAAAAGCCGAAATAATATCTTTTTCGTCCTGAAGTTTCTCAACAGCCTCACAAAGAGCTGTTTTTAACTCCAGATTCTTCTTGAAGTCATAATCGCGGAACTGATTGTTAATCTTGATCAGATCATAAAAAGCTTCAGAGTAAGTCTGATATTCTTTCCAAAGTTCATTTGCGTGTTCTTCAGGAACCAGCTTAATTTCTTTCCATTTCTGCTGGATATCCTTAAATTCATTATATAACTTGTTAAAATCATCCTGGCTTTCACAAAGCATCTTCAACTGTTCGATCAGTTGTAACTTGACCGCATAATTCTCAGCTTTTATTTTTTCTTCTTCTGCCAGATATGCAGCCTTCTTCTCTTTATATGAGCTAAGAAGTTCTTTCAGGTAATTTTCCTTTGTATCTTCGGGTGATGAAAAATCCTTTTCATCACCGCCTTGTTCGATAAACGCCTTCTTCAATTCGTCTACTTCATTTCGACGGATCTTATAATAAGCCTGTTTAAGCGATTCTACTTCACCTCTGACTGTCTCAACTGGAGCATCAACCAAGGTTTGTAGTCGATTCAGGATTTCATCTTTTGTTAATTTACCTGCAGCATTTTCTTCTGCATTATCAGATTCAACAGCGGCAGCTTCGGCTGTTACTTCCGGTACTTCTGCCGGTGTGTTCGTTTCATTTAATTTAGCAGCTTCTTCACCTGCCAAATTAGTTTCAAGCTCGTCCTTCATACTTTCCTGTATTTAAGTAGGGGTAACTACAATTCCATATCAAATACAAATTAAACTAAATAATTTTTTATATCCATAGATTTCACTAATTATTTACTTAAAAATTACTAATCGTCTTCTCAGGCATTTCATGCGGCTTCAATAAAAGGTTCGATAAATTTCGGGAATTTTGTGGATTCAGATGATAGATTCTCATGAATTTTGAGTAAGTTTGTCCGTCTATTGATAAAGACAACCAATATTAAATTAAACGTAAGATATTATGGCAACACCTCCATTCAAGTATCAACCGATGTTCCCGCTGGGACCGGATACTACAGAGTATTATTTGCTTACAAAAGATTATGTATCAGTTTCAGAATTTGAAGGTAAACCTATTCTGAAAATTGCTAAAGAAGGTTTGACCGCTATGGCCAATGCTGCTTTCCGTGATGTTTCATTCATGCTTCGCCGTTCACACAATGAACAGGTGGCAAAGATTCTGAATGACCCGGAAGCAAGCGAAAACGATAAATATGTTGCACTGACATTCCTGCGGAATGCTGAAGTAGCTGCCAAAGGAGTTTTACCTTTCTGCCAAGATACGGGTACAGCTATTATCCATGGTGAAAAAGGACAACAGGTCTGGACTGGTTATTGTGATGAAGAAGCTCTTTCTGAAGGTGTATATAAGACTTACACAGAAGAGAATCTGCGCTATTCACAGAACGCTCCGTTAAGTATGTATGAAGAAGTGAATACCAAATGTAACTTACCGGCTCAAATCGACTTGGAAGCTACTGAAGGTATGGAATACAAATTCTTATGTGTAACAAAAGGTGGTGGTTCAGCCAACAAGACTTATCTATATCAGGAAACTAAGGCCATCCTGAATCCGGAAACGCTGGTTCCGTTCTTGGTTAACAAGATGAAGACTTTGGGTACTGCTGCTTGTCCTCCGTATCACATCGCATTCGTTATTGGTGGTACTTCTGCAGAAAAGAACTTGTTGACGGTTAAATTGGCTTCTACTCGTTATTACGATGCATTGCCAACTACAGGAAATGAACATGGCCGTGCTTTCCGCGATGTAGAATTGGAAAAGAAAGTCCTGGAAGAAGCACACAAGATCGGTTTGGGTGCTCAGTTCGGTGGTAAATATTATGCACACGATGTTCGTATCATTCGTTTGCCTCGTCACGGAGCTTCTTGTCCGGTAGGTTTGGGTGTTTCTTGTTCTGCCGACCGTAACATCAAATGTAAGATCAATAAAGATGGTATCTGGATTGAGAAACTGGATTCTAATCCAGGAGAATTGATTCCGGAAGCTTTGCGTCAGGCTGGCGAAGGTAATGCAGTGAAGATCGACCTGAACCGTCCGATGAACGAGATTTTAGCTGAGTTGGACAAATATCCGGTAGCTACTCGTCTTTCTTTGAACGGTACAATCATCGTAGGTCGTGATATCGCTCACGCAAAACTGAAAGAACGTCTGGATCGTGGTGAAGAATTACCTCAATACATCAAAGATCATCCGATTTATTATGCTGGTCCGGCAAAAACTCCGACTGGTATGGCTTGTGGTTCAATGGGCCCGACAACAGCAGGACGTATGGACCCGTATGTTGACTTGTTCCAAAGCCACGGTGGTTCAATGATCATGTTGGCAAAAGGTAATCGTAGCCAGCAAGTAACCGACGCTTGCCAGAAACACGGCGGTTTCTATCTGGGATCTATCGGTGGACCGGCTGCTATCCTGGCTCAGAACAATATCAAGAGTATCGAATGTGTAGAATATCCGGAATTGGGTATGGAAGCAATCTGGAAGATTGAAGTAGAAGACTTCCCTGCATTTATCTTGGTTGATAACAAGGGAAATGACTTCTTCAAACAAATCCAGTCTCGTTGTTCGGATTGCAAGATGAAATAATTGATCTTTCCCATACTTTTTGAGGCTGCGCCGTAATGAAATTTACAGTGCAGCCTTTTTGTTTAATCTTAACATCTTTTACAAAGCTCAATATTATCTTGAAACAAAAAATTGATTACTTGCAACTCATAAACATATATAGTCCTTAGTCACATGAATCACAAAAAAACAGATGCTTACTTATTGCTTTCGCTTATGGCGTTCATCATTTGTCCCATTTTAGGGATATTCTCGCTGTACCATGCGATAAAAGCGAAAAATCGGGAAAATACAAACGATGAGTTATATGAATATGAATTAGCGAAATCCTACAAATGGGCAAAAATAACGATTGCCGCATTTCTTCTCATCGGTCTCTCCTTATTCGTGTTATGTCTTTTCCTGTATGAAACAAGGGCATAAGTAAAGATGAGCTTATTTTGAAACAATGAAAATCTCCCGCCGACGTTTAAGTGCTTTCCGAAACTTCGGAAAACCCCGCGCCGGCGGAAAAGCTCTTTCCGAAACTTCGGAAACCTCCGCGCCGACGGAAAAACGCTTTCCGAAACTTCGGGAAGCCCTGCGGCGGCGGAAAAGCACTTTCCGAAACTCCGGGAAGCCCTGCCATGCCGAGGAAATACAAAAAAAGCTGCCACAATAAACTTGCGACAGCTTTACTTCTTTCTATAAAATAAACAAGATTATCCCAAAAACGAAATCAGGACACCGGCAGCCACAGCCGAACCGATAACCCCCGAAATGTTACTTGCCATGCAATATTGAAGCACATGGTTCTTCGGATCGTATTTCAACGCAATCTCATTGGCCACACGCGCTGCCATCGGCACAGCACTTAATCCCGTAGCTCCAATCAGCGGATTGATCTTCTTCTTCGTAAACAGATTAAATATCTTGACGAAGAAAATACCTCCGGCAATAGAAAGGGCAAATGCCAGGAAACCACCAATCACGATACCAATCGTCGTCAGATTCAAGAATGCTTCGGAAGTCATGGTTGCTCCGACAGACAATCCCAAGAAGATCGTGGCAGCATTCATAATACTGTTGGATGCAGCATCAAACAAACGAGAGGTATTGGTTCCGATTTCTTTCACCAAATTACCAAACATCAGCATACCGATCAAAGGAACGGCACTCGGCACGAACAAGGCAACCACAGTAGTCACAACAATCGGGAAAACAATCTTCAGTACCCGCAGATTCTTGATTTCAGTAGTAGAAGGATACTTCTTCTCCTGCTCCTTCATGTTGATACTTAATTCTTTCTTCGTACACAACAGTTTAACCACCAAAGGAATGATCACCGGTACCAGCGCCATATACGAATAAGCAGCAATAGCAATCGGTCCTAACAAATGAGGAGCCAGCTTAATCGTCGTAAAGATAGCCGTCGGACCGTCGGCTCCACCGATAATTCCCAACGAAGCCGCTTCTTTCGGCGTGAATCCCATCAGAATAGCAACCAGCAAAACTGTGAAGATACCCAGCTGAGCTGCCGCTCCGAAGATAGAAAGCCGCAGATTGCGCAACATCGGACCAAAGTCGGTCAATGCTCCAACACCCATAAAGATAATAGGAGGTAAGAAGCCAGTCTTGATCAACATATAATAAATGAAGTTCATCAATCCCAGTTCATGCGCAATGTCATGCAAAGGCATCTCCCAAATATTCTTCATCACACCATGTACTTCTACCATCCCGTTTTCATCTGCCTGAATAACGCCCATCTCGCCTCCAGGGAAATTGGCCAGCAAGACACCGAAAGCAATCGGGACCAGCAGCAACGGTTCATATTGCTTCTTGATACCCAGATAAAGCAAGATGAATGCAATGGCATACATGATCAGGAACTGCGGTTCAGCAATGATATTGCTGAACGCAGTCATTTCATATAAGTTGTGAAATATTTCGTTCATTATTGAATGGTCATTAATACATCATCTTCTGAAACGGCATCACCCACATTCACGCAAATCGCTGTTACCGTACCATCGAATTCCGAACGAACAGCATTGTAGGTCTTCATCGCTTCAACATAACATAAGATATCTCCCTTCTTCACCGTGTCACCTACTTTTACCGGAGCATCAGAAGCACCCTTTACCAAGAAGAATTTACCTTCCAATGGAGATAAGACTTCTTTTCCACTTCCAGCAGAAGCAGGTGCAGGAGCAGGTGCCGCAGCAGGTTGTGGAGCCGGAGCTGCATGAGCAGAAACCGGTGCCGCAGCAGCTGATTCACCAAAAGCGACCGTTACGCGATAAGCCTGACCGTTAACATCTACCGTCATCACCTGAGGATCTTTTGGCAGAGCAATTTCAGTCTTCGGCGCAGCAGCCTTTTCTTTTTCAGCTTTCCGTCTGGCTACATCAACTTTAAACTCTACTTTTGCCTTTCCTGAACGGTAGGCCTCATACTGCGACGGATGCATAGCGTATTCAAACAATTCTTCTTCATCCTCGCCTACTTCCCAATGCTTCTCATTCATCAGCTTGCGATATTTGTCCAAAGCATCCGGATAATTGTCTTGCGGATTACCCTCAAAGAACTTACGTCCTTCGGTCTGTGCCTTTTCCACTAATTCAGGGGCCAGTTCACCCGGCAAACGTCCGGCTTTACCCAAAAGCATATCCCAGATATCATCTGCTATCATGCTCCAACGTTCTTTTCCTTTTTCCATCTGCATCACATTCATCAACGCCAGATTCTTCACATACTGGCTGAATGGAGTTACTAATGGAGGATATCCGACGCGTGGCCATACATACGCTACTTCATCAAAGAGCTTAAGCAAAAGCTTCTCCTGGGTCATCGGTTTCTTGCCTCTCTTCGCACGGCCTTTGTTAATAGATTCCAGATTCTTTTCCAAGTCAGACATCAAACTGCCCATCATACCACCCGGAAGTCCCGGACCAATCAACAACGAATTCATCAAACGGTTTCTCGGGCTAATATATAAACCTAAGAAATCATCCATAAACTCTTGAATCAACGAGCGTACTTTCATATACGCCTTCATATTAATTTCCGGCACAATAAATCCGGCGTCTTTCAACATAGCCTGTACAGCCAGCAGATCGGCATGCCCTGTCCCCCACGACAGCGGTTCCATACCTACATCAATATAGTCGCAACCTGCCTCGCAAACTGATAGAATAGAGGCCATATTTAATCCTGGTCCAGCATGGCTATGATATTGAACAGGTATATCCGGATATTTAGCCTTGATATTCGCAACAATCTGTCCTAACGAATGAGGGCGACCGATTCCCGCCATATCCTTAACACAAATTTCATCAGCACCCTTTTCAATCAGTTCATAAGCCAGATTTGTGTAATACTCTACGGTATGAATCGGAGAATGTGTAATGCACAGACAGCACTGGGAAATCATACCAGCCGCCTTTGCATATTGAATAGAAGGTTCTATATTCCGAATATCATTCAAACCACAGAACGTACGAGCGATATCGGTTCCCTGAGCTTTCTTAACCTTATAAAATAACCGACGAACATCGGCTGGTACCGGACTCATCCGTAAACCGTTTAATGCACGGTCAAGCATGTGTGTCTGTATTCCTGCTTCATGGAAAGGCTTTGTCCATTCCCGCACGGCCCGGTTTGGGTTCTCTCCAAAAAGAAGATTAACCTGTTCAAAACCACCACCATTAGTTTCAACACGCGCAAAACATCCCATTTCAATGATCGCAGGAGCGACTTTAGTCAGCTGGTCAACACGCGGAACATATTTTCCGGCAGACTGCCACATATCGCGGAAGACCAGACTAAATTTGATTTCTTTTTTCATGATATGCAATACTTTATAATTTTTCAATTTTAACTACTTTACCCAAACCTCGTGTTGCGGCACTAACTGCCGAAACAATCACAGCGGTTTCCTGTGCTGATAAAGTACCCATCGGTGCTGCGACAGCAGCAGACGTTTTAGTTACCTTCTTCACCGTTTCTTCTTCCGGAGCATATTTATTTACGACCATAATTAATCCTTTGCCCAGATAAATTACGATCAGAAGAATAACAAAAACCGTTGCCATACCGACAACCATCAATAAAAGTCCAATTTCTATGTTTTCCATATTTTGAAGATAATAGTAGATTTAATGAGAATATCCTTACATTGTCCGTTCAGAAAAACTCTGCCAAAATTAATAAATAGGCTGTAAAATGTAAGTTTTCAAATTTTAAAAATTTGAAAAAAGAAAAGAATATATACTTTATTGCATTATTTAGTTTCAATTTATAATAAATACTCTCCTATAAATTAAGTTTTATCATATTCTAACAAATAAAAAATTGAAGCTCAGGCAAATTATTCTCCAAAAGACTGGAACACCCATACATATACAAAAAGCTCATGCAACAAACCACAAACAGAACTCGAGAGAATCATTATCAGAACTAACGAGAATCAAAATCGATTCCTACTTATTTTGTTTCCAAATAAGGCAGGTTTTATGCCAAGCACATGGTTTCCCAAAGAACCGCCCAAGCTAATATTTAAAACACAAGACAAAATCGGTGAAAATATAGTTCAATTGAAATATAATATTTGTTTGTTAGGTTGTTTTCTTTATTTTTGCAACGAATATAATAAGAACAAAGAATATGGGCTTTTTTAAATCATTATTTTCTTCACAGCCAAAAGACGCGTCAGCCGAAGAGGGACGAAAAAATGAAGAGAAGAATTTTGATATTTTGAAATATGATGGAGTTCGTGCACAGAAAATCCATAAACTACCCTATGCCATCCGCTGTTTTGAAGAAGCATTAAACATCCAAGAAGATTTTGAAACACGGTCATTTCTGACAGCAGCCTATATAGCATCAGGTAAACTGGAAGAAGCATTAGGCGTTTTAGACAAGATGCGTGAACTAAAGCCCGATGATGTTGATACACTATTAACGCGTATTCAAATTCTTTTTATGCTGGATAAAGATCCGGAAGTAATTACCGATTGCCAGACAATCATTTCTCTTCAACCAGAAAATGCGACAGCATTCTACTTAATGGCTAAAGCGAAACATGTAACCAACGATTTATTAGGTGCTATTGCCGACCTGACACGTGCTGTTACTTTGCGTGATGACTTTGCCAGTGCCTATCAACTTCGAGCAGAAATCCTACTAAAGATGCAACAAGGAACAGAAGCCCTGGAAGATATTCAAAAAGTAATTGAACTTAATCCGGAAGAAGATACTGCCTACTTGCTGCGAGGCCGCATTTATGCCATGATCGGGAATATCGAACAAGCTGATGCGGATTTTCACCAGGTACTAAATCTAAATCCGTTTAATGAAGATGCAACTTTACTGATCGGTCAGTTGTTAATTGCTCAAAACAAGCTGGATGAAGCTATCGCCTTTTTTGATGAAGCCATCGAAAATGCACCTGACCAAGGAAAATTCTATTCAGAACGGGGACGGGCAAAAAATATGAAAGGAGATAAAGCAGGAGCCTTTGAAGACCTGAAGAAATCAATCGAGCTTAATCCTGAAGGAGAAGAAGCGAAACTGGTAGAAGGCTCACATTCCAATTTTGACAACTTATATAAAGGGGGATTGTATTAACGGTAGCTACCAACGGTAAGCTGGTATCAAAGACTGTATTTTGATTATCCGGATGGTGAATAAACAATAAAATACAGCTATCTGTTTGTTTATTCAAAAAAAGAGCCTATCTTTGCAGCCCGAATAAGTATGCGAATAATAATAAATAAAATAATATAGAGAAATGAAAAGAACATTCCAACCGTCCAACAGAAAAAGAAAGAACAAGCACGGTTTCCGTCAAAGAATGACTACCGCCAATGGTCGTCGTGTATTAGCAGCTCGTCGTGCAAAAGGTAGAGCTAAATTAACTGTATCAGACGAATACAACGGATAATCTATTCTGTTTGTAAGCTATAAGGAAAGTAAAGGTTTTTTTAATCAAAAGCCTTTACTTTCTTTGTTTTTATACCTACCTTTGAACTTTGTATCAGAAGGAAAAGCTAAATATGAATAGTCGTTTAATAAAGATATTAAAAAATCCCATTGTGATCAGCCTGTTACTGGCCATATTGATCCTTTGGGGATTGATTTACGGGACCTTAGTGTGGCTAGACATCTACACGCGCCATAATGAGGCGGTTGTTATTCCTGATGTAAAAGGGATGACCATGGAAGAAGCCGCTCCTTTTCTGGCTGAAAAAGGAATACGTTATAACATTATAGATTCTGTTTTCTCTAAAGATGTTGATCCGGGAGCTATTGTTGAAATCGTACCGACGCCGGGCTCGAAAGTAAAGGAAGGCAGAATCGTATTTGTCACCATTAATGCCAAGACCTCCCAAATGGCACGTATACCAGAAGTACAAGATCTTTCTTTCCGCCAGGCTTATGCCCTACTGACATCCATTGGTTTTAAATCAATAGAAGTAAAATATGTAGCAGGAGACTATAAGGACCTGGCTATTGGCGTAGAATGGAATGAGAAAATATTGGAAGAAGGTCAGCATGTTCCCTTAAATGCACATCTGACGTTAGTCGTAAGTGGTGGATTTGAAGAAACAGACTCTCTGGCATTAGACAGCCTGAATATGGCTCCTGTCGAATCGTTGGATAGCGAAGAAGAAAATTGGTTTTAATCATGGCAGACTTTATTGACGAAATAGATGAAGAGCAGGTTGATGACATGTTGCTTGACGATGATGAATCGGCAGCCATCATAACATCTCCGGAGGTTTCGCCCGGTTTGTATGAACACTTTAAGGTTACGGCCGATAAAGGCCAGTCACTTCTCCGTGTTGATAAGTTTTTAGTAGCCCGTTTGGAAGGAACAACTCGTAACCGTATCCAACTGGCAGCCGACGCTGGTTGCATTTGGGTAAACGGCCAACCTGTAAAAAGTAATTACCGGGTAAAACCGTTTGACGTTGTACAGATCGTTATGGATCGTCCTCGTCGCGAAACGGAAATTATCCCTCAAGATATACCGCTTAATATTGTATATGAAGATAGTGACTTGCTGGTTGTAAACAAACCGGCAGGTATGGTTGTACATCCGGGTCACGGCAATTATTCGGGAACTCTCTTGAATGCTATTGCCTACTATCTACGAGACGAACAACATTTTGATCCTTCCGATCCCCGCTTAGGTTTAGTTCATCGAATCGACAAAGATACATCCGGACTACTTGTCATTGCCAAGACTCCAGAAGCCAAAAGTAACTTAGGGTTACAATTTTATCACCATACAACAAAACGTTGTTACCGGGCTGTTGTGTGGGGACAATTTCAGGAAGATGAAGGCACAATAGTAGGGAATATCGGGCGAAGTCCAAAAGACAGACTGCAAATGACGGTTTTTCCAGACGGAGACCAGGGGAAGCATGCCGTTACCCATTATCGGGTGTTAGAACGATTAGGATATGTAACACTGGTAGAATGTCGGTTAGAAACCGGGCGTACACATCAGATTCGTGTCCACATGAAATACATAGGTCATACACTCTTCAATGACGAACGCTATGGAGGGCACGAGATATTAAAAGGAACAACATTTTCTAAATATAAACAATTTGTGCAGAATTGTTTCACCATTTGTCCCCGTCAGGCTTTACATGCCAAGACGTTAGGTTTTGTACATCCAACAACGGGCAAAGAACTCTTTTTTGATTCAGAAATTCCGGCCGACATGCAGGAGCTGATAGATAAATGGCGCATATATGCAACAACTAAAGAATTGGAATTATGAAAAAGAATATTGCGATTGTAGCAGGAGGAGACTCTTCTGAGTTTGTGGTTTCTTTGAAAAGTGCTGAAGGAATCTATTCTTTTATTGATAAAGACAAATATAATTTATATATTGCCATCGTAAAGAAAGACGAATGGTCAGTCCGTTTATCGAATGGCGAACATACACCTATCGATAAGAACGATTTCAGTTTTTCTGAAAACGGCAAAAAGATACGCTTTGATTTTGCTTATATTACCATTCATGGGACTCCTGGTGAAGATGGACGTTTGCAAGGTTATTTTGATTTGATTGGTTTACCCTATTCTTCTTGTGGAATGCTGGTAAGCGCATTGACATTTAACAAGTATGTATGTAACCATTACCTGAATGATTTCGGAGTAAGGATAGCAAAATCGATTCGCCTGATGCATGGCGAAAGCATCACTCCAGAGGAAGTAGTTGCTCGCTTAGGGCTTCCGGTCTTTGTTAAGCCTAACGATGGTGGCAGTAGCTTTGGAGTAACCAAAGTAAAAGAGGCAGCTGCATTACCAGCCGCTATTGATAAAGCTTTTGCTGAAGGGAAAGAAGTTGTTATTGAAAGTTTCATTGCCGGGACTGAAGTGACCTGTGGATGCTATAAGGTAAAAGGGAAAGAGGTTATTTTCCCTATAACGGAAGTGGTAACATCCAATGAATTCTTTGACTTCGACGCCAAATACAACGGGCAGGTACAAGAAATAACGCCAGCACGTATTTCGGCTGAATGGACACAGAAAGTACAGCAGGAAACTTCCCGTATATATGATTTGCTGGGTGCGAAAGGATTAATACGTGTAGATTATATTATACCTGCAGATGGAGAACCTTATCTGCTTGAAATCAACACAACGCCCGGTATGACAGCTACGAGCTTCATTCCACAGCAAGTAAAAGCAGCCGGACTGAATATTACCGACGTGATGAATGACATAATTGAAAACGAGATAAACTAAAGGGATATGGATACAGGAACAGTTTCTCCGAATTTTGAGGATATCCGTCCTCTAAACCAGGATGAAGTACAAGCGGCAATAGAAGATCTGCTGGCTTCAGAAGAATTCAGGCACGCGCTTCAGTATGTCAAACCGAACCTGGATTGGGATCAGTTGTGTGCTGCTATGCGGGCATGTAAGACAAAGGAAGAATTCAAATCGACATTGGCTTATGATGCCGTCATGACGGTAGCAAAAAAGACGACCTTTTCATTGACCATTTCAGGTCGCAGCCGTTTACCCGAAGGGAAACCTGCTTGCACATTCATCTCCAATCACCGCGATATCGTATTGGATGCGTCTTTCTTAAACGTCATGCTTTATGATGTGGGATATGGTATGACACAAGTTGCTATTGGTGACAACCTGCTGATTCGTCCTTGGATCAAAACATTTGTCCGCCTTAACAACAGCTTTATCGTCAAACGGGGAGTTTCAGTCCGCCAGATGTTGGAAGTAAGCGGTACACTTTCGGCATACATTAATCATACTATCAAAGACACAAAAGAATCCATTTGGATTGCACAACGCGAAGGGCGTGCAAAAGATTCAAATGACCGCACTCAGCCGAGTGTCCTTAAGATGCTTTGTATGGCTGGTGAAAAAGATGTTATTGGAAACCTCAAATCATTAAACATTGTTCCTGTAGCTATTTCTTATGAATTTGATCCCTGTGATTACCTGAAAGCACAAGAATTCCAGCTGAAACGAGATAATCCGGAATATCACAAGACGCAACGTGATGACTTATTAAGCATGGAAACCGGAATTTTAGGACAGAAAGGCCGTGTACATTTCACGATCAGTAAACTGATCAACGATCAGCTTGATCAATTAGATCCGGCTATGGACCGAAATGAACTATTTGCTGCTGTCGCATCTATTATCGACAAAGAAATATACCGTCATTACCGTTTCTATCCGAACAATTACATTGCTTACGATTTACTTAACGGTACGCGCCGTTTCTCTGATCATTATGGATTAAAAGACAAGAAAGCTTTTGAAGAATATCTGCAGAAGCAGCTCGACAAGATTGTCATTCCTAACAAAGACGAGAATTTTCTCCGAAAGAAAATCCTTGAAATGTATGCTAATCCATTGAAGAATTTCCTGGGCTTAAATGCCTGATCACTCATAGTAAAACAATAGAAAAGAGAAGATTTCGTCTGTATGGATAAAATCTTCTCTTTTTTTATGACTTTATTCTTGAAATCATTCAACGCGTAATCTCCTTAGAAGGGATAACCGATTGCCAAATGTAAACCAAGACCATCTTTAAACTTGGGTATATTATAATATCCTTTCTTTCCTGTATCATAAGGAACATGCAGTCCAATGCCACAATCAACACGGACAACAATAAAATCAAGGTCATAACGAAAACCAAATCCTGTTCCCAAGGCCAAGTCTTTCAAGAAACTGCCCCATTTTAATTGTGCGCCCGGACGGTTCGGATCTTCATGAATTAACCAGATATTGCCGGCATCTAAAAATGTAGCTCCATGTAAATCTCCAAAGATGGGGAAACGGTATTCTAAGTTTGCTTCAAATTTAAGATCTCCAGTCTGATCAATATATCCATATTTATTATTAGTATCCGGAATAAAACGTCCCGGGCCAATGCTACGAATCGTAAAAGCACGTATACTATTGGCTCCACCAATATAAAACTGCTCACTATATGGTGTAGAATGATTCTCAGCATTTCCATAACCATAAATAGCTCCGACCAACAGACGCCCGACTAAATGATGATTCTTCTTCAACAGATAATCATAACGGACTTCCGTAGTTGCTTTCACAAACTGGGAAAAGACATTCCCTAAGAAATTCTTATTCTGCTCCTTAAAACTTTTTCCAGCCAAGGCATAAAAACCGCTTAAGATATTACCAGACTGAGTAACAGACGACTGCCACCAGAGATGATGTTTCTTCTCTTCCAATGGAGAATCATCGTATGTATACGTATAACTCATTGCTGGAATAAACTGATCTTTCAAACTCAGATAAAGAGCTTTATTTGCATCCGTAATCGAATCAAACGTAGCCGTTGTATGTTGTAGCTTGTTATATGTAAGCTTAAAAGGGGTTACCGAATGATGACTCGTTGCTGAGCTCTGAAAGTCAAGCGTTGCACTTCCTCCAAATGAAAGCATCTTGAAGAACTTAGCCCGGTTCATCTGATCAGCATAAATACGAAATGTTGTACTCGACGGATACTTTAAGTTACGTTTCAAATAACCGGGAAAGACCAATTGCGGCAAAGTTAATGTACTGCTTAATCCCATTTCATAACTGTTCATCAATGATGAAGCCCCATCCACACGGTTACCAGTTTGCCATTCATACGATCCTTTTAACTGAACGCCCCAGGATTCGCCTCCTCCAAATACATTCCGCTTTGTCATACTGAAGATAGCACCCGGACCCGTCTGATCATTACTCTTGGTAGTTACATTAAACTCCAGTTCTCCATCCAAAGGAAGATCATAGGCGGTATTGATACGAAGGTCGAGCGTTTTACAACGACGGCTGGTATCTTGTGGCGCATATTGCATTTCAGCATACTTAAAGATGCCTAACCTGGAAAGTGCAGTCTGCGTTTCCATCTGCTTACTGTTCGAATAACGCTCTCCTGGTTTAAACATCAATTTCCGATAAAGAACAGCCGGACGGACTCTGAGCTTTCCTTCATACAAAATAGTCAGGTCATTATATTGCAACGTATCTGTTGGTGGCTCATTATTATATCCATTCAAAGCAACCGTTATGTTTCCTATAGTCCATGGACGCAAAGCTTCCCTTGGCATAGTAGCCGAAGAAACGACCTTCAAGGAAACCTTACCGGGCGTTCTCACCGTGTCTGCCTGATAAGTAATGTATTCAGGCCGGAAATAATAATAACCATTATCACGCAGCAAAGTACTAATACGCTGGCGCTCGGCTTCCAATACCGTCACATTGAAATTATCCCCTTTCTTCAGTAATGTCCGGGTAGCATTCGCCAAGACTATTGTATCTGTCCGATGCCGGCGTTGTGCATACTGAATACTATCATACGTATAAGGAGCTTTCATACTAACCTGATATTCTATCTTTGCCTGTTTCGGATCTTTCGGATTTGGTACCAGCGTATAAGATGTTTTCCCATTGAAATAGCCATATTCTTTAAGCAGATTATCTGCCACCCTAATCCTGACATCCGGATTGACGTTGGTAATATATACCGGTTTTGCAGCTAACTTACGGAAAAGCCATTGCCCGATTTTCCCCTTCTTATTGACCAAAGCATTATACATCCACAAGCCAAAAGGGAAAGGAATCCGCACGGAAGAACTTCCCAACAGCGCATTATTTGGCGGATAACTCAAGGCAGCCTCTATTTCCTCGAGTGTGACATCTCCTTCGGGCGTTGAATCCCGATCCAATATTTCAATCTTTTGGATACCGGTATAAAGAACCTCATCCTCCGGCAGATGCTTCGTTACCGAGCAGGATGCCAGCGACAGAAACATCAGAAAGACATATAGAATCCATATCTTACTTTTCATTCTCATTGATTTCCTTTTTATCGTTATCCTCATCCTGAGGTTTCGTCTTATTCCTTTTGAATATAAACAACTCACGCATATACTGCATCTTCTTATGCAGTACAATACCGGCACCGGTTTCCGTTAATTCTCCCTCAAGCAGACTTTCGTAATCTTTATTATGGAAAAGCTTGATATAACGAGTTCCACTCGGATCAAGCCGATATTCAATGGATACATTATCGATAAACGGCTGTGCCTGTCCCTGATTAATATCTTCACCGGTAGAAATTCGACCACCCAAGACAATACGAATCCGGTCGTTATAGAAACGTTTGGCAAAGCGGAAAGAATAATCAGTCCGTTTGGTTCCATCGCCGTTGGTATCATAACTTTCCATACCAAAGTTAATATCTAATGACTTGGCAGCACTTCCGACAATATTATTGATTTCGCTCTGCAAGAAGCTATTCAATGCTGCACCCATGTTCAGATTTGCTTTCCCTGTAGTTGAACTACCCGCCAAATACATACCTGTTACCAACATACTAACAGCCTGTTTAGCCTTCTCTTCTTCACCCATCCGTGCTAACTGTTCCTGTATGGCAGCATCTTCAGGAGCATCCAGGATAAACTTTAATCCTAAATTCTCTAATCGTTGTGTCAATTGGATTCCTACATCAAAGTTTACCATCCGAGAACTACCATCATCTAAAGCTGCTGAAGTCCGAATCCTCTCCGTTGCTGTTATATTCATACTAGGATCCATCGGATCACCACTCCATTGAATATAACTTCCGTTCTGTACATTAAACTCTTTCAGCGGAATGACAGGTAGCGAGTACTTGATCGTTCCACTACTTAATGTGTAACGCCCATTCAGGATCATATCACCCATCGGTGTATACTGGAAAGAAAGATCGCCTCCTCCTTCCAGATTCACATGACTGGATTGATCGGGAGTCAAATCAGCATTAATCTGTACTGCCTGATCAATATGGATTGTCATCAACATATCCATTCCACCCAAAGGCAATGCCGAAACCCGCGGTCTCTTTCCTAAAATAGTATCTTCTTCAAACGAAGTGAACGTTACCAAACCCGATAACCGGTCTTGTACCGTCAATGGAGAATCTTTCAATACATACGTCACATTTGTTCCACCCAACAAATGCAAATCACCTCGCATGATCAAAGAGTTCAGCGGTCCTTTTATCGTTGAATTCAAGTTGACATACATTTTACCGTACACCAGACTTTCTTTATTCCGCTTTGTATTGAGCAACTGCATATTTTGGGCAGTCATTGTCATATCGGCAATCATATTCGAAGGATCGGAGAAATTAACAGTTCCATCTATGACAAACGGATTCTGTCCGGTCGCCAGAATCTGATACTTATTAAAATGGATACGATTATCACCCACAACGATCTGACGCGGATCAAACTTCAATGTCGTATTGGCTGCCGTCACAAACATAGTTGCCGAATCCAGTTGCAGGAAACCTTGCATATCAGGGGCTTGACTCGTTCCGGAAATATTCATTTTCCCCTGCAGTTTCCCATTCATAGAAGCCATGTCATCCGGAATAAAAGGATTCAGCATCACCAATGGCAAATCCATTATCTGCATAGAACCATCTATACTGTCGTTAACACCACTCTGATAATAAACGAATGAATTCATAAACTCTTCAGCATCCCGGAAAGCGTGAATATCTACCTGATGTTCATTTTCAGATACAGGCAAATATACAGCACTCAACATCAGATCTCCAACCCGCTTCCTCTCATAATGGAGCGAATCAATGCTTATTCCCCCCGTCATCGTATAAGAACTATCAGAAGGCATGTACTGAAAATCAGCATTCAGTATTCCTTCCAATTCTGGCATATAAGCCGAAAAGCCCTTCGATATCTCATGCAAATCAACTTGTCCCAAGGCCGCATGAATCTCATTCAACCCACTGTCTACCGGATGTGTGTCAATTTGCAAGAAAGCGTTCTGCTTTCCTTTCAGCAAGAAGTTAGCCGAAATATCTTTTTCATTACGGATTAAAATATAATTGTCTTCGTTTAAAGTAAATGGATTGAAGGCCAAAATAGGTTCATTGGGGAAGAAATGCAACTGGATACCGCCTTCTTCTTCCTTTTGGATACTGCCGCCCCACAGAATGCCGGTTTTACCTTTTTCATCATCGAACTTCAATAAAGCATCAGCATATCCGGTCAAAAGTTTCCCACTCAAAGTTGCAGAAAAAGGAAGTTGCTTCTTAAACTTATTCTTAACCACACCAGCTTCATAAAAGATACCTACCGTATCCTGCCATAAACGCATCCTGATTGTATCAAGAAGGAAGGTATCCCTTAATAACTTATATACACCGCCATCCACTTGTATTCCCTTTTCCGGAGAAGTATTCACATTCAACTCCAGTTGCTGGAAGTTCAGGGAATACATATTCATGAAGTTATAGATCGGATTATCTTTCTGCGCCGTTACCTTCAACTGTAATTCAGGCAACATAGGTCGTAACAGAGCCAAGCGGACAATGGAATCCTGAGCCATCTGCCTGTCAACTTCTTTCGAAATTAAATTGAAATTTTCACTCAGGCCGTTCAATCCTTTATTTCCCTGCAAGCGGATGGCCAAATCGCCGGCATGGAAAGAAACAAACGTTGAATCCGTTTCTGTACGAGCTTTCAGGATAAGAGTTTTCGGCTTTGCCTTCGTCTTTTCCGTTTCGATTTCCCAGTTTCCCAATGTCAGATCAGCCTGGTGATGATCTTTCAAATCAGACTCGGCCTCAGCGAAAAGCTGAAAAGAGGTAGAGAAAGGTTTATCCATCAGATGGAAACCATACAAATCCAGATGCTGCATATCAGCGATCAACATAGCATTAACCAGATTCTTCTTCAACGTAGCATTCAGCGTTACATCCATTTTGGCCAGCGGATATTCACTGTTTAATTCCACGATAGCAAAATTGTCCTTCAAAGAGCCTTTCAGGGTAATATCCGAAATAGAAGAACTTCCGTAACGGAGATCGCCTATCTTACCATTCAGATTTACCCATGTCAGTGAATCAAATACTTCTGTCCCTTCTCCCTCCGCCTGAATAAATGCCGTCATCCAATAAAGTGAATCTTTAGGCATGAAGTGAATAGGTTCCAGACTGTCGATTTCAAATGCAGCCTTATAGTGATTGGTTCGGGTATCCAACAGAGATTTCAGCTGGATTTTCCCCTGTCCTTCGCGGAAAACCAAGTCACCTGTATATTGCTGGTCTTTCCACATTACGTCTCCCGTCAACATCATCCGCTTCGGGATCCGGAAGTTGGCACGACTTTCCGGAGGCAGAAAATCCAACAAGAAATCAAGATTATGTGTAAAGACTTTCAACCCCACTTCGCCCGAACGCTTCTTTTCACTCTGCAAGGCCTTTCCTTTTCCCTGAAGCCGCATAGAAAAGGCTCCGGGAAGCTGGGCATCCAGTTTCTTCAGTTCCAATGCCGCCAAGTTTCCTGATGCTTCTGCCTGAATACGCAAGCTGGTATCCGGATAAGCCTTCACCACTTCTTCAGGTAATTCTCCAGCCAATGTAATAATATCCTTCTTTCCCAGATGAGCCCAGAATGAAACATCCATCTGATCTTTTGGGGTCTTATCAAATGCGGCATACGGGATCGTTCCTTTTAATTCAGCCGCCGAATGCAAGGTTTCCAATGTCAACCCAGGAATTTCCAAGGAAGCATTATTTCCTTTGATCTCTCCTTCGAAACGCTTAATTTCTAATCCGGACCGTTCTTTAGCTACCAGTTTATTGATATCTGCCCGTACGGCCTGCCCGGCATATAAGAGTGAGCTTAAATCAATCTCAATATCGGACAATCCAATATGAGATGGATCCAGTCCTTTTAAGGGAGCAGCATCGCCTGTATCATAATTGATTGCTGAACTGACAAAGGTAAACTTATCGGCCAGGTAACTGGCATTCTTCAAGTCGACCTCTCCGTCTCTTAAACTGGCTTGGGTAATAAAGCCCGACATTCGCAAAGAGTCACCCGGCATCTGTAATGCCAAGGCTACACGTGTCAGATCAATTTTCTGCAACCGTAATAACCAGTTAACCGGTTCGGACGTCGTCGTATCAGGAGGCGTACTTGGTTCTGTGATAAAGACGGTCACAGTTGCATCCGACAATGCCAAATTGTTCAGTGTCGCCTTTTCAGTAGCAAGACTTATACGGTCGGCTCTCGCCAGAAAGTCTCCGATGAATCCTTTCACTTCGATACCGTCTATCAACTTCCCCGTATTGACGCGGAGATTCTTTAATCCGACTGACTCAACTAATAACTCCTTACTTAACAAAGGGATTGGACGAATACTTATATTCAAATCTTCCAACATGAAAAGCGTATCGGCTGGAACAGTGTCTTGAATTACTTCTATCCCGTGGATATTCAGCTTGATCGGAAACGAAAGTCGGATGCGTTCTATGCCAATATGCATTCCGGTGCTTTTGCTGGCGTAATAAGTGGCCTGTTTCACAGCAAAGTTCTGAAAAGCCGGAATGTATAATAATATCGAAAGTATGACGGCCAATATAATTGGTATCAAACAGAAGATACAGATTCTTTTTATCCAAACATTCATTGATTATGGATTACTTTTTAGTTATCGCGTCAGTATGTCTATAAGCCGTTGAGTTTTTGTCGTGCGTTAACTTAAAAACTAAAGTTCTTATAAACTCATTTACTTTATGCAAATATATAAATAAACAAGTCGAGGGACGAATAAGTTTTCTTTATTTTGCAACCGCAATCAGAAAAAGAAAAAGAATATGGAAATACAAAATAAAGCTTATTACTGGTTCTTATTCTTCCAGGACAAATTATTACTGAAAAAGGAAGGTTCGACGTATGAAATTCCTTGTCAGGAAGGACCTCCTTTTGGTATAGACAATTCCTTTGAAGTTGTTCTGGATTCATCTTTACCGGCAAGGGCAGCATCACTGCCTCAAGAAATAACAGAAGATGAACAATGGATCATGATTGGCTTACGCGCCAGCTGGAATTATTTGTCACGCGACTGGTATAAACGGGCCGGAAAAGCACATCAGTTAGTTCACTGGGACCGCAACAGCCGCTTTTGTCCGGCTTGTGGAAAACCTTTGGCCTGGCATACGGTCATCTCTAAATACTGCGATTCCTGCCACCAGGAGTTTTATCCGGTTATCTCACCGGCTATCATTGTACTGATCAGACGCGGAGAAGAAGTCCTGCTGGTACATGCCCGAAATTTCCGGGGAAGCTTTCACGGACTGGTGGCCGGTTTCCTGGAAGTAGGTGAAACGCTGGAGCAATGTGTCAGACGGGAAGTAATGGAAGAAACCGGGCTCACCATCAAGAACATCACTTATTTTGGCAGCCAGCCCTGGCCTTATCCGAGCGGTATTATGATTGGTTTCTTTGCCGATTATGAAAGCGGAACCGTTAAGTTGCAGGATGATGAATTAAGTGCCGGCTCTTTCTTCCGTAAAGAACACTTGCCCGAACTTCCGGCCAAATTAAGTATCGCCCGCCGCATGATTGACTGGTGGCTTGCCGGCGAACCGGCGGAAAAGCCGGCATTCTAATGCAACCCGGATACCGGACCGATTAAGGCCTTTTTCTTGGGTTTCACAGCCTGGCTGTCGGACTTCAAGATCAGTTCAGGATGTTCTTCCCTGAACTTCTTTTGTTTCTGATAAATCTGCAAGGCCGGGATATCGTTATAAATCTTATACGTATTCCGGCTCGCATTCTTCTTAAACTGCCGGTACTTCGGACTTAACAGATAAGAAAGGAAATCATTGAAATCATGTCCGCTGGGTTTGACTGCCGTCTGTTTGACTTGTCCGGGTATCGTATATACCAACGGATTGACTTTCAAATCAGGTTCTTTTACTTCTATCGGCTCACGCATGGCAGCCTGTGGCGGCATGTCTTTCCAGTTCTTCTTCTCTTCCACCAGCACGCTTTTATCCAGTTTGATATATTCAGAAAAATCTTTGGTAAAAGGGACTTTCGACGGTGAGCTCTTCATCTTTCCTACCGGATTCAGATTAATGAACGTCCCATTCTGAATAGAACGCTGAAATTCCGGATTCAGCTTCAACGTATCCTTACCCGACAAGATATTTGCCAGGCGAATAGAATCTTCCTTACTCCAAGTCTGCGCATTAACGGTATGCATATATTGTATACATACCACTACACCAATCAACCAACACCTCCTCATAATCGACTATCAACAATGCACAAATGTAGAGATATAACCTTTCCGCCTCAGTCTTTTTCTATTAAATAGTTTTACCGGATTGTGAAATTAACAAAACAGATCGCCACAAAAGAGACAATAAGAATTGAATTTACCCCAAAGAGGATAAACAATCTTTGAAAGAATCTATTGGAAGTAAAATACTAAAACCTTATCTTTGTATCCATTCATAAACCTTGTAAACAACAATAACTATGAAAGCGAAGTATCCATTTAAAGAGACTCCTATCTTATACGGCAAATCTGCTGAACGCTTTGACCGTCTAATGAAGGAAGTTGATAACATGAGCAAAGAAGAACGTCGGAAAAATTGGGAAGAAGTATGCAAAAAGCATGAAGAGTTCGTCAGAAAGTATGACTGTCATTTATAATATTGCATATGAAAATAATCCCATTAACCTCCGACTATGAAATGAAGTCATTCAATTGCGGAGATGCCGAATTGGATGGCTTTTTGTTACATGATGCGAAAGCATTTGATGAAAAGCGATTGGCTAAAACTTTTTTGTTGGACGACAACGATGTATTGGTTGGCTATTTTAGTTTGTTTAACGACAAAATTGCCAAACAAGATGTTTCAAAAGCTGTTTGGCGTAAAATCAAAAAGCTTTTTCCCCACTCTAAACATTTTGGCAGTTATCCAGCCGTGAAAATTGGCCGGTTCGCAATATCCATTCATTATCAAAGTCAAGGCATAGGAAATGATCTCATGTCGGAATTGAAATACCGATTAAGGCAAGAATGTGGATATTCTACTTTCCGATTCTTGACAGTCGATGCCTATCTCGAAGCTATCCCGTTTTATGAACGTAATGGTTTCAAACGATTAGATCCGGAAGAAATGACGGGGAATACCCGTGCTATGTTTTTCGATATGTTGCAACTCGACTTTTAAAGAATTACAATTTCCTTGTCTATGAATATTCCCTTACCTTTGCCTTATCATAGATAGCTGAAAGATGGAACAGAAAAATATGGAAAGAGTCTTGCAGGTAACGGCCGATGGCAGTCATACTTTGTTTATTCCGGAGATGAACGAACATTATCACTCCGTCAACGGAGCCTGGCAGGAATCACAATATATCTTTATCGGAGCGGGACTTCATGCGGTGGATAAGCCGGTTATTCATTTGCTGGAGATTGGCTTCGGAACCGGATTAAATGCCTTGCTGACATGGAAGGAACTGGAAGAAGTCCTGACCGACAAGCAGGTGGTTTATCACAGTATTGAATTGTATCCGCTGTCGGAAACCCTGGTTTCTTCCCTTAATTATGGAGAACTTGTCTGGCCCGAACAGAAAGACCGCTTCCATGAACTTCATCAGGCGCCTTGGAACCAGGAAGTAGCACTGTCCGACCGATTCATCTTACATAAAATAGAAGGCGACAGCAACCGCTGTGCCTTCCCTACCAACATCGACCTGATTTATATGGATGCTTTTGCGCCGGAAAAGCAACCGGAAATGTGGAGCCAGCCTTTTTACGAAAAGCTTTATGCCCATGCTGCCGACGGAGCCGTATTGGTTACCTACTGCGCCAAAGGCGACGTCCGCCGCGGCATGCAGGCTGCCGGCTTCCAGATGGAGCGTTTGCCGGGTCCTCCGGGGAAACGCCATATCTTACGTGGGCGGAAATAAAATGGATATCATTTTGTCAGTTTTGTCAAAATGTCAAAAGTGGTCGTCTATTTCTGCGTTCTACGAATGCATGTACGGAAATGATTTCGTACAGACGATTCTCGGCGAGTTAAAGATTGACGTTTTGGCATATTAAAAACCTTATTCACTTTAAGGATGAATTTCAAGAAAGAGATTTATGCCTGCCTTTGGGGGACGTGTTTATTTTTTCGTCTATTCTAATAGAGATTTGTCAACGAAAAACAGTACGGATTTGAGCTTATTTTTTTGAAGAATAGAGGATGAAAAAGGCATGCTAAAGGCATTTTCCGAAATTTATGCCGGGAAAAAACAAAAACACGCCGGCTTTTTCGGAAAAGATAGTAGGAATCGTTTCCGTTTCTGCCTACCTTTTTCTTCAAAAACAACGACTTTCAAGCCCATTTTTCCGCTAATTATCGCCTTTTCTTCGTATTTTTAGGCAGGAAATGGCTTCTCTAACGGGAAAAAACTGTCCCTGTTCTTAAAAAGCCTCGTTACGGGAAATCCGTTTTTCCTGACAATAAGTTTCAAATCAAGCTTATAAACAACCTAAATAACAGATAGCTATTATGTGGAAAAAAGTAATGATGTGGACCTTTGCTCTGTGCATCAGTTGGAATGCAAACGGGCAAAAATCCGGGCAAGCCGGGTTGGAAGTCTCTCAAACAGCCAATCAGACGTATGCCGTTGCCTTTACACTGAGCGGAGAAACCGTGCTGCAATCTCCCGCCGAAGGTTTATGGTCGGTTGCAACAGATTGGCAAAACGACTGGATGAGTGCCTGGGTTCACGGCTCGCCTACGCAAAAAGAAAACGTAAACGGTTGGACAATCCTAACCGGGAAACTGCCGATCGGACAGGGAGAAATGCTTGTCCGGGATGCTTACCGACTGGAAGAAAACGGACTGATTCACGGGATTCGCCGGTATCAGTGGGCGGGAAAAGACACCCTTCACAAGGCTTCCTTATCCGTTCGTTTCCAATGGCGGGATGGAGGATTAAAACCTTTCATGCCGGGCATCTTATACTATGGTAATCCGGCCGGAGCCAAAGTAAACGACAAGATTATACCGGTTTATACCAGTCAGCCGGGAGAATTTGCCATTTTTGAGGACCATCGCTATCCGATGCCGTTTTGTATGCTCGAACAAGCCGAGAAACTTAAAGCAGCCGCTCTGCACACCGTGCCCAGTCCGGTACGAGGCGCCCGTCTGGCCGACCAATGGTGGTCAATGGGAGTTGAGACGTATGCCGACCGAACCGAGTTTGTACTTTACTCCGGTCCTATCGGATATAACCGGCAACATAGCGTAGCTAAAGCCCTTCAGCGCCAACCTATGAAATACACAGATACGTATCTGGACATGGAACCCGGGCGTATCGTAGAGAAAGAATTTTACATCCAGGTATATCCTATCGGGCAAGAAGGAAGCGGATTTGAACAACCGCTTTACACGGCGCTGGAAATGTATCAGCCTTTCGATGCCGACGTCTTTACTCCTTTCGACGAGATTATCCGGGCCAAGTATCATTTCGCCCAGACCCGTTGGCTGGATGAAGGCGATGTAAAAGGATTCGGTATGTACGAAAAGAGTTATCGGAAAGATATCGTCATGGGCTGGTGCGGACAAGCCGGCTCGTTGGGATATGCACTTCAATGCCTGGAAAAAGAATTAAATGATCCAAAGATTAGCGACTATGTACAACAGTCGCTCGATTTTCTTTCTACCTTCCCGGTAAAGGAAGATGGTATGTTTCCGGTAGGTTATTTCCTTGACAAGAAAGAATACCACGGCGGTGACCCAGTATCGTGCGGACAAGCCATGTATAATATAGCCGAAGCCATCGGAACAGCCCGCAAAAGCGGGAAATATAATACCAGCAAATGGGAGACATTCCTGAAAAAGGCTTGCGACGGACAAGCGAGCCGTATCCTGAAAACCGACTGGCGTCCTTATTCAACGGCAGAAGGATTCCTGATTGCTCCGCTAATCCTGTCTTATCAATTATTCGGAAATGAAACATATAAAGAGGCTGCCGTTAAAGCCGCTTCTGTTTTTGCAGAACGGCATCTCACCATGCGCGAACCCTACTGGGGAGGAACACTCGACGCTACTTGTGAAGACAAAGAAGGAGCCTGGGCGGCTTTCCAGGGATTTGCTTCCCTTTATGAAATATTACAGGAGGAAAAGTATTTAGCTTGGGCGAAACATGCCATGGATGTATGCCTGAGTTATACCGTCGTTTGGGATATTCCGTTACCACCGGGACGAATGGCCGATCATCATTTCCGTACCACCGGTTGGACAGTTGTGTCTCCTCAGAACCAACACATCGACGTTTTCGGAGTAATGTTCACGCCCGATATTTACAAGATGGGCGTCTGGTTGCAGAATGAATCCTTGAAGAAACTGGCAAAAGTCATGTATCGTAGTTGCTTCCAACTGACAAATCCTTACGGAAGTCAGGGAGAACAGTTACAACAGACCAACTTTGCCCAGCATGGAGATATGTCGGATGTCCGTAAACTGCGTGGAGGCTATTCGGAAAGCTGGACCGTATTCTGGATCACAGCCCATTTCCTGAATGCCGGAGCCCGTTTCACGGAGATGCACGTCTGCCCGTAAACTCTATCAACTAAAACGGGGCTGATACCTATCCGACGGCATTATGTCCGACGGCGTATCAGCCCCGCTTTAGTACTTATACCTACCGAAACTTATAATAAAGCCTCGATCTTCTGAACGAATTTGTCTTTGCTGGTTGCACCAACAATCTTATCGACCATCTGACCATTCTTGAAGAACAAAATAGTCGGGATGTTCCGAATGCCGAACTGGCCAACTACATCGTCATTATTATCAACATCCATCTTACCGATAGTTACACGTCCTTCGTATTCCTGTGCCAGCTCATCGATAATAGGAGACACCATGCGGCAAGGTCCACACCATTCTGCCCAGAAATCAAGTACCATAGGCTTACCTGCATTCAGGTATTCCTCAAAATTGCTGTCTGTAATCTGTAAAGCCATATTATAAAATGATTTAAATTCAGTTTCTTTTGTCAAAGCGAGGGCAAAAATACGAATTTTTATTTGCCCGCACCAACTTTAGCCGTTAATTTTAAAGTCGATGGTTTCACTCTCGGTCAGGTAATCAATCAGCTCTTTGGTAATCTTCAACTTCACCTTCTGAGAGAACAGATTCAGCGCAATATTATTGCTTCCGTCTACCACCCGAAAATATAACAAACTATTTCCCGGATTGTTCTTGATCAGGGTTGACAACTCATTAATCATCGGTTCATCCAAATCATGGATAGGAACCGTAATACGAATATTCTCAATCAACTTATCTTTCTCGTTCGGTAATAACTTAATCGACGAGATCCGGAAATCAAAGATCTTGTCGTTATACTTACGGGCTTCCATCTTTCCACTGATCAACAAATACATGCCCGGTTTTCCATACTTACTGTATTCGATATAATCCTGACCAAACAAGGCAATTTCCCCACTTCCGGTAAAATCTTCCACCTTCAGAATACCGAATGGATTACCGGTCTTGGTAGTTCCTTCACGGAAACCGGTAACAATACCGCCGGCCAATATTTCTCGGCCAACCAGACTTTCCTTATCGTTCAGCTCGGCCATGCCTGTATTGCAGACATATTGCAGGATGATACGATATTCATCCAGCGGATGAGCCGACAGATAAATGCCGACAAGCTCCTTTTCCTTGTTCAGGCGTTCCAGATCACTCCATCGCTCGGCCTTCGGGATTTCGGGTTTGGCGATGGCGACAAAGTTATCATCTCCAAACAAGGAGTTAGCCGCCGTTGCCTTGTCCGTCTGGTATTTATTACCATAGCGGACCAGGATATCGAGGAACGTCTCGCCTTTCCCATTATCTACAAAGAACGATTCCCGCTGTACATGGAAGTTATCGAAAGCGCCGGCCAAAGCTAACGATTCGATATTCTTCTTGTTGCAGGATGAGAGATTAACACGTTCTACGAAATCGAACAAGTCTTTATACGGACCATTTTTCTTCCGTTCTTCTATAATATTCTGAACAGCCGATTCACCAACACCTTTGATTGCGCCCATACCAAAACGGATGTTCTTTTGCTTATCTACGCTAAACTTCAGAATAGATTCATTGACATCCGGGCCTAATACTTGTATTCCCATCGCCTTACATTCGTCCATAAACTTAGTAATATCGGCAATGTTCGATAAGCTTCGGCTCAATACGGCAGCCATATATTCCGACGGATAGTTGGCTTTCAGATAAGCTGTCTGATAAGCCACCCACGAATAACACGTAGCGTGACTCTTATTGAAAGCATAGGAAGCAAACTTTTCCCAATCGGCCCAAATCTTGTTCAATGTCGCCTCTTCATACCCATTGGCTTTTCCACCCGACAAGAATTTGGTCTTCAAGGCATTCATCTTCTCAATCAGTTTCTTTCCCATTGCCTTTCGGAGGGCATCACTTTCACCACGGGTAAAGTTAGCAAGCAGACGGGAGAGCAACATGACCTGCTCCTGATAGACCGTAATACCATACGTATCCTTCAAATAACGCTCCATGACCGGAATATCGTACTTGATTTCTTCCTTTCCCTGCTTACGGGCGATAAAAGAAGGGATATAATCCATAGGTCCCGGACGATACAAAGCATTCATGGCAATCAAGTCTTCAAACTTAGAGGGTTGCAGTTCCTTCAGGTATTTCTGCATACCAGCCGATTCAAACTGGAATGTTCCGGTCGTTCGTCCTTCGCAATACAGTTTATAAGTAGCCGGATCTTCCAGACTGATGTGGTCGATATCCAAGTCATGCCCCGTCGTTAACCGGACATTCTCGATGGCATCTTTGATGATAGAAAGTGTCTTCAGTCCCAAGAAGTCCATCTTGATCAGACCAGTTTCCTCAATCACCGAACCTTCATACTGCGTTACCAGCATTTCTTCGCCCGTATCTTTGTCTTTCGCCGTACTGACCGGTACAACATCCGATATATCATACCGCCCGATGATCACACCACAAGCATGAACGCCGGTATTACGAACATTACCTTCCAGCATCTGGGCATATTTTAAGGTATCCCGAACCAACGGATCCGGACCATTGGCAGCTTCTTTCAACTCCGGTACATATTCAATGGCATCCTTGAGCTTGAATTTCTTCATATCCGGGATTTTATCGGGCACCAGTTTAGCCAACCGGTTGGATTCGGCCAACGGAACTTTCTCAACTCTCGCCACATCCTTGATAGCCGACTTCGTAGCCATCGTACCATACGTAATAATATGTGCCACACGTTCCGCACCATATTTCTCCGTTACCCAGCGAAGTACTTCGCCACGTCCGTCATCATCGAAGTCGGTATCAATATCAGGCAAAGAGATACGGTCCGGATTCAGGAAACGCTCGAACAGCAAATCGTATTTAATCGGGTCGATCTTGGTAATTCCCAAACAATAAGCTACAGCAGAACCCGCAGCAGAACCACGGCCCGGTCCTACCGAAACGCCCAATTCTTCCCGGGCAGCCCGGATGAAATCCTGTACAATCAAGAAGTAACCCGGGAAACCCATCGTCTTCATGATATGCAACTCGAAGTTCAAACGTTCCTTGACTTCGTCCGACAATGGATCACCATAGCGAGGCTTTGCTCCTTCATACGTCAGCTTGGCCAGATAATCTGCTTCCAGCTTGATACGGTATAACTTGTCGTATCCGCCCAATTTCTTGATCTTTGCTTCCGCGTCTTCCTGGCTCAAGACAACATTTCCGTTTTCATCCCTTGTGAACTCGTCGAACAGATCTTTCTCTGTCAGTTTCTTACGATACTCTTCCTCCGTACCGAATTCTTCAGGAATGTTGAAGGTCGGCATAATCGGTCCGCTGTCAATACTATAGAATTCAACCTTATCCGCTATTTCCAGCGTATTACGTAAAGCATCCGGAATATCGCTGAAGATCTGATTCATCTCGGCAGTTGTCTTCATCCATTCCTGCTTTGTATAACGCATACGGTTCGGATCATCCAGGTCCTTTCCCGTACTCAAGCAGATCAGACGATCGTGCGCATCAGCATCTTCTTCGTTCACAAAATGCACATCATTCGTAGCTATGACCTTTATTCCATGTTTATGGGCAAGTTCAACCAAGACTTTATTGACTTCCACCTGATGTTTATATACCGTCTGGTCGGCATCTGCCCGATGCGTCTCATGACGTTGCATCTCCAAATAATAATCGTCTCCAAACATCTGCTTGAACCACAGCACGGCATCTTCGGCAGCATGGATATTTCCGTGCATGATCTTCTGCGGAATCTCTCCACCCAGACAAGCAGAACAGACAATCAACCCTTCTCGATGCTGTTCCAACAATTCCTTGTCAATACGCGGACGTCCGTAGAAACCCTCCGTCCATGATTGGGAAACAATCTTGATCAGATTCTTATATCCCGTCATATTCTTGGCAAGAACAATCAAGTGCCATCCGCTTCGGTCTTCCTTTTCCGTCTTCTGGAGACGATGATTCCGGGCGCAATAACATTCACATCCGATAATCGGCTTGAACAGATCACCCTTTGCCTTTTCCAACAAGCCCGGGATTTCTGCCAACCGGGCGTTTTCCTCATCGGTCCGTTCCTCTTTGGCACTCAGCGTCTTCAGTTCCTTTTGTAAGTCTTTGATTGTACCTTGTACCTTACCATTCTTCTTATTTACCTTGTTGAAGAATTCTTTTATGCCGAACATATTACCATGATCGGTAACGGCAATAGCACGCATGCCATCATCATACGCCTTATTAATCAGCGCATCAATCGAGGCTTGTCCGTCGAGCAACGAATATTGGGTATGAACATGTAAATGAATAAAGGGTTCCATGCTGTGATTTGTGTTTTGATAAGACACCGTAAAATTACGGTTTATTTAGTCGCCCACAAGTATGCATCTGATTAAACTTTCCAAAATTCTCTTTAACTTCCAAGTGAACCTTCTACATCTACAATCAAAATAAACGAGAATCGAAAACAATTCTCACGAGTTTCATTTCCGATTCATATTCCTTTTTTATCCTAAAATAACCGGTTGTATTCAAGCCGGCTTTGTATCTTTGCAGCATGAAACAGACATTAATTGAAAATAAGGGATTGCCCACTTCCCTACTCTGGGCATTGGCAATCATCGCTGGTATTACTGTGGCCAACCTTTACTATAACCAGCCGTTGCTATATAACATCAGTCAAGATTTACAGGTATCAGAGTTCAGGACCAACTTGATAGCCATGGTGACGCAAATTGGATACGCGATGGGCCTGTTGTTTATTATTCCTTTAGGAGACCTTTATCCACGCAGGAAAATCATTATCGTCAATTTTAGCATCCTGATTATTTCCCTGCTGAGTATTGCTCTTTCTCCCAATCTGGAATTGATCTTGCTGGCTTCGTTCTTTACCGGGCTTTGTTCCATTATGCCGCAGATATTCATCCCGATTGCTGCCCAATTCTCGACACCCGATACGAAAGGGAAGAATGTAGGTATCATTGTATCTGGCTTATTGACGGGTATTTTAGGATCACGCGTGGTAAGCGGTATTGTGGGAGAAATCATGGGATGGCGTTTCATGTTCTTTGCAGCCGCCGTGCTGATGATCATTTCCTGTCTGTTTCTGCTCCGTATCATGCCAGATATACAGAGTAATTTCCAGGGAAAATACAAAGACCTGATGAAATCTCTTCTCCAACTGATTAAAGATTATCCCGTACTTCGTGTATCAGCCCTGCGTGCCGGACTAGCGTTCGGTTCTTTCCTGGCTCTTTGGAGTTGCTTAGCCTTCCGAATGGAACAGGCGCCTTTTTATGCAGGCAGTCACGTTACCGGATTGTTAGGATTATGCGGAGTAGCCGGAGCCATGACAGCTTCGTTCGTCGGACGTTATGTCAGGAAAGTCGGCGTCAAGCGGTTTAACTACATTGGCTGTGGTCTTATTCTTCTTGCCTGGACGAGCCTGTGTTTCTTAGGAAACACGTATGCCGGCATCATCAGCGGAATTCTGTTGTTTGATATCGGGATGCAATGTATCCAGCTCAGTAACCAGACAACAATTTTCTCGTTGAATCCGAAAGCATCGAACCGCATCAATACAATCTTTATGACTACCTATTTCGCCGGTGGTTCGTTAGGAACATTCCTTGCCGGAAGCTTTTGGTCGTTATATGGTTGGAATGGAGTTGTCGGGGCTGGTGTGCTGCTTATCGGATGTTCGCTGGTAATAAATCTCTTCTTCAAGAAAGAGATCGCTTGATACGCTTACCCTCAAAAGTTCATCTGGAGTAATTCTGGTATTTCCCTATATACAAAAAAACCGTATCATCTACGGTGATGACACGGATACCAATAATTCTTTCCAGAAAACGTATTACCGATTATTCTTTATCAGATTCATGAATTCTTCACGCGTTTTTGCCTGCTGGAAGAATCCTGTAAAATCGGAAGTGGTCGTTAACGAATTCTGTTTTTCCACACCACGCATTTGCATACACATGTGCTGGGCTTCAATGACAACCATTACCCCCAATGGATCTAATGTTTGCTGAATGCAATCTTTAATCTGCATTGTCAAACGTTCCTGTATTTGCAAACGGCGGGCAAAAATATCAACTACCCGTGGAATTTTACTCAAGCCTGTGATATATTTCTTAGGGATATAAGCAACATGCGCTTTACCAAAAAACGGAAGCATATGATGTTCGCACAACGAAAAGAAATCAATATCCTTTACAATTACCATCTGCTTGTAATCTTCTTCCTCAAACATGGCCGAACGAAGTACTGCCGCCGGATCTTCATGATACCCTTTTGTCAAGTATTGCATAGCCTTTGCTACGCGCATCGGTGTTTTGATAAGACCTTCCCGGTTCACATCTTCACCCAACAAACCGAGTATTTCCTGATAATGGGTTGCCAAAGCATCCCGATTCTGCAACATCTGCTCTTCGCTTAATTTCTCCATCTTCAATTCAAAGGAATTTTAACTTCTTCTTTTACAATATACATTTCTTTCGCATAATCCGGAAAAGCGGCCATCAGCCTACGCATCATCTGATAGGCTTCTTCATGAGACCTAAAATCGCCTACACGCAATTTCCAGAATGGAGCATTATAGGTCACATAGGTTGGCACATCCGGGAAAAGTTCCTTAATCTCCTTTTCCTTCCGGAAAGCCTCATCTTTCGACTTACGCTGGTTATTACCTGAAAATACCTGAGCTCTATAACCTTGAATTTTCAAGTAGGCTGTTTCGCCTTCCTGCTCTACGTTTGTTCCATACATATGAGCTCCGACCAATGCCCGGATAGCATCCGACTGATGTACGGTTACTACTCCTTTGCCAGGCTCTTGCTTCGCCATCTCATCGAAGATAGTTACAACATGAACTCCAGTATCGGCCGTCTGTCCCCAACTAGACACAGAAAGCAAGCTACACAAACAAAATAGAATCAGGATTTGTCTCATAAGGTAATAAATGAAATTATTCACGTATAGCGAACTTAATTATAATAGTCAAAGTAGCTATCTTGATTATTCATAATAGCTACCTTGACTTATTTACTTCTGGTAAACGATGATTCAATTATTTATCAAAAGCTTCAATGATCGGCATGAATTTCTCTACAGACAGAGATGCACCACCAATCAGACCACCATCAACATCCGGTTTAGCAAACAGTTCTTTTGCATTACCGCCATTACAGCTACCACCATACAGAATTGTGCAATTATCTGCAATTTCATTACCATATTTAGCAGCCAAAGTAGCACGAATATGTGCATGAATTTCTTCAGCCTGATCAGCTGTAGCTGTTTTACCTGTACCGATAGCCCAAACCGGTTCGTAAGCTAAGATAATCTTGCTGAAATCTTCAGCAGACAGATTAAACAAAGAACCTTCAATCTGAGCATCTACTACTTCGAAATGCTTACCAGCTTCTCTTTCAGCCAAAACTTCACCAATACAGAAGATCGGAGTCAGACCATTAGCTAAAGCCAATTCTACTTTTGTCTTCAAGATTTCCGGAGTTTCATGATAGTAAGCACGACGTTCAGAGTGACCCAAGATGACATACTTAGCGCCAGTTGAAGCTACCATAGCAGCAGAAACTTCTCCTGTGAAAGCACCTTTTTCCTTATCTGCACAGTTTTCTGCTGCAACACCGATCTTATTCGTATCAATAGCAGCAACAACACTTGCCAAATGAGTAAACGGAGTACCGATAATTACATCGCAATTTGTTGTTTTATTCTTCAATGCTTCGTTCAAACCTTTAGCCAATTCCAGGCCTTCAGCAAGAGTGGTGTTCATTTTCCAGTTTCCTGCAACAATGTTCTTTCTCATATTTTCTCTATTTTAAATTGTGATACAAAAATTCTTCTTATAAGTTTTCACTAACTGGCTGTTTCTTCCGGTTACGCCGATAGTCATACAGCCAAACCAGCAACAAAGGTACGACAAAAGTCAATAGGTTGGTTACTAACCGAGCCTCTTTCTCGTCTTTCATCGGTTTTAACAAGGCTGATTCAACAAACTTATCCAAGTCTTCTTCCTTAGGAAAGTCATTATAATGCCATTTCCCCATGATAGTACCTCCTTTTAAAACGATCAGACCCGGATTAGAGCGAATCATCGTCTTCAACGTAACATCATCTACAAACAGGAATGGATACTCAGCTCCCGTATAATCAATCCATTTTGTTACAGCTGACTCATCAGAACCTGTAAGACAATAAAACCGCATTCCTTTTTCAGTAGCATAATCATACAGATTATTGATTTCATCGATGCGCTCTTCATTGGCTTGTTCCAACCTGGGAGATACCAAAAGGAATACGCCCGTTGTATCAGCCAACAGCTGTTCTGTACGGTCTTCTCCATCAAATGTTGTCACGATAAAATCACTGATCGGTGGAACATAACCAGCCTTGATCAATTTTGACTCCGTATCCACGAAAGTCCAGGTTGAATCATCAGCAGGCACATTGTCTAACGTAAATCTTTTTTGAACGCCGTCTTTTTCATAAATAAAACTATATTCATACTCATCTTGCGGAGCGCCTTCAGGAATTGACATCGCTACCGGAATATTGACACCTATTTTATACGGGCGAAAGTCTATAATCGGCAAATGCCAATAATTTCGAAGAGAAAATCCGACGCAATAAACATAGGCAAAAGTAGCAACAAACCAATAAACCTTAAAAGTATAACCGGCCAGTGTCCGTTGATTGTAGACAAAGGCTATTACCGCAGCTGCCAACAAAACAATATTTTTATAGAAAGTCTCCCAATTCGTTAGAATCAGAGCTTCACCAAAACAACCGCAATCTGCAACAGGATTATACAACGCCAGATATAGTGTTAGTGGCGTCATGAAAAGCATCATCAGTAATGTTAAGAAAGACGCATACCGACGATAAACCCCTAAAAACATACATATGCCCAATGTAAATTCTACAGCAGCCAGATTTATGGCAAAAGGCACAGCAAACGATTGCAGAGAATCCCAACCGAACGAGGACAAATATTCTCCCACCTTAATGGCAAAACCCATAGGATCTACAGCCTTCGTCAATCCTGAAAAGATAAACACGAGGCCCAACAATAACCGGCAAGTTTCTGCCAGCATCTTTATCCATATATCTTTCTGCCTCATATGCGATGACCTTTGTCTACTTATTATTCCCCATATTCGAGTTTAATTAAGCCAAACAAGGCATAATTAACCATATCCATATAGTTCGCATCTATTCCTTCGGAAACCAATGTTTCTCCGTGATGGCTTTCAATCTGCTTAGTCCGATAAATCTTCATCAGAATCAGATCTGTGTAAGAACTGATTCGCATACTGCGCCACGCCTCATCATAATCATGGTTCTTGGCATACATCAGTTCTTTCGTCTGAGTCATATATTTATCATACAAGGACAAGGCTTCTTCATTGGTAATATCAGTCGTATCAGCATAACCCAACGCCAACTGGATAAGCCCGATAATACCATAATTGACAATGGCAATAAACTCCGGACGGATACCTTCATCAATCATCCGCGTCCCTTTAGTTTCCAAACTGCGAATGCGATTGGCCTTGATAAATATCTGATCTGTAACTGACATCGGGCGCATGATCCGCCACGAAGGGCCATAATCTTTTAGCTTCTTAGCATATAGCTCCCGACAAATAGAGATAACTTTCTCAAATTGTTCTTTCGTATCTGGCATATTCTCTGGAATTAGCAATGCAAAGATAGCTTTTTAAATGGAATATTGAAAATAAAAAGCTGCCCGTAATTCACATCACAAGCAGCTCAAACACAGAAAAAAAATTTATGTGATCTAATAATTAGAATCTATTTAAGAACACCGTAACGTACGTCCTAAACGAAGGATAGTAGTACGAGTAATACCATTCAGCTCACACAATTTGGATACAGTTGTTCCGTATTTTTGAGCAATTGCTCCTAACGTATCACCTGATTGTATCTTATGATATATTGGCTGATTTCCTGCAGCATCATTCTGCTCGGCAGCTACCGCTGCCAAAGGTTCATTCTGAGCTTCCACCGTAACTGACGGCTTCGCAGTTTTCTTTTTCTTAACTACATAACTAGCTCCGGCATTGCAACGAATTGATTGTCCGACACGAAGAACTGTCGTCGGTTTAATTCCATTCAAACGGCATAATTCGCTGACTGACGTTCCATAAATGCGGGCAATCTTACCTAACGTATCACCCGATTTTACCCGGTGATAAACCAACTGATCACCTGAAGAAGTATAAATATTGCTTTTCCGCCCGTTGATCTTTACATTCCGGAAAACAAACGTATCATGAACGGGAACTCCGTTTTCAAAGTCTACAATTTCAGCAGGATTAATAGCCTGACCCAGGAAGCGTGTTTCAAAATGAAGGTGAGAACCGGTAGAACGTCCGGTGTTTCCGCCTAATCCAATCGGATCTCCGGCATGTACAATATCGTTAACGTGTACTAATTGTTTAGATAAATGGCCATAAATGGTCTCAAGTCCGTTTGGGTGTCTAATAACGAGATAGTAGCCATAACCACGGCGTTCATAATTACGAATTCTGACTTTTCCGTCGAAGGCAGCTCGGATTGTATCTCCTTTTTGTACTTTCAAATCAATTCCGCGGTGCATCCGACGACGGCGAGGACCATATTTCGAAGTAACACGAGCAATTGTATCAATCGGATAAACAAACGAGCTACAATTAATAGCACAAGAATCCGGGAAATTCGGCTTTTCAGCTTCGCCCCGGAACGGATCAACCCATTTGGTATTCCAGTTTGATCCGTAAAGATCTTCCGCAGGGAACATTAATGATTCTCGAGCCACTTCAGCATTGAAAGATGCTTCGGCCAACTTCTCCATCGCGATGTCTTTCTTAAAGCCTACACGCTCTGCCATCAATTCAGAAACGTGTTGTTCCATCACCATATTCGCCTGACCAACGACAATGTCTTTTGCTGCCTTTTTCTCCGGCTCTTCCGCTTTCATCACTGGAAGCATCATAAAGCCCAAACAAACGGATAATATTGATTTTACTGTCATTTTCTTAGAAGAATTCAAAACTTATAGACCATTTTTTGAAGTGTTAAACACTGTCAATCAGCATTCAACAACTCAAAGTTCGCGATTTTGAATTATACCTCAAAGGAAATTAAGGAAAAATTTCTTCAAACTTCCATAAGATTCATAAATCTACCCGATAATTAAAAGGAAAACAAACACTTACGCCTAATATGTTCTACAACACATTAGCTAATCAGACGCCAACTAATACTGCGGGAGAAGAGAATTCTTAGTCTTTCGTTCAATATCTGATAGGGTTCGCTCAATAAATCCGGATCTTCGTTCAAAATCTCCATAGCACAATCACGAGCATATTGAAGGATTTGTCCATCCGAAGCCAGATTGGCGATTCTCAATTCCAGCCCTTCGCCACTTTGCCTCGTTCCTTCCAGATCACCCTGTCCACGTAAACGCAAATCTGCCTCAGCAATTTCAAAACCATTATTGCTGTTGACCATAATTTCAAGCCGCTTACGGGTTTCATTGCTTAATTTATAAGAAGAAACCAATATACAATACGACTGTTCAGCGCCACGGCCTACACGTCCACGCAACTGATGTAACTGCGACAGCCCAAAGCGTTCAGCACTTTCGATTACCATTACAGAAGCATTCGGTACATTCACACCCACTTCGATTACAGTAGTTGCTAGCAAGATCTGTGCTTTCCCCGAAATGAACTTCTGCATTTCTTCTTCCTTTTCGGCGGCTTTCATTTTTCCATGCACCATACACACCGTATATTCCTGAAAAACCTCCTTAAAGACTTCAAAACCTTCTTCCAAGCTTTTATAATCCAGCTTTTCATTCCCTTCAATCAAGGGATAAACCACATAAACCTGGCGACCTTTCTGAATTTCCCTACGCAAAAACTCAAAGAGCTCAGCCTTTTTGTTATCATAACGGTGTAAGGTTCGTATAGGTTTTCGCCCCGGTGGCAGTTCGTCGATAACAGAGACATCCAAATCACCATACAAAGTCATGGCTAAAGTTCGTGGAATTGGCGTTGCCGTCATAACCAACACATGAGGAACAGCTTTCGTATTCTTCATCCAAAGCCGTGAACGCTGCTCTACACCAAAGCGATGTTGTTCGTCAATAATTGCCAGTCCCAGCGATGAGAATACAACTGTGTCTTCTATCAAGGCATGCGTCCCGATGACAATCTGGATTTCACCACTGGCAATGGCGGGTAAAATCCGTTCACGCTCTTTCTTCTTTGTCGAACCAGTCAATAGAGCCACTTTTACATCCATATCTTTCAAGAAGGCTTTGATCGTCGCATAATGCTGGGTTGCCAAGATTTCTGTAGGAGCCATCATACATGCCTGACAGTGATTGTCGAGAGCCAGCAGCATCGACAACAAGCCCACCAGCGTTTTTCCACTACCCACATCTCCCTGCAACAAACGATTCATCTGCCGGCCACTTCCCATATCGGCACGAATTTCCCGCACCACCCGTTTCTGGGCATTCGTCAATTCAAAAGGAAGATATTCCTTATAAAATGTATTGAAATAATCACCTACAGACGAAAAGAGAATACCCTGAAGTGCTTTCTTTCGCATTTGAGATGTTTTAAGCATGTGAAGCTGGATATAAAACAGCTCTTCAAACTTCAAGCGTAACTGAGCCGCTCTCAATAAAGAAACAGTAGCCGGGAAATGAATATTCCTCATCGCATCCGATAAAGGAACCAGCCCGGTCTTCTTTAATAATTTCTGAGGTAAAGTTTCTGCCAATTGCCAGTTCAATCCCGATAACAAAGTGTACTGCAAATTTTGAATCGCACGCGAGTTAAGGAATGATTTCTTCATCTTTTCCGTCGTATTATAAAACGGAGTAAGTCCCGAAGCAACCTGTCCGGCTTGTTCTACCGGATCCACATCCGGATGCACTAGATTAAATGAATGACCAAACTCAGACGGTTTTCCAAAGATTATGTATTCCGTATCGACTTTGACCTTTTCAAGTACGTAATTGATTCCTTTAAACCAAACCAGATCTAATACACCCGATCCGTCCGTAAATTTCCCAACAAGACGTCTTGTTTTCCCTTCTCCTAACTGTTCATAACGCGTAATCTTCCCTTTCAGCTGGATATAAGGCATATTGGGAGTAATCTCATCTACCCGGTAAAACCGACTTCGGTCAACATATTTATAAGGGAAATAATGCAGCAAATCATCGTATGAGACAATGTTGGCTTCTTTCTGAAGTATCTCTGCTTTCTTAGGGCCGACACCAGGCAAATAAGTTATCGCACGTTTATCCAGATCCAGTATCATAGGTTATTTTTTGGTTTATCGACAAAGATAAGAACTGTTTGCGAAAATAAAAAAGCCATCCCGGAAAAACCAGGATGGCCTATATTATAAATTCAACTGTATGTCGAATTAAGCTTCCGTATTCTCAGCCAAACCGTGTTTCTTAATCTTACGTTTCTGTAATTCATAAGCAATCGGAGTCGCCACGAACAAGGTAGAATATGTACCGATCACGATACCTAACAAGATAGCGAAGGTAAAGCTTCGGATTGTACTACCACCCAGAATGAAGATACAGATTACAACAACCAATGTCGTCAATGATGTATTGAACGTACGACACAATGTTGAGTTCAAGGCATCGTTGATTACCTGGTAACGGTCACGCTTTGGATAGATACTGATCGTCTCACGGATACGGTCGAATACAACCACGGTATCGTTGATAGAATAACCGATGATCGTCAGGATAGCCGCAATAAACGTCTGGTCAACTTCCATTGAGAACGGCAACAGCTTCCACAACAAGGTGTAGAATGAAATAATACACAAGGTTGTTGTAGCAACAGAAGCGAAGGCTCCAACAGAGAATGATACATCACGGAAACGCAACAGGATATAGGCAGCCATACAGATCATTGAGAAGATAACCGCCAAGATCGCACTGTTCTTAATATCATCTGCCATGGACGGACCTACTTTCTGTGAACTCTGGATATAATCAGAAACGAACTGATCGACTGTTGTACCGTCTTTCAATAACGGCTTCAGGCCTTCATATAATTTCGATTCAATCTCACGGTCAATATTCGGATCCTGAACATCGATCTTGTAGTTAGTTGAGATACGTACCTGATCTGGAGTACCAATTGTAATTACACTGACAGCTCCATCCAATTGAGCATCCAACATAGAGCGGATGTCATCGGTCTTCACATTCTGATCAAAACGAACAATATAGTTGCGACCACCTGTGAAGTCGATACCCTTGTTCAAACCTACTGTCATCATTGAAATGACACCCAATATAACAATAGCCAACGGGATCAAATATCCAACCTTGCGAGCTCCCAAGAAGTTTACTTTCGGATTCTTCAACAAATCTTTCGTCATGTTGGTAACGAAAGTTACGTTGTTCAGTTTATCTTTTGCCAACAAGGCTTCATAAACAATACGTGTCAAGAACACGGCTGTTAAGAAAGAAGCACACAAACCGATAATCATTGTCGTAGCGAATCCACGGATAGGACCTGTACCGAAGTAGAACAAAACGATACCCGTAATGATAGAAGTCAAGTTAGAGTCGAAGATAGCAGAGAAGGCATTGCTGTAACCATCAGAGATTGCCTTGGCCAATGTCTTTCCTGCACGAAGCTCTTCTTTCGTACGTTCATAAATCAACACGTTCGCATCGACAGCCATACCTAAAGTCAACACCATACCGGCAATACCCGGCAATGTCAATACAGCTTGGAAGGATGCTAAAATACCCATCGTAAAGAAGATGTTAACTACCAATGCGCCATCGGCAATTAAACCTGGGATGACACCGTAGAAAGCACACATATAAAGCATCAACAATACCAAAGCCAATACGAATGAAATCACACCGGCATTGATAGCTTCCTGACCCAGTGACGGACCAACCACATCTTCCTGAACAATATGTACAGAAGCCGCCATCTTACCAGACTTCAACACGTTTGCCAAGTCTTTAGCTTCTTCCGGAGTAAAGTTACCTGTAATACGAGATTGACCTCCGGGAATTTCGCCTTCGACATTCGGAGCAGAATAGACGACTCCATCCAATACAATGGCAATAGAACGACCTGTATTCTCTTTAGTCAAACGAGCCCAGGCTTTTGCGCCTTCAGCGTTCATTTTCATACTAACTTCTTGACCAGAAACACCCGGCTGCTGTACGAAGTCGGAACTTGCATCCGTAATTACATCACCACCCAAAGCTGGAGTTCCGTCACGATTCGTTACCTTCAAGGCATATAATTCAAAGAACATGCCTTTTTCATCCATAGCCTTAACACCCCATTTCAGTGCTAAGTTACGGGGCAGCGCATCTTTCACCTGCTTCATGCTCAGATACTCATTGATCTTCGCCATATCTTTTGCCTGTGCATAACCAACTACTGCACTCGGAGCCAGCTGACCATTATACTGATTCAGCTGAAGCAAGGCAAACAACGGATGCTGTTTTGCAAATTCTTCAGCAGACTGGTCTTTTTCTACTTCCGGAGAATCCTGAATCTTGGCCAACAGAGAATCGGTTTCGCTTGTAACAGAATCAGCCTTTACAGCAGGAGCTTCTTCGGCAGAAGCAACGGCAGTTGAATCAGCTGCATCGCTGGCAGCCAGAACAGAAGCCAATACATTATCAGCGGCAACCAACTGCTGATAGATTTCAGGCAATTTATAAGTTTCCCAAAACTCCAGATTTGCACTACCCTGTAACAATTTACGTACACGTTCAGGTTCCTTTACACCCGGAAGCTCAACCAAGATACGGCCAGCTGTTTCCAGACGCTGGATGTTCGGAGATACAACACCGAAACGGTCTATACGAGTACGCAATACGTTAAATGAGTTATCAATGGCACTCTGCAACTCATCACGTAAAACGGCAATTACCTGATCATCCGAACTCTGCGGCGTAATTTTATCTTTCAACTCGAACGTACTGAAGATGGTAGCCAAACGAGCATTGCTGTCTAATGCCTTGTATTCGTCGGCAAACAGACTGATGAAATCTTTCTGGCTGGAAGCTTGCTTGGCATAAGCCAGATCCAATGCTTTGTTGAAGTTTTCATCCGGATTGTTGTTTGACAATGAACGAATCACATCAGGCACACTTAACTCCAGAATGACGTTCATACCGCCCTTCAAGTCAAGACCTAAGCTAATTTCCATCTCTCGGCATTCCTTAAGCGTATAGCCTAACCATACCTTCTCAGTAGATAATGAGTCTAAATAAAGACTTTCTTTTACAGGGTCACCTCCTGCATACTCAGCCGCCTTTTTATTATATCTATTTGTCACAAACGAGAAGGACAAATAGAACAAACAAACAAGCGTCAGCAGCACAGCAAAGACCTTTACAAATCCTTTGTTTTGCATTTTGTACTTATTATTTTTGTTATTACATTATTATATCCAATTTTTCACAGGGTGCAAATATAGAGTTTTTTTTCCTGATTAAGAGGAATTATAATAATTATTTACTTTTTTGATAGCTAATAAATGAGGCAAATATCTATCTTTGGGGGAAAATAGCTTTATTCTTATGAAACATTTATTTTTATTATTTGCATTTTTACCCTTTCTCCTGACGGCTCAAGAGGATTTAAAATACTTGGAAGGTGCTGTTCCGGTAGAAAATGGAAGAGTTGTCTTCTCGCAGGATATAAAAGTTCCTTCTCTTTCCCAAAATGAAGTGTTTGAAACAGCTTTGAACTGGGCTCAACAGCGATTTAACAACGACGAATGTCGGGTTGTATATCAGAATCGGGATAAAGGCGAACTTGCGGCAGCCGGAAAAGAATATATTGTCTTTTCTAGTACGGTTCTTTCGTTAGACCGGTCAAAGATGAGTTATCAGGTACTGGTGTATTGTAAAGATCAGCTTTGTACCATCAAGCTAACCAACATCCGGTATGAATACAATGTTGCCTACCAGCGTGAACCTGAGAAATACGTTGCAGAAGAATGGATTACCGACGAAAATGCGATATACAAAGGCAAGCTGAACCGCATCAGTGGAAAATTCCGCCGAAAGACCATCGATTTTGCCGATGAATTATTTGCCAATGCACAAAATGCTTTCGGGCAACAGGCCTTACAGGCTCAGGCTGTAAATCCAACGCCTGCCGCCAAGGCAGAAACAGCCCCTGCTAAAGAAGACAAACCGGCTGTTCAACCGGTAGCTCCTTTAGGTACACCAGCTGGATTTACCCAAATGGCTGCCAGCAATATACCGAACACATTGAAACAGCTCCTGCCGGAAAGTGATATGCGTATCAAGATGGCCGACAATAACCTCAACGAAAGTCAGGCAGAATGGAAAGGAATCAGCACGCTCTTCGGTAAGGAAATTGCGTCATTCTCTGCTGATGCCAATTCAGCTTTCTGCAAAGGAGTGAAAGAGGGTGAAATCTATACGATCCAGTTCTCCAAGAAACCATTTGCACAGGATGCTGTATGGATGATTTTGGAATGTAAGATGCAGGGTTTGACGCCTGACGGAAATAATCAGACGGTTATTGGAGAGATCATAAATGTTTGGGTGAAATAAATAACAGATAATCTGTATGAAGAAAATTTTCATAGCGCTACTGCTTCTCTTCCCTGTGCTTGTTTCAGCACAGGGACATAAAGGCTCTGTCGAAGCCTGTTCTCCGATGAAAAACGGAAAAATATATTATGAAGATCAGGTTGATATGGACGGCATGAGCCAGAATACCATCTTCAAAGGCATCAGTAAATGGGCCAAGAAGAATTACGGGAAAGACGTATTCCTTTCGAACGTGGTAACGAACAAGAAAAAACATACGATCCTGGTCAGTTCAACGGTAGAACTCTTGCTGAATGATACAGACAAGACATTGGTTACCTACCGGATGTTTATCGAATGCTTTGACGGAAAGTATACAGCCAGTATGACGGATATCAAATATGAATATGATCCGAAGAACGAAAAGAAGCACAAAGACATACCGGCAGAAGACGTCATCGCCAACGGTGGCAAAGGCAACAAGGTTTCTTATATCAAGAATCCGAAACTGTTTTGTGATGCCACCTATTTCTTTGCCGAGAATCTCTTCGGCGATGTATTCAATTCGTTGGACGAAGACATGGAATAACTTTCTTCAGACCATTATTCCAGCTGCAGATAACACCACATGGGATAATGGTCTGAATAATGAACATCATCAACCGTACAATTATAGGGCTTGATATTGGGTGAACAGAGAATATGATCAATCCGGAACCAGAAGAAATTCTCATTATACGAAACGCCCATGCCACTTCCTGAAGCCGAAAAAGCATCTGTCAGCCCGTTCCCAATAGTATGATGGGCATACGAGATCGGCGTATCATTAAAATCTCCGCAAACAATCGTATATTCATTGGATGAATCGGCTACGGCTTTTGCCACCGTTCGAGCCTGTGCAGCCCGAATCTTGAAGGCTGCACCCAACTTCTGCTGTATCGTTCCTTTCAAATTACCAAAACTCTCCGAATCCATTTCCTTGATAAAAGACGCATACTTCGACCGGTCTTCCGACGTCAGCTTAAAGGATTCCAAATGGTTATTTACCAGTGTAAGTTTCTTGTCCCCGATTCGGATGGTATAGATGGCCGAACCGTTATATTTGCTGTCATATTTAATACGCCGGCTCTTTTCAATCGGATACTTGGAAAACAAAGCAATGCCAAAACGTAATCGCCCCGTCCGGTTCAAATAAATGACCGAACGGTATGGATACATATCCAATTCCCGGTAGATTTTCTTTTTCGTCAGGTATTTACTCTGTGTATCTTCTGCGTATTCCTGCAGACAGACGATATCAGCTCCCGACTGAGCAATGTATTCGATCGTCGGATTCGGCGTTTCTTCGGTATGAGGTTTATAACCGAAGGCCATTATATTATATGTAAGCAGCTTGATGGTATTTTCCTGCGGAATATCATCTGTCCGCGAATGTATCGGGAAATAGAGTTTCACCTGCCCCCAGCATAACAGAAACGAAAGGAGGCCGATCCCAATAAAACGCCACTCCTGCGTAAAAAGCCAGTAGGCCGTCAGACACAGATTCAAAATACAGAATATAGGAAAGCCCAATCCTAAATAAGCACCCAACGTAAAAGTTTCAGGAGAAATCCGATCGGAATAAGCAGCCAAAAGAAAGAGGATGACAACCACCACGTGAACTGTCAGGAAAAATGACTGGAATATGATCCGAAAGAATTTCATACCGCTTTACTTTTTACTGGCATCAAACAATTGTTTCTTCTCGTCGGAAGTAAGACTTTGATAGCCCGATCGCTTCAGCTTATCTAAAATGGCATCCAAATCGGCCGCTTCCCGTTGTTTACGCGCATTGTATTCATAATCCGTCTCGGCCCTTTTATAGGTGACCTTCATACGAGGTTTGCGGGAAAAAAGATTGGCCAATTTATCAATCAGCCGGTTTAGCGGACGGGTTATGTCTTTTCCGGCACGCATCCGCGAAGCAAACAGAATCCCGAACAAGGCACCTCCGATATGGGCTAAATGACCTCCGGCGTTTCCCGACGTTATCGACAGCAAATCAAGCAGCAAGGTCAGGATCGCCAGATAATAGATTTTAATCCGACCAATCAGGAAAAGCATGACTTCTTCTTCGCGGGCATAAAATGAGACCCCGAAAACAATGGCCATCACCGAGGCTGAAGCACCTAAAAGATAACTGCTGGAAGCCGCATCGGCATAATAAGGGAAGATGTTATAAGCTATCATAAAGAGGATGGCACCAAAGATTCCTCCCGACAAATACACACCCAACAGTTTGCGCTGGTCAAAGTGATTCAGGAACATACGCCCGAACCAGTACAGCCACAACAGGTTAAACAGAATATGCAGCACCTCATAATGGGTAAACATATACGTCAGTATCGTCCAGGGCTGGTATAAGAATTCCTGAAAGGAAGAAGGGAATTCCAGATACCGCAGGTAATAAGTTCCGTCGAGGTTGAACAGCAACAAGAAGATATCTGCCAGACGTATCAATAAAAAGAGGGCAATATTCACATAGATGATGCGGAGCAAGATATCTCCTTCCCGGAACCGATTTCGTATATTAGATAAAAAACTGTCCATTGCTCAAATCTTTCTTTTTCCAATATTTAATCAGTATATATCCAAACAGCATACCGCCTAAATGAGCAAAGTGAGCCACACTGTCGCCACTGAAATTGGCAACGCCCATCGTCAGTTCGGCCAATCCGTAAAAGATGACGAAATATTTTGCCTTTATAGGAATCGGAACAAACATCAGATACAGGGGAACATTCGGGAAAAGCATCCCGAAAGCCAGCAGAATACCGAAAACAGCTCCCGAAGCACCGACTGTTACGAACAGATTATAGAACTCTTCCTTATTCAATATCTGTCCGCCACCGATATTCACCAGCTCCTGCGGAGCATTGATCACATCTCTCAAGTCGAAATACCAAGTCAATTCCTGCACCAGTCCGGCACCTATTCCCGTCACCATGTAGAAGATCAGGAAACGCTTTGGTCCCCAAACATTTTCGAGCACCCGACCGAACATATACACCGCAAACATATTGAAGAATACATGCGCAAACGAATGCGTATCATGCATGAACATATAAGATATCAGCTGAAAGGGATAGAAATCTTTAGCTCCCGGGAAATGCAGTCCCAACAAGTCGATCAGATTGATGCCGATCTTGGGCAAACTCAGACTCGCCACCCAGAATAAAAGATTAATGATAATAAGATTCTTTGTCACTACCGGGATCCTGTCTAAGAATCCTCCGCCATTTTGATTCATCATACTTTTTTAATCTTGCGATAAAACATCGTTTTTACAAACTCCCCGACGACAGCCTTCCGTTTATTTCCAGACAGACACCTGCCGGCCTAGAGCTTCATCGGGCCTCTACTTAAACAATTTATTCTCTACAAAGGTAAGTATATTTTATTTTTTTCCTTCAAATCGCCCTTAAAACATAATAGAATATCAAAAAAACCGTAAATTCCTTTGTTATCGAATAAAATAAAAGTACTTTTGGAACGATTTATCGTTCTAATTTTCAAAACGAAAACATACTATTAATTACATAATTATTTTTATTATGAACAAAACAGAATTTATCAATTCAATCGCAGAGAAATCTGGATTGAGCAAAACTGATGCCAAAAAGGCATTAGATGCTTTTGTGGATACAGTTGCTTCTGAATTAAAAGCAGGTAACAAAGTAGCTATCCTCGGTTTCGGTACTTTTAGTGTCAATGAAAAAGCTGCGCGCACAGGTTTAAACCCAAGAACTAAAGAATCAATCGTTATCCCGGCTCACAATGTAGCTAAATTCAAGCCAAGTAATGAATTGAACGATTCACTGAATTGATTCTATTTTTACACGGAATAATAAACAAAGGTGCAAGCTTTGCGGTTGCGCCTTTTTTATTTTCTCAAATATCATTTTACTTCTATAATTAGGACATCCTCATCTTTTTGCTGTTTTTTTCGCCTTTTCTCAAACACTCATTTTTCTTACTTCGGGCATTTTTTCATCGTTTTCTGGTTCGTTTTTCAATAAAACAGACGAAAATCAAGCTTTTTCATGCCTAAAAACGAAGAAATTCATACCTAAGAAATTCCCAAAAGACCTTACTTTTTTAGAATTTCCTGCCTGGATTTTCGGGAAAAGCCAGGCAGAAACGGAAACAAATGTCCCGAATTCCGTATTCAGTGCCTTTTTCATCCACAAAAAGCTCTTTTTTCAGGCTTAAATCAGGCTCAAATCAGACTATCAATCTGCTTCTATTTTTACTGTCTGAAAAACAGGACAACTAAAAACATCTCTCTCATGCCTTCTTTCTCTTCAGCATGTCAATTATTCGAAGTTATTTCCAACCATTTTGTCAAACCCAAAGTCTCAATGCGGCGCATAAAAACAATCAGCGCTGTACTCACGTCTGTACAGCGCAAGGATCAGAGGGGTATTTTGACAAAATGACAAATTGTTCATTTAGTAAAAAAGTAAGTCAACAGATTCATTTCCGCACGGATAGAAGCAGTAAATATCAGCGAAAAGACGTACCTTTGCCGAAAATTAGCTAATAGAAGACAATAGATATGGTTATTGAACAGCAAATTACCGGTTCTGTCATTGCCGGTATCAAAGAATTGTATGGTGCAGATGTAACCGAGGCACAAGTACAGTTGCAGAAAACAAAGAAAGAATTCAAAGGGCATCTTACCTTGGTTGTCTTTCCTTTCCTGCGTATGTCCAAGAAATCTCCGGAGCAGACAGCTCAAGAATTGGGCGAATACCTGGTAAAAAACGAACCGGCAGTGGCTGAGTTCAATGTGATTAAAGGATTCTTGAACCTGACCGTTGCCTGTGGTTGCTGGATTGATCTGTTGAACGAAATCAATGCCCAGCCGGAATATGGCTTTACGAAAGCGACCGAAAACTCACCACTGGTCATGATCGAATATTCTTCTCCTAACACAAACAAGCCTTTACACTTAGGTCACGTTCGTAACAACCTGTTAGGATATAGTTTGTCGAAGATCATGGAAGCCAACGGTAATAAGGTAGTGAAAACAAATATCGTGAACGACCGTGGTATCCATATCTGCAAATCCATGTTGGCATGGCAGAAATGGGGCAATGGTATTACACCCGAAAAGGCTGGCAAGAAAGGCGATCATTTAATTGGCGACTTCTATGTCTTGTTCAGCAACAAACTGAAAGAAGAGACTGCCGCCCTCGAAGCAAAAGGAATGACCAAGGAAGAAGCCGAAGCCGCTTCTCCACTGATGCAGGAAGCCCGTGAAATGCTCCGCAAATGGGAAGCCGGAGATCCGGAAGTCCGCTCGTTATGGAAGATGATGAACGACTGGGTGTACGCCGGTTTCGACGAAACCTACAAAATGATGGGTGTCAGCTTCGATAAGATTTACTACGAATCAGAAACCTATCTGGTAGGAAAAAGCAAAGTGCTGGAAGGACTGAAAAAAGGTATTTTCTATCGCCGCGAAGACGGTTCGGTATGGGCCGACTTACGCAATGAAGGTCTGGATGAAAAGCTTTTGCTGCGCGCCGACGGTACTTCGGTTTACATGACACAGGATATCGGTACAGCAAAACTCCGCTTCGACGATTATCCGATCAACAAGATGATCTATGTGGTAGGTAACGAACAGAACTATCATTTCCAGGTATTGTCTATCCTGTTAGACAAACTCGGATTTGAATTCGGCAAAGGCCTGGTACATTTCTCTTACGGTATGGTGGAATTGCCGGAAGGAAAGATGAAGAGCCGCGAAGGAACCGTAGTTGATGCCGACGACCTGATGGAAGAAATGATCAATACTGCCCGCGAAATCTCTCAGGAATTAGGGAAACTGGATGGTCTGACTCACGAAGAAGCTGAAGATATTGCCCGGATGGTTGGTTTGGGCTCGCTGAAATACTTCATCTTGAAAGTAGATCCGCGCAAGAATATGACATTCAACCCGAAAGAATCTATCGACTTCAATGGTAATACCGGTCCTTTCATCCAGTATACATATGCCCGTATCTGCTCCGTATTACGTAAAGCAGCAGAACAGGGAATCGTTTTACCGGCTGCTTTGCCAACCAACTTCGAGATATCAGAAAAAGAAGAAGGACTGATCCAGCTGCTGGCCAACTTCAAGGCTATCGTGAAGGAAGCTGGTGAGACATATAGTCCGGCACTGATAGCCAACTATACATACGATCTGGTAAAAGAATACAATCAGTTCTACCATGACTTCTCGATCTTGCATGAAGACAATGAGCAGTTAAAGGTATTCCGTCTGGTTCTTTCTGCCAATGTTGCCAAGATTGTGAAGGAAGGCATGGGCTTATTGGGAATTGAAGTTCCGGAACGGATGTAATTTCTGGTTGGATAATTTCCTAAAAGAAAACGAAGTCCAAGAAACATTTTAATAGCTTTCAGTAAACGGATTATAGGTTCAGACAGCAGTTGTCGCTTACGACATAACATCTATTCCTATAATCCGTTACTTTTTACATAACAGTTCTTCTTTCCTGTTAGTTTAATTTATCATTTTTCCATACGTATAACAGCCTGATTCCCGCCACTTTCACTTACTTACATCTGACAAATGTATCTTTTCTTTGTTAAATATACCTAATAATAAGTATCATGCGATACAAGGTACTTATTATATTCCTACATTTGTTTCGCTAACATATAGTGAAAACATGAAAGCATAAGAAAACACATTGAATCAGACATCAGCAGAACGGAAGCGCTGATAAACGAAATAAAGAGAGTGAAGTAAACTAAAAGTAAAAACACTACCGATATTTCTTGATTCAAAACTGTAACAAATCACATGTATGTTGCGTCTAATATATAAACAGTAAAGCAATGATTGAACTACGAGACATCAACAAGACGTATTTTAATGGAGCACCTCTCCATGTCCTGAAAGGAATCAACCTGGATATAGATAAAGGAGAAATGGTTTCTATCATGGGAGCGTCGGGTTCCGGGAAATCGACCTTATTGAATATCCTCGGTATTCTTGACACATACGACACGGGAACCTATACTTTAAACGGGCAATTGATTAAAGACTTAAGTGAAAGCCGGGCAGCCGAATTAAGAAACCGGATGATCGGATTCATCTTTCAGTCGTTTAACCTGATCTCGTTTAAGAATGCCGTGGAAAACGTCGCGCTTCCTCTTTATTACCAGGGTATTTCCCGAAAGAAACGGAATGCCATGGCGCTGGATTACCTAGATATGGTCGGATTAAAGGACTGGGCCGAACACATGCCCAACGAAATGTCTGGAGGACAAAAGCAGCGCGTTGCCATTGCCCGTGCCCTGATTGCCAAACCCCAGATTATTCTCGCAGACGAACCAACCGGAGCGTTAGACAGTAAGACGACGGTTGAAGTCATGGAATTGCTGCGTAACGTCAATAAAGAAGGAATGACGATGATCATTGTCACGCATGAACAATCAGTTGCCGACGCGACTGATCGTATCATCCGCCTGAAAGACGGTTTGATTTCAAATATAGAAAAAGGGAAAGGCCATGTTTGAATTTGATGATTTTAGGGAAATCTGGAGTACCATCAGGCAGAACAAGCTCCGCACATTCCTGACCGGCTTCTCCGTTTCATGGGGAATCTTCATGCTGATCATCATGTTGGCTGCCGGAAACGGACTGAGGAACGGCGTAATGCATAACTTCCGGAATATGTCGATGAACAAGGTTCAGGTTTGGAATGGGTATACCAACAAACCGTGGAAAGGCATGCAATCCGGTCGGAGTATCAGCTTTAAGGAAACAGACCTGACGATTGTGAAGAACCGATTCAAGGAAATTGATTTACTATCGGCCAATGTCTGGCATAACGATACGCTCTATGTCAACAAAGAGTTTATCAGCGGTGAAATGCAAGGCGTCTTTCCCGACCATGCAAAGATCAATTATGTAAATGTGAAATCAGAGAACGGACGTTTCATCAATGATCTGGATATGCGGGAAGAGCGAAAAGTCATCGTTTTAAGTCCGCGTATGGCTGAAGTCCTTTTCCCCGGACAAAATGCGGTAGGCCAATACCTCAAAGCCGGGAAACTGATGTGGCAAGTTGTAGGAGTTTACAACGATGACGAGAAAAGCAACAATGCGCCGGCTTATATTCCTTTCACCACAGCCCGCAGTCTGTATAATAAAGGATATGGATTCAGCAGCTTTTCCTTCACCTTAAATGGGGTCGTCAGCAAGGAAGCCAACGAGAAATTCGAGAAAGACTTCCGTACATTGATGGCCCAGCTACATCAATTCGACCCGACTGATACCAATGCCATCGGTATGTGGAACACAGCTGAGAGCTTCCGTATGATGAATAATATCATGAATGGTATTGCTTTGTTTATATGGGTTGTTGGTATCGGCACCTTAATTGCCGGAATCGTAGGTGTAAGTAATATCATGTTGATTACAGTCCGCGAACGGACGAAGGAGTTTGGTATCCGAAAGGCTATTGGAGCTAAGCCATCCTCCATCCTGCGTTTGATCATTACGGAATCAATTCTGGTAACAGCAGTCTTCGGATATGTCGGTATGTTGGGAGGAATCGGCCTGACAGAGCTGATCAACAGTGGTATGGAAGCCGCCGGAGTAGGTGAAAACCCGGGACAAGGAGGAACAATCTTCCTCAACCCAACAGTTAATTTAAGTATCGCTATAGCTTCAACGCTACTGATTGTCATAGCAGGTGTGCTGGCAGGTTACTTTCCTGCCCGGAAAGCTGTTCGCATCAGTGCCATTGAAGCCATGAGAGCCGAGTAAAGAAAGGAGGCGAATATGTTTTTAATCGACAGAGACAGATGGATTGAAATATGGGTAACTATCACCCGCAATAAAACAAGAAGCCTGCTGACTTGCTTTGGTGTCTTTTGGGGAATCTTGATGTTGGTCTTGCTTTTAGGAGCAGGAACGGGACTAAAGAATGCGGTTTTAGGCGAGACGGAAGGCGTTGCTACCAACTCAGTCTTCTTTTATGCAGACAAGACCAGCCTGCCTTATAAAGGATTTAATAAAGGAAGAAGCTGGAATTTGCGCAATCGTGATGTAGCAACCATCCAAAGGGAAGTAGAAGGTATTGACCAGATCGCACCGATGATCTTTGGAAGCAGTAATGATAAGAATGTAGTATATGGACAAAACAGCGGTACTTACTATGTGAAAGGCGTTACTCCTGCCTACTTCTTCATCGAGACACAAGATATGTTGTTCGGTCGACCGCTCAACACGATCGATGAGAAAGAGAAACGAAAAGTCTGCACCATCGGAATGGATGTTAATAAAGCACTTTTCCAGAATGGGAATCCGTGTGGGAAATACATTCGGGTAAACGGATTGTATTATCAGATTGTCGGTGTGACGAAAGCTAAATCAACCAGTATGAATATCAACGGGCGTTCCGACGAAAGCGTATTTATTCCGTTCAGTACCTTACAGCAGAGTATGAATCTTGGCGATAAGATTTTCCTCGTAGCCATCAGTATTCTGCCCAACTATGATGTGGAAGCGATTATCCAGCAAGCCAAGCAGATCATCTTTCAGCAGAATGAAATTGCACCCGAAGACCCACAGGCTTTGGGAACCATCAATATTGCTGAGATGTTTCGCACCTTTTATCTGCTATTCATGGGAATCGATATTCTGATTTGGATTGTAGGCTTAGGAACTTTATTGGCAGGTATTATCGGAGTTAGTAATATCATGATGGTAACTGTCAAGGAACGGACCAAGGAAATCGGGGTTCGCCGAGCATTGGGTGCCAAGCCTTTTGATATCATTTCGCAGGTAATGAGTGAAAGTCTTATGCTGACAGCGATGGCAGGCTTACTGGGATTAAGTACAGGCGTATTCTTATTGGACTTCGTCAATCGTATCCTGACGGCCACACCCAGCGATGATATTGTGATTAAAGATCCGAGTGTCAATATACAAACAGCGATTGCCGCTACCATTATCCTATTAATCAGCGGACTGTTGGCAGGACTGATTCCTGCATGGCGTGCCATGCAGATCAAGGCAATCGATGCATTAAGAGATGAATAATATAAAAAAGCTCAATGAATATGAAGAACAGAATCGTGAAGAAGATTATGAGAACGCTGTTGCTTGTCATTATCTTCGCTGCCGTAGGTGGAACTTTCTATTTCCTTTGGCAGAAGGCACAGCCGGTAATTACGGTGTATGAGATCGTAACGCCTACTATCGGTAATGTAGAAACAAAAGCCGTAGCGACAGGAAATGTAGAGCCTCGTTACGAAGTCGAAATCAAACCTCAAATCTCCGGTATTATTGCTGAACTGAAGAAAGAAGCCGGTCAGATGGTAAAGCAGGGAGAAATCATCGCCACCATTAAGGTAATCCCGGAAATGGTGCAATTGAACAGCGCTGAATCTCGGGTTAATGTAGCGGAAATTTCCCTTAAACAAATAGAAGAAGTCTATAAACGGGATCAGCAACTCTACCAGCAAGGTGTCATAGCGCAGGAAGAGTTCGAAACCAGTAAGGCGAATTACCAAAAGGCGGTAGAGGAACGTAACACGGCACAAAGCGAATTAGAGATTGTACGTGACGGTATTTCCAAAAACTCCAACGTAAGCAGTACAACCCAAATCCGCAGCACGATTACCGGAATGATTCTGGATATTCCTGTTAAGGTTGGTAACTCGGTGATCCAGGCAAATAACTTCAACGACGGAACAACGATTGCAACGGTGGCAGATATGAACGATATGATCTTTAAAGGGAAAGTCGACGAAACCGAAATCGGTCGTATTCACGAAGGAATGCCTATCAAACTGACTATCGGAGCGATGGAAAGCCGCAAGCTGGATGCACAATTGGAATACGTTTCTCCGAAAGGCGTCGAAGAGAACGGTGCCATTCAGTTCGAGATTAAGGCGGCTTTGCAAGTACCGGAAGATGCTTTTATCCGCGCCGGTTACAGTGCCAATGCCGAGATCGTCCTGAAACGGGCTGACAGTGTATTGACTATCCCTGAAAGCACGGTTGAATTCGACGGTGATTCTACCTTCGTCTATCTGCTGAAGCAGGAGAAACCGGAACAGGTGTTCGAGAAGAAACAAATCGAAATCGGTCTTTCCGACGGTATCAACATTGAAGTTAAAAGCGGACTGGATAAGGATACGAAGATTCGTGGCGCCGCTATCCAACCGGAAAAATAACCCTTAAGCAGCAGATGTTATGAAACGATTGATTCTATTAACAGGAATTTCCGCCTGCTTGCTTTCGGCTCCAGCCTGGAGTAACGAACCAGTCAAGACGTGGTCGCTCGAAGAATGTATCCGCTATGCGATAGAACATAATATCGATCTGAAGCAACGTCAGCTCGATCATGACAATAAGAAGGTGGAATTGCATACCAGTAAGTACAGCTGGCTGCCTGACTTGAATGCGAATATCGGACAGAACTTCGACTTTGGCCGCTCTCCTTCGAAGACAGGTGTAATTGTAGACCAGAACTCAGCCAACAGTTCGGCTTCTATTTCCTTGTCGATGCCAATCTTCGACGGTTTCAAGATTCCAAATGACATCGCCGCCAAACGATTAAACCTGCAGGCAGCTGTCGAAAACCTGAATAAAGCCAAAGAAGATCTCTCTATCAACATTGCTTCGTATTATTTGCAGGTCTTGTACAACAAAGAGATGGAGCGAATTGCCGAACTCCAACTGGCTTTGAGTCAGGAGCAAATCACCAAGACGGAAGCCATGGTAAAAGCAGGGAAAGTTCCGTTGTCACAACTCTATGATATCAAGGCACAGGCAGCCAACGATGAAGTATCGCTGACCGAAGCCCGCAATAATGTCAAGCTGGCTTTGCTGGATTTAGCACAGAGTCTGGAGCTGGAACGGAGCGGAACTGAATTTGATATCGTCACACCGGCAACGGATAATGCAGTCAATACTTATATGAGCAGCATTATTCCACCGGATGATATTTATCAACAGGCAGTAACATTCAAGCCTCAAATCAAGGAGCAAGAGTATCTGTTGGAAAGTATGAAAAAGCAATTGAAGGTAGCTCAGTCGTATTATTATCCGAAGATTAACTTCGGAGCCAGCTATTCCAATGGTTATTATCATTACTATACCGGAGATGTTGAAATGCCCGCTTTCGCAGATCAGTTGGCACAGAACGGACGAAAGACCATCGGTTTCTCGTTAAGTATTCCGCTTTTCAACCGTTTCCAGGTGCGGAACAGTGTACGACAAGCGCGTATTAGTATCCATAATCAGGAGCTGATGATGGAGAATACCAAGAAAACGCTCTATAAAGAGATACAACAGGCTTATTACAATGCAACGGCGGCACAAGAGAAGTATTTGGCTTCCGACAAATCCGTGCTGGCAAGTAAGGAAGCTTTCAAGTATGCAGAAGACCGGTATAATGCCGGAAAGAGTACGGTATTCGAATTCAACGAAGCGAAAACCAAGTATGCAAAAAGCTTGGCTGAACAGGCACAATCCAAATATGAATTCATTTTCCGGGCCAAGATCCTGGACTTCTACAACGGTACACCGCTGAAGTTATAAACATTCTCGGAAAAGAAATAAGGAAAAGGAGCCAAGGAATAGAAAACTATCTATACCTTTGGCTCCTTAAAACTTTTCAGGCATGAATCATCTGTATAAAAGAGATCTGACAAAAGGTTCCATCGCCGGTAGTATGCTTCGCTTTGCCTTGCCGCTTATGTTGGGAAACCTGTTGCAGCAATGCTATAATATTGCCGACACACTAATCGTTGGTCAGGTATTAGGTGCAGAGGCTTTGGCCGCAGTCGGATCTTCTTATGCCCTGATTGTCTTTATTACTTCGATCTTTATCGGCTTATGTATGGGATGCAGTGCCGTCCTTTCCATGCAATATGGGGCAAAAGACATCCGACAGATGAAGCAAAGTATTTTCTCTTCCCTGCTGATTGTCGGAGGAACGACGCTCCTGCTCAATATCTTGTCGCTGGCTTTCCTTTCACCCATCATCAAGATACTGCAAACGCCACCCGAACTTGAAGCGATAACTTACCAGTATCTCTTCCTGATCTTCTTAGGTATGATACCGATGGCCGTTTATAATTTCTATGCCTTCCTGCTCCGTTCGGTAGGTAATTCCTCCAGTCCGTTGTATTTTCTGCTTATATCTGTTGCCCTTAATATCGTATTGGATGTACTGTTTATGGTAGGATTGAAAATGGGTGTGGAAGGAGCAGCCTTGGCAACCGTTATCTCTCAAATCGTTTCTGCCGCAGGCATCTACCTATATACGTGGAAACAATTTCCGGAGTTACGTTTATCGCGCGATGACCGGCAGATCAACTTTTCTGCTATTCGGAAGATTGCCTCCTTTTCCTACCTGACTTGCATGCAACAGTCCGTCATGAATCTGGGTATTCTAATGGTGCAGGGACTTGTAAACAGCTTTGGAACGACCGTCATGGCCTCATTTGCCGCTGCCGTTAAAATTGATTCGTTTGCCTATATGCCGGTACAAGATTTCGGAAATGCTTTTTCAACCTTCATCGCCCAAAACTTCGGTGCCCAACGAGAAGACCGGATTTGCCGGGGAATCCGTTGCGCCTGGCTGACAACCACGCTGTTTGCCGGCATCGTTTCTGTACTGGTTTTCTTCTTTGCTACCGAACTGATGCGTATTTTTATCCCGGCAACCGAACAGGAAATCATATCAATCGGTGTCACCTATCTGCAAATCGAAGGCAGTTTCTATATTGGTATCGGTTATTTATTCCTGTTCTACGGATATTTCCGAGCCGTATCCCGTCCCTCTGTTTCCCTTATTCTGACCATTATTTCACTGGGGACAAGAGTCATACTCGCCTACTCGCTGGCCGCTATCCCAAGTTTAAGTTACAACGGCATCTGGTGGTCTGTTCCCATCGGTTGGATCTTAGCAGATATTGCCGGTGTTTTATTCTATAGAAGGCTGCATGTTTTATAGATAGAAAAGGCTACTAATTTATTTTTCCTGAATAGTTCCCTTCCGATACAACGGATGCTTTAAGGAAGCTATATTGACAATCTTCTTTTCGTCCCGCAAACGCTTCAGATGACGGACAGCCGTTGAATACGTCAGCCCGCAATATTCCTGAAACTGACTACGGGTCAAAGTCTCTTTTTCTTCAAAGTAAGTTGCCACCATCTCATCGATCTGTGCATCCGTATAAGCCTTTGAATGCGATTTTTCTTTCTGACGGACAAAATTGGTTTTCCGCAGTTGCTGTTTCATCTGTGCAGCCGGGCGGAAGGCAACCGACTTAAATTGAATCGATTCTGAACGGACTTCTTTTGGTGATTTAACCGAAGGGCATTTCAATGTCATCTGCAAATATCCGATTCCATCCAGGTGAACGCTATAACCATCCCGTAACTTTTCGGCCATAATATCGGCTAAAGCCACTAATGCAGCCTTTACATCTGCCGTCGATAAACTACACCGATTCTGGATTTCTTCTGCAAGTTTTTCCGTGTTTATCGTGCCACTCGGAACGATCCGAGCATGGTATCGTGCTTTTTTCTTGCTTCCTGGCAGCTTGGGATTCTGATAGAAGTCGTAATTCGCTGACATTTTTTATTCCGTTTTTACTGTCAATTCATCTTTTATATCCGAGAAACTAATTAAATCACCTTTATGAATTGATCAAATCACATTTGTGACTTAATCAATTCACCTAGGTAATGCAATTAATTCACTCATATGATACAAAAAGTTTCTTGGCACAAATGTACGAATAATTAAACGATTTACAACAAATTTCAACGGATTAATATTTGTTAATATAGAGCCGTAAATTGTTGGAAAACGAAGGGTTGCAGGGTTTCAAATACGATTTCAAGGCGAAGGAAACAGGAAAAGCAAAAGTGAGTGGTTAAAAGACTGTACCTATAAAAAGATATTCAAATCGACCGATAGGAATAAAAACGCTTGTAATAATGGAAAAATAAAGGTTCTTGAGTAACCCTTTAAGAATGAAGTTACCCAAAAAACATTTATAATCAGACGTATCAAATAAAGCAGAAAGGTTAAATCACCGGAATGGTATAAAGCATTCCCAACATGATCTGCTGGGTAGAGTAATCTTTTCCCCCGATTTGTTTGGCCAGTTCAGGGAAATGAATCTTCTTGTATGAGAGGTGTAAGAAAACTTGCAGGTCTCTTTTCTTCAAAGGATAATACTCAAAGCAAAGTTGTGTATTCCATGTCTGGCGATACGTTCCTTTCTGATAGATCCAGTTATCCTTGTAAACACTGCCTGATTCATATACTCCTTTCACGTACATATTCAATTTCGGATGCAGACGATAGTCGAAATTAGCAATCCAAGTTAAGTACTGAACATATTGAGCCGTCATAGGAGATTCTTTCTCGACCGACTGAATTGATGATACAAGCCCTTTAGAATCGACTTCTTCCCTCGAATACAGACAATCCAGATATGCCAGAACCGGACCTCTTTCCCACACATTGCCAAAAGTCAGGTAATAAATACCCCGGTCTCGCAGAATCTGTCCGGCAGCAGCCGAATAATAAAACTGCAAAGCCTGGTCGTTACAAAACTTACCCACCCAGTTTAATGCGCCCATCAAAGGGACTTTAGGCATGTAAGAACCCGTACCTACATTGATTTCAGCTTCCGTCTCCACCCGATTATTCGCTACTTCAAGTGTAAGCGACTGATGGGGCTTTATCTGATACGTACCAGAAATTCCGGTCAGATAAGCTGGCGTATAATTATTGAAGTCAGAGAACTCTCGAACCCTGATTGAATTGACATAATATTCATAGCCACCAAGCATGAAGAACTGCTTGCCGGCTGTTAAAGTAAAGCGATCTGTTATATCCCAACCCATATTCGCCAGCTCGACATGCGTTGACAATTCATCTACCGTATTCGGGTTTGTGTATTTATTGTAGGTATAACGGAAATGATAGGAAAACTTATCGAAGAAACGCCCCAAGACTTCCATGCGCAAACGATTCAACTTAAAGCTGGCCTGATCTAAACTAAAATCCTGAAAGCCGGTAGTAAATGATGTACAGAACTGAAAATTCAGATGCGATGTAAAAGAACGGGCATCTTCTTTCTTCAACTGTTCATAAAGAGACTTCTGATGTTCGAGCGAATCAACCAGAGCCCAGTCTTGAGCCTTTAATGAAGTGCTCAACAGCAGGCAAGCGGTCCATATCAGATAAAGAGTAGCTTTCATACATATCCAGGTCTTATATTCCCCGAAGATAGATATTATATTTAAGTTCTGCAAGTCTTTATTCGCCGCTATCTAGAGCAAACGGTAACAAAAAAAGACGTCGCCCCAGATAATTCCGCGACGACGTCTACCTTTTCTATATCTAATTAAACTATTTATTTCAACAGAGAATCCGGACACAGATGGTCTTTTTCAATATCCTTGAAGTAATTGTAAGTACCCACCTTCAGTTCAGCACAAGCAGCATCATCACAAACGATGATTCCTTTCGGATGTAACTGCAAAGCAGTAATTGTCCACATCTGGTTAACGGCACCTTCAACAGCCTGCTGCAAAGCACGCGCTTTATTATGACCGTTCACCATAATCAAAACTTCCTTAGCATCCAAAACTGTACCAACGCCTACGGTTACAGCTGTCTTTGGAACCTTATTCACATCGTTGTCAAAGAAACGAGAATTGGCAATGATCGTATCTGTAGTCAATGTCTTCATACGAGTACGAGAAGCCAAAGATGAACCCGGTTCATTAAAAGCAATATGTCCGTCAGGACCGATACCGCCCAAGAACAGATCTACGCCGCCAACTGCTTTCATTTTAGCTTCGTAAGCAGCACATTCAGCTTCAATGTCTGCAGCATTTCCATTCAGAATGTTTACATTTTCCGGTTTGATATCAATATGACTGAAGAAATTATTCCACATAAAAGAATGGTAGCTTTCGGGATGTTCTTTCGGCAGACCTACATATTCATCCATATTGAAAGTAATGACATTCTGGAAAGAAACAACACCTTTCTTATTCAATTCGATCAGGTTCTTATACATGCCTAATGGAGATGATCCGGTTGGCAAACCTAATACGAATGGTTTTTCTGGCGTCGGATTTGCCTGTTTAATCTTGGCTGCAACGTAATTAGCTGCCCATTTTGACAGCAGTTCGTAATTCTGTTCAATAATTAGTCTCATAATATTATAATTTAAATGTGCGAATGTTCAACGTCTTTCATCATTATCGCCCGTAAACATTCACAAATATAGTCATTTAATTCGTTTAATCTGTATAAAAATCAGATTCTTTCTGCCATTGCCTTACCCAGTTCCCAGCAAGCTTCATACTTATCCTGCTTCAAGCCTTGCTTTTGTTCTACCGGAGTACCGACAACTTCCCAGTTCATTTTCTCCCCGAAAGCAGCCAGACGCTTTACTGCAGCTCCCGCCCAAGAGAAGGATCCGAAATAACCGAACAGGCGGTTCTTCACTTCGCGTATTTCTATCTTCTGCAATAATGAATCGATTTCCGGATAAAGCTGATTGCAATAAGTAGGACATCCGATAATAACCGCCTTGTATTTGAAGATATCTTTCAAGATATAAGAAGCATGACTTTTGCTGACATTGTGCATAACAATGTTTTTCACTCCATGCTCAGCTAAAGATGCGGCAATCGTTTCGGCCATTTGTTCGGTATTGCCATACATACTGCCATAAACGATTACGACACCGTCTTGTCCTTCGTAACGGCTCAGTTCATCGTATATCTTGATCACATCCGGAATATATTTTGTCCACACCGGTCCGTGAGTTGAACACAGAGTTTTGATTTCCAGCCCCGACAGCTTCTGCAAGGCCTTTTGTACCGGATTACCATATTTACCTACGATGTTGGCATAATAACGGCGCATTTCATCCCAGTAATGATCCAGGTTCATGTCTACATCCATTACGGCTCCATCCAGCGAACCGAATGTTCCAAAGGCATCGGCCGAGAAAAGAATCTTATCAGTTGCATCGTATGTCACCATTACTTCCGGCCAATGTACCATCGGTGCCAGATAGAAAGAAAGCTGATGATGACCGATACTCAATGTATCACCTTCTTTTACTTCCAACAATCCAGTATGAATGCCGTGGAATCCTTCCAGCATGTCGAAGGTGCGCTTGTTTCCTATAATCTGTACGTCCGGATAAAGCTGGCGGAGCAGACGGATGCTTCCCGAATGATCCGGTTCCATATGATTTACAATCAGGTAATCCAACGTACGACCTGCCAACGCATCTTCTATCTTCTTCAAGAAGATATCTGAATAGCAGACATCAACCGTATCGACCAATACTGTCTTTTCATCAACGATCAGATACGAATTGTAAGAAACTCCATAAGGTAAAGGCCACATGTTTTCAAACAAAGCCTTCTGGCGATCATTTACACCTACATAATAAACTTTATCAGCAATTTCCTTCAGTTTGTACATATATATTATTGTTTTATTTTAATGTTTGGGGTTTACCGGATTGACGGCAGGCTCTAATAACAAACCATATACCTGCCAATACAAACGGAATACTAAGTAATTGTCCCATATTCAATACCATATTGGCTTCGAATGCTTCCTGGTCGTTCTTCAGGAATTCGATAAAGAAACGGGATGTGAATATACAGATCATGAATACACCAAAGATAAGTCCCTCGCGCTTCCAGGCTTCTTTCCGGAAATACAGCCACATACACAGGAAGAATGTCAGGAGATAACAAAGGGCTTCATATAGCTGTGTCGGATGACTCGGCGCAGAGAATATCGGTTCGGCACCGGCTTTCCAGGCATGCAAGTTTTCAATAAAGCGAAAAGCCCAGGGAACATCAGTAGGATGACCATAGATCTCGTGGTTCATCAGGTTACCCAAACGGATCATGGCTGCGACCAGTCCCGTCGGTACCACCAGCTTGTCGAATGTCCACAGCATACTTTTATGGGTAACCCGCTTGGAATAAAAGTAAATGGCGATAATAATACCCAATGTTCCACCATGGCTGGCAAGCCCACCTTCCCAAATTTTAAGGATTTCTATCGGATTAGCCAGATAATAATCCGGCGCATAAAAAAGACAATGTCCCAAACGTGATCCGATTACCGTACCAAAGATGGTGTACATCAACAAGGAATCGATCCACTCCGGCTTGAGCTTCTCTTGTTTCCACATTTTCTGAACGATCATATATCCAATCCAGAAACCAACAGCAAAAGCCAAGCCATACCATCGAATCTCTCTCGAACCGATTGAGAAGATGGCCGGATCAGCTGTCCATGTGATAAAATCCAACATAAGTATTCGATTGAAAACAAAAAAACTGAAAGTTGAAAAAGAAGAGCACTTCCTTCACTCTCCGATTTTCAACTTTCAATCTTCTATCTGATTAAACAAGTCTTCTGATCAAGGCTTCACGATCGCCATACAGCATATCGATGATTGGCAATTCGATCATTGTATAAGCTCCCGGTTTCTGCTTCATACTGGCGCGGGCAACAGCTACCAGAATCTGAGCAGTCAGCGCCGGATTGTTGATCTTCATGTCGAATTCGATCAACTGGTTCTGTGTTTTACCCGATACACCTTTTCGTACCAAGTTTACACCGTGTCCCATATCCAACAAGTTATCTACGCTTTCAACCTGCATCACGTGAGTTTCATCGTGGGCAAAGTAATCGTCGGCTTTGATAGCAGCAGCAACCTGCTTAAAATCGTATCCGTCTTTCACTTCGATGTAAACCATACGACGATGAACGCCGGTTCCCAACGGAATTGTCATACTCAATGCCGCCTTTACGCCTTCAATTGCTTTAACAGCTACGGTATGTCCCATGCTCATACCCGGACCAAAGTTTGTATATGTAATACCTTTCGGCACCATTGCTTCCAACAAAGCACGGACAACTGAATCGCTTCCCGGATCCCAACCGGCTGAAATAACAGAAACCCGGTTGTGAGCCTTCGCTACTTCGTCCAACGAACGGCGAAGATCTGCGATTCCACCATGAATATCAAAGCTATCTACTGTATTAATGCCTAAAGCCAAGATTTCTTTTGCATAATGTTCCACCTGACGAGTCGGAGTTGCCAAGATAGCGACATCCACTTTTTCCAGTTTTGAGATATGATCTACAACCGGATAAGCTTGTAACTCGGCCGGAATATCATTCGGATTACGACGTACAACGCCAGCAACTTCAAAATCAGGGGCGGCCTGCAAAGCCTCCAGAACATACTTTCCAATGTTGCCATACCCAACGATGGCTGCTCTAATCTTTTCCATAAACTTTATAAATGTTCTATTTGTCGCAAAGGTAGAAATAAATCAGCATTAATATCAGTCATACAACAAAAAATAACCGATTTTAGTTTATAAAAATCAGCACGAAAGCTTCTATAAAAACAAATTATCCAATTCGATTCTATCTGTATATAACGGTCAAAAACCAGCATCCATTGTTCGGAATCTGTTAAACTACAACGCCAGTCCGGAAACATTTTCTTCCCGCTTACTTTAAAAAGAGAGGCGTTTCTGCCTAAAAATTTATCGTTCCACCCTTGTGGTACGATCGTTTCACCTTTGTGGAACGATCTCTTCACCCTTGTGGAACGATCATTCCACCCGGGTGAAACGGTATAAATAAAAAGATTTTACATCTATATCCAGCATCTCTTCTTTTTATGTATTTTTGAAGAAATAATATTCTCCTAAGAGCGTTGCATTGGAAAAAAACGTATATTTGCGATACAAGCGGGAGAAATCCGCTGACGTAAACTAAGCGTTTTTGCTTTATCCTGAAAAACGAAATCGCCAATTTCAGAGGAAGGATAGAGACAATGTAACGCTCATTCTGTGTTTGTCTGTATGCAATTTGGTATGGCCCTTGGTGGCTATATCCTATTCGTCATACACAATACGGCGTGAGAATATTGTTTCTTCGTCCATTTCCTCAAGGTGTTTGGCGATACCTGTTTTTCAATGGACAAAACAAGTCTCACGCTTTTATTGTAAATACAGGATGTCAAACTTTAAAAGTAAACCAAATGATTAAAAACATCATTACCTGTTTCCTATTTGCAGGAAGCATACCTCTTTCAGCACAAACGATCCATGGAAAACTTGTCGATGAAAAAGATCAGCCTTTACCCTATGCCAATATCGTATTGTTATCGCTTCCTGATTCAGCATTCGTAACAGGTACGATGAGTGATGAAAACGGTTCTTTCGCCTTGGAAGCAACAACCACCAACCAGCTCGTCCGTATTTCGTCTATTGGCTTTGAAACCATCTATAAATCCATCAATCCTCCTGATTTAGGCATCATACGTTTGGTCTCGGATGTACAGCAATTAGGCGAAGTGATAGTCAAAGGTTCATTGCCCATTACCCGCATGAAAGGGAATGCCATGGTAACAAGCGTAAGCGGAACCGTACTGGAAAAAGCTGGAACTACCGAACAATTACTCGACAAAATCCCGAATGTAACTGCCCAAGACGGAGAAATAAACGTATTCGGAAGGGGAACACCGGAAATCTATATCAACGGACGTAAAGTTCGAGACCTGACAGAACTGGATCAGATATCAGCCGAAAACATCAAGTCGGTAGAAGTCATCAACAATCCGGGTGCCCGATATGGAGCTGATGTGACAGCAGTTATACGAATTGCCACCAAGAAGGTTGAAGGCGAAGGCTTTGGATTCGATAATCGCGCCATGTTTCAATACAACCGTGACTGGAGCGCCTTGGAACAATTTAACTTCAACTATCGTAAAGGGAGTTTTGACTTGTCGGGCATGATCTACGGTTCTCGGTCTTACGGATGGTCATCCAAAGATTTTTATCAAGACACTTATCTCCAGCAATATTGGAGACAGGAATCAACCGTCTTCACCGATGGAACAGACAAAAGATTAGGCGCACAGCTTGCCTTGAACTACACCTTCGACGAGAACAATGCCATCGGTATTCGCTACGGCTATGATAAAACACCGGCAAATACCATGAACATGATCCTGCATACACAAGTATTTCAAGACCAAGAACCAACAGAAAGCACTTACAGTCCGAATCTCGAAACAGATAAAGATGACACCCATCAGCTTAATGCCTACTATACGGGAAAGATCAATGACTGGAACGTTGACTTAAACCTGGATGGTTACTGGAGTGATATCCATAAAGAAAACGACATTGATGAAGTTACCCGTATTCCCAATCAAGCAGAAGAAACCCGGACAGTTTCCTCATTCAATGACGTAAGCAATTCGTTATATGCTACCAAACTGATACTTTCCAAACCCGTATGGGACGGCGAGCTAGCTTTCGGTGGTGAATATACATATACAAACCGAGGTAATCTCTTCATCAATCCGGAAGGAATTCTCAATGATGACAACAGCCGCATCCGTGAAAACATGGGAGCTGTCTTTGCCGAATACGGAAAAAATTTCGGGAAAGTTCAAACACAAATAGGACTACGCTACGAATATACCTCATCCGATTATTACGTGGATGGCAAACGGATAGACGAACAAAGCAAGACATACAATAACCTGTTCCCGACGTTTTCCTTGTCATTTCCTATCCAACGGATAAATATCCAACTGGCTTACCGGACAGATATTGCTCGTCCGTCCTATTGGGATCTGCGGAACAACGTATTATATGCCAACAAATATACATACGAAACCGGAAACCCGTTATTGAAACCGACATTGACTCAAAACGTAACGTTAGGAGCAACATACCGATGGATACAATTAACTACCGGCTATAACCGTATCAAAGACAAGGTCATCAATGTAACAAGCTTGTATGACGAAGAAAATCCGACCATTATGCTCATGTCGCTGGCTAATGCTCCGACATATGACAAGGTATTTGCCGGACTGACCGTTGCTCCTACCATCGGATTCTGGCGTCCGCAATGGAGATTTCAAGTGACAAAACAATGGTACACAACCCAAACACCTCAAGGGCCGTTGAAACTGAATAACCCGATGGGAACCATTACCTGGAATAACAATCTTCAGTTGCCTTGGGGAATTTTGCTGGATGTTGATTTTCTTTACAAAACGAAAGGAGACATACAAAACGGTCGTTTCTTAAAACCTTCATGGCGGGCAGACCTTTCTTTACAAAAGAGCTTCCTCAACGACAACCTGACCATTCAGCTTGACGCATGGAATGTATTGGATAGTTATAAACGTAGTTTTATCATGTATGTCAGCGACCGGCAAACCATGCAAATGGATGAGCATTCCACACATTGCCAGGCAAGACTGACTATCCGCTATAAATTCAATGCCAGCAAAAGTAAATATAAAGGAACAGGAGCCGGCCAAGAACAAAAGAGCCGCATGTAGTGTTCTTTATAAAAAGTATCTTATGAAACTGACATATATTTATCACAGTTGTTTTGCTCTGGAGACTCCGGCTTATTCCATTCTCTTCGATTATTATAAAGATACAAAAGGGAAACAAGGCTATGTGCACGACGTCTTGCTCCAAAAGCCGGAGCCACTTTATATATTATCATCCCATTTTCATCCGGATCACTTCAGCCGGGAAATCTTTTCCTGGAAAGAACAAAAGAAGGATATCCATTACTTATTAAGCAAAGATATCCTAAGGCACCAGAAGGCAGCGGCTGATGAAGCGACATTCCTCGACAAAGGAGACGTTTACCAGGATGATCTGATCCGGGTTCAGGCTTTCGGCTCGACCGATGTAGGCGTGTCTTTCCTGCTGACATGCGAACATAAGCTTATCTTTCATGCAGGAGACCTCAACAACTGGCACTGGAAAGACGAATCGACCGAACAGGAAGTAAAAGAAGCGGAAGAGAATTTCCTGCATGAACTGAATGTTTTGAAAGCGGCCTGCAACCACATCGACGTTGCCATGTTTCCGGTTGATCCGCGAATGGGAAGTGATTTTGCCCGCGGAGCCGAACAGTTCATCCAGCAAATTCAAGTAAAACAATTCATTCCGATGCACTTCTGGGAAAAGCCGGAACTGACATTGCCATTCGGCACGTATGCCCGACAAAACGGAACGGCATTTCATCTGCTCAGTCAGCCCGGTGAAACCCTCCATATAAAGGTATAATCCGCATCAACAGTATAAAACATTTCCTAAAACATATTTTTAAGGCAGGGATTTATTGAGATAAAACAAAATAGACACGAAAATGTAATTTTTTCCGCGAAATTCATGGTTACTTTTTATAAAGAACTTATATTTGCCTACAATTAATTAGTAATTCATTTTTAATCTAAACATAAAATCATGGAGAAGCCTTATGTAGTAGGTATCGATATAGGTGGTACCAACACGGTTTTTGGCGTGGTTGATGCACGCGGAACAATCTTATACACCAGCTCAATCAAGACTGGTAAATATACTGATATCAATGATTATGTAGCAGCTTTGGGAGACGGTCTGAAAAATGTTATTGACCAGGCCGGCGGTCCTGAAAAGATTAAAGGTATCGGTATTGGAGCGCCAAACGGAAACTTCTTTAACGGCTGTATTGAATTTGCCCCAAATCTTCCCTGGAAAGGTAAAATTCCTTTGGCAGAAATGATCAGCGATTATTTAGGAGGTCTTCCCGTTGCGCTGACAAATGATGCCAATGCTGCAGCAATCGGCGAAATGACTTACGGTGCTGCCCGTGGTATGAAAGACTTTATCGTTATTACTTTAGGTACAGGTGTAGGTAGCGGTATTGTCATTGGCGGTAACTTAGTATATGGACACGACGGATTTGCCGGTGAATTAGGCCATGTTATCATGCGTCGTAATAACGGACGTCCTTGCGGTTGTGGCCGTCAGGGTTGTTTGGAAGCTTATGCTTCTGCAACGGGTGTAGCCAGAACAGCACGCGAATATCTGGATATCCGGAAAGACGACAGCTTGCTGCGTGAACTCGATCCGTCTGAAATCACCTCTAAAGATGTATTTGATGCAGCTATGAAAGGTGATAAGCTGGCGTTGGAGATCTTTGAATTTACAGGAAACATGTTAGGTGAAGCCTTTGCAGACTTCGTCGCTTTCTCAAGCCCGGAAGCAATCATCTTGTTCGGTGGTCTGACGAAAGCAGGCGACTTGTTGATGAACCCGATCAAGCGTTCTATGGACAAGAACATGCTGAAAGTATTTGAAGGCAAGACTAAACTGTTATTCTCTCAGCTGAAAGAAAGCGATGCTGCCGTATTGGGTGCAAGTGCTTTGGGCTGGGAAGTAAAAGAATAAGAAAAACATCTTTCCCAATAATGAATGTTTCAAGACAGGTCGTATGTCAATACGATCTGTCTTTTTTTATGATATCCTTATGAAACAACATCCTTTACACCAATTTCTATTTTGTCCGGTTTGCGGACACCAGACGTTTGTCGTACACAACGAAAAGGCAAAAGAGTGTACGCACTGCGGATTTGTCTATTATTTCAATCCGTCATCAGCCGTTGCCTGTTTCATCCGGAACGAAGCCGGCGAGCTATTGTTGGTCAGACGCGCCAAAGAACCCGGTAAAGGCACCCTCGATCTGCCCGGTGGATTTGTCGATATGTACGAAAGTGCCGAAGAGGCCGCGGCCCGCGAAGTCAAAGAAGAAACAGGCCTTCAGATCGATCATTGCCAGTATCTGTTCTCAATTCCCAACATCTATCCATACAAAGGCTTTGAAGTCCACACCGTGGATATGTTCTTCGAATGCCATGTCAAGCAATTCAGCCAGGCACAGGCCGCCGACGACGCCGCCGAAATCGTCATCCGGCAGCCAGCTTCCCTACAGCCCGACGACTTCGGTCTTACTTCTATCCGCCAAGCCATCCGGCGATATCAGGAAATGAATCGGCAAGAAGCAAATCAATAGGTTTTTCCTCCAGAAGTTGCCTATATTTCAACGGGTTTATTTATCTTTGTAAATTAATTACACGATAAGACAGATTAAACAAGCAATATGAGTTGTTTGTTATCTTTATAAATAAACACATAAAAAGCAAAGAGTGTGATGAAGAAAATACTTATTCCCTTATGCCTGGTATTAGGTACGCACATGGCGGATGCTCAACGCTCGTATCAGTTTGGCAGCCCAGAGCGTCTGTTCACAGAAGGCAAGGAATTGTTTAACCTGAAGAATTATTCGGGTTGCATCGACAAGCTGGAAGCGTATAAAGCCCACGCGGCAGATGCAGACTTAATTCAGGAAGCAGACTTCATGCTGGTTTATGCGGCATTTGAGCAAGGCCGCCCCAATGCAGACGAACTATTGAAATCGTATCTTGAAACGTATCCGGATTCACGCCATACCGATGTGGTTGAATTCCTGATCGGTTCGGTTCACTTCGGACAGAAAAACTATCCGAAAGCTATCTTCTGGCTGAAAGAGGCCGATATCGACCTGCTTAGTCCGGAAGATCAGGAAGCCTATAGTTTTCGTCTGGCGTACTCGATGCTTCAGGTAGAGAATGAAAATCCGGAAAAACTGCAGCAAATCCGGCAGATGTTCAGCCGTATTCAGCAGATTGGTGATAAATACCGCGACGCTTCTGCCTATTATGTCGCTTACATCGACTATGCCAACGGCAAATACAACCAGGCTTTAGTCGAATTCGATGCCTTGAAAGAGAATCCGGAATTCAAGGAGCAGTCTTCTTATTACACGACTCAGATCTATTTTATCCAGAATAAATACAGCCAGGTCATCAAGGAAGGCGAACGATTGCTGGATACTTATCCGAACAGCAATAACAATACCGAATTATACCGTATCCTTGGTAACTCCTATTATCACCAGGGACAACAGGACAAGGCCCTGAAATATTTAAGCAAGTATGTATCGGAAGCTGAGGAACCGTTGCGCAGCGACCTGTATCTGTTGGGTGTTTGTCTGTTCAACAACGGGAATTACAGCAGCGCTGTCAATAACTTCGGAAAAGTTGTCAGCGAAGATGATGCTTTGACCCAGAATGCCTATCTGTACTTAGGGCAATCTTATCTGAAACTGAACGATAAGAATAATGCGCGGATGGCTTTCGAAGCAGCTGCAACCTCATCGTTTGATACACAGATTCAGGAAGCCGCCATGTATAATTATGCATTGCTGATACATGAAACAGCGTTTACCGGATTCGGTGAATCAGTGACTATCTTCGAAGACTTCCTGAACGATTTCCCGAATTCACAATATGCTGACAAAGTAAACGATTACTTAGTGGAAGTTTATCTGACCACCAAGAATTATGATGCGGCCCTGAAATCAATCGAGAAAATCAAGCATCCAAGTGTCAAGATTCTGGATGCCAAACAGAATATTCTTTTCCAGTTAGGTACGGAAGCCTTTACCAACATGAAGATGGATGAGGCAATTGACCTCTTCACACGTGCCATCCAGATGGGGACCTATAACGAAGAAGCCCGCAGCGATGCTTATTTCTGGAGAGGCGAATCCTACTACCGGAAAGGCGAATACGGAAACGCGATTTCCGACTACCGGACTTATCAGAACAATACCCAGCAGAAAGGAACGGATATGTATGCCCTTTCTTTCTATAACCTAGGATACTGTTACTTCAAACAGCAGGAATATGACATGGCTTTAAGCCGCTTCCGCCAATATACCGATGTAGAACAGAATCATGCTGCCGCATCGTATGCCGATGCATATAACCGTATCGGCGACTGTCTGTTCCAGAACCGACAGTTTGCAGCGGCGGAAGAGAATTACAACAAAGCATCGCAAATACTTCCTTCTGCCGGAGATTATTCAGTCTACCAGAAAGGTTTTGTACTGGGTCTGCAGAAAGATTATAACGGAAAGATCCGGACGATGGATCAGCTGATCCGTGAATATCCGGAATCTCAATACATCGACGATGCCCTGTTTGAGAAAGGCCGTACTTACGTCTTGCTGGAAAACAGCTCGGCGGCTATTCAAACCTTCAACAAGCTCATCAGCGAATATCCGGAAAGTAGTCTGGCACGGAAAGCAGGGGTTCAGTTAGGTTTGATATATTATAATGACAACCAACCGGAAAAAGCGGCTGAAGCCTACAAACAAGTCATCAGCACTTATCCGGGTAGCGAAGAAGCCAAAGTGGCTTTGCAGGATCTGAAGTCGGTTTATATCGACTTGAACGATATCGATGCTTATGCGGCCTACGTAAACTCGTTAGGCGGAAACATCCACCTGAATATCAACGAACAGGATTCGCTAACTTACATTGCGGCTGAAAAGCTGTTTATGCGGGGTGATAATGAAGGCGCCCGCCGAAGCATGCAGAACTACCTGAAGAATTACCCGAATGGAGCCTTCAGTACCAATGCAAACTTCTATCTGGCCAGCATCGCTTTCAACTTGAAGGAATATAATGAGGCACTGCCGATGTTTGAACAGGTAATCGCCAGTGGCGACCGGAAGTTCCTGGAAGAATCAACGGCGCGCAAGGCGGAAATTGAATATCTGACAGAAGACTTCAAGGCGGCTCTTGAAACATTTAAGCGATTGAATACGATTGCTGAGAATCCTGACAACAAGGAAGCTGCCGCTTTGGGTATCATGCGTTGTGCCCTAAAAGAAGGAAATCAGCAAGATGCTCTGACCGGAGCCAATCAGTTATTGAAGAATCCGAAAGTTTCTCCTGAAATTGCCAACGAAGCGCGTTATGTCCGGGCAAAGGCTTATATGGAAATGGGACAGGAATCGAAAGCATTGGCAGACTTAAAGCTGATCAGTCAGGATACGCGTACCGCACAGGGTGCAGAAGCCAAATATCTGTTGGCTCAGCTTTATTATGACGCCAACGATGACAAGAACGCAGAAAAGGTATTGGAAGAGTTTGCCAAGAACGGCACTCCGCATCAATACTGGCTGGCTCGCGGATTCATCCTTTGGGCAGATATTTATATTCGTAAAGGCGATCCGGTTCAGGCCCGCGTTTATCTGAACAGTTTGCAGAAGAATTATCAGGGCGACGACAACATCACGGAAATGATTGAAAGTCGTTTGGCAAAACTAAAGTAATGAGGAGGCTAAGATGAAAACAAAATATCAGAAAGTACTTTGCGTAGCGGTGTTGCTGGGTTCTGCCGTTACTGTTTCAGCACAAGAAGATGAAACGAAAAAGAAGCTGGACCGCGAAATGACGTTGGAACGGGAATACGCTCCGACAGTGCAGGATGCCAACAAGGTCAATACGCTTCCGCAGATTAAAGAGCCGCAAGTAACCAAACGAGCTATTTCTTATTCTTCGTTTACGTTGGCAACCGATCCGGAAAAGCAGATTGCACTCTTGCCTTCAGGGAATATTATGACGCAGATGGATTACAACAAGCGTCGCGGTTACCTGAACGTCGCAGCCGGCATGCACCTGAATATAAACGGCGATTTCGGCTACCATATCTTGAGTACGGAAAAAGACAAGCTGAATGTATTCCTCTCTCACCGCTCAACGAACGGTAATATTGATTATATCCAGATCGAAGATCAGGTCAAGGCAAAACTGAATGACAACACAGGCGGTATCAACTATGCTCATACCTTCGAGAAGGCCATCTTGAACTTAGGTGGTAAGTATAATTATTCGGGATTCAATTATTATGGCTTGCCTATAAATAACATGTCGAGCCTGCCAGTAGAAGATCTGCTGTCAAAAGCCGACCGCGAAACCAATCAGGTGAACCAGACGATTCAGGCAAAGATCGGTATAGAAGCTAAAGAAGATGCGGCTTTCTTCTACTTGATTGATTTGGATTACATCAATTTCTCACACAAATACGGATTAAGCAAAGAGCTGGACGGTCCGACAGAACATACGTTGGATGCGAAATTCGACTTCAGTGCTTTCTTTAACGGAAACCAGCGCGTGGGCGTTGGCGGACAAGTGGAATACTTCGCCTATAACTTGCCGACTTATCCGGCCGGAGTTCCTAATTGTGCCTTTGCCAATCATGCAGAAGTGACTTTGAGTCCGTATTATAAGATTGCCGGAGAAAACTGGAATGTCAAACTGGGAGCGAACGTGATGTTCGTTACTGGTGAAGACAATTCGTTCACGGCTTCGCCAAATATCGCGGCAGATGTAGAAGTAGCCGATAAGACTGTCCTTTACTTGAAAGCCGACGGCCGATTGTATTCGAACAGTGCTTACGAGACATCACTCGTCAACCGCTATTTCAATCCTACTGAAGAAATTGCTCCGACACGCGAATGGTTGAACGGACAAGTCGGGTTGAAGTGCGGAGCTGCTCCCGGATTCTGGTTTGATGTCTTTGCCGGATACAAAATCCGTTCATCGGATGCCCTGTTCGTTCCTTCCTTCACTTTCAATGAAGGTGAATTTGGCAACTACTCGAATGCACTGTCAGGTATTGATACAAAAGCCTTCTTTGCCGGAGCGAATCTGAAATACAGCTACCAGAATTTCTTGGATATCCAGTTGAAAGGTGTTTATAATAGCTGGAAAGGCAATTACAATGATGAATGGGAAGGTGGAAGTTCGAATGCAGATCTGACATATGTATATGGCCGTCCGAAGGTAGAAATCAATGCAGACGTAACGGTAAAGCCTATTGATAAGTTGGCAATCGGTCTGAATTACTATCTGGCAACCGACCGATACACGCGTTTGTTCGCTATGGAAGATTATAAGCTGAACAACATCAACGAACTGAACCTGCAAGTCGGCTATACATTCAACGACACGTTCGGAGCTTATATCAAAGTAAACAACCTGCTGAACCAGCAATACGAAATGTATTATGGATATCCGATGCAGGGAATTAATATCATGGGTGGCGTAAACATCAACTTCTAAAGAAGCAAAAAGGCGCTTTCAACCCGCAAGAATCCGTTTTTGAAATACGCGACGTTTGCATTCAAATCTAACGTATTTCAAAAACGGTTCTCGTTAAAATCAGTTTCAATTCTCGAGAGTTTTGAATTTAATAACGTTCTTCACTATTCTTTAAGCCACTAAAATAGTCCTTCTGCCAAACCACTTTCTTTTTTATTTGCTTGATTCTTATTAATTTTGCGCCCTGAAACAAAAAACAGATTCATACACAGATTTCAAACAAACAAAAACGGATGGAAATAACAAACTCGGCTAAACGCCCGTCACTCGTACTGTCATTGATACCGATTGTGGTCATGGTAGTCCTTCTTTTCTTTACAATTCATATTTTCGGAAGTGATGCTTTGAGCGGCGGAAGCCAGGTTGTACTTTTACTTACAACAGCTTGCTGTTCTGCTTTAGCCATGGGCTTTTGCCGCGTCAAATGGAAAAAGATAGAAGAAGCTATCTGCACCAATATTTTAGGTATAGCAACGGCCTTATTAATCTTATTACTAATTGGCGCGCTTTCAGGCAGCTGGATGATCAGCGGCGTAGTACCTACATTAATTTATTACGGCATGCAGGTATTGAGTCCGACATTCTTTCTGGCATCAAGCTGTATCATCTGTGCCATCGTCTCGGTAATGACAGGTAGCTCGTGGACAACCATTGCGACCATCGGCGTTGCTTTGATGGGTATCGGTGAGGCCTTAGGTTTCTCAACCGGATGGACAGCGGGAGCCATCATCTCGGGAGCTTACTTCGGGGATAAGATTTCTCCGCTTTCAGATACGACGGTCTTGGCCTCATCGACAACGAATACGCCGCTCTTCACCCATATCCGTTATATGATGTACACAACGGTACCGACCATGCTGATCACACTGATCATCTTTACTGTAGCCGGATTTACCTTTGATCATGCCAACGCCAGCCAGGCTATGAGCTTTGCGGCGTCATTAAAGGATACTTTCCACATTTCTGCAGTCCTGATGATTGTACCGGTAGTTACCGGCATACTGATTGCTAAGCGAGTCGCTCTGCTCATTACTCTATTTATATCTGCACTGCTAGCAGCCGTCTTTGCCCTGTTGTTCCAACCCAACCTGTTACAGCAGATCGCCGGAGCTGAAAGTATCAATGCTGCCTCTATGTTCAAAGGCGCATTCATAACATTGTACGGATCGACACAACTGGAAACAGGAAACGAGATGTTGAATTCCTTAGTCTCAACACGTGGCATGGCAGGCATGATGAATACCATCTGGTTAATAATATGCGCCATGTGCTTTGGTGGAGCCATGACAGCCAGCGGCATGCTGGAAACAATTACGTCGGTCTTTATGCACTTTATGAAACGTCGTGCCGGCATGGTAGCGTCGACCGTATTTTCGGGCCTGACACTGAATATCTGTACAGCCGATCAGTACATATCCATCATCCTGACAGGAAATATGTTCAAGGAAATCTATCGGAAGAAAGGATACGAAAGTCGCCTGCTGAGCCGCACAACCGAAGACGCCGTGACTGTAACATCCGTCTTGATTCCGTGGAATACCTGCGGTATGACGCAAGCCACTATATTAAGTGTACCAACATTAACATACCTTCCATATTGCTTTTTTAATTTGATTAGTCCGCTTATGAGCATAATTATTGCTATCTTGGGCTTCAAAATTAAGAAGCACCATGAAGAAGTTCAAGATTAGTCTACTCGGAAAAGTAGTTATTGCCATTGCTGCCGGCATTCTGTTCGGGCAGTTTCTACCCAACAGTATAGTGCGTATTTTCGTCACTTTCAATTCATTATTCGGTAATTTCCTGTCGTTTGCCATCCCGTTAATCATCTTAGGTCTGGTCACTCCAGCCATAGGTGAATTAGGAAAAGGAGCCGGTAAATTACTGGCGATTACGGCGCTGTTGGCATACGGTTCAACCATCTTTTCCGGTTTCTTCACTTTCTTCAGCTGCGAAGCTATATTTCCTTCCATTCTTCCGGCAAATACAGAACTGGCGGCTGTTGAAAACCCGGGAGATTTCATGCTGACTCCCTACTTTGTCGTAGCAATGCCGCCATTGATGGACGTAATGACGGCCCTGTTGCTTTCTTTTACTATCGGCCTCGGATTATCATACATCGAAGGAACTGCCCTGAAAGACGGATTTACTGATTTCAAGGAAATCATCACCATGCTGATAGAAGCCGTGATTATTCCGCTTCTTCCCCTGCATATCTTCGGTATCTTCCTCAATATGACCGTAAGCGGACAAGTGGCAGGTATTATCGCCATGTTCCTGAAAGTGATTTTAGTGATCTTTGTTCTTCACGTATTGCTGCTGCTGATGCAGTTTAGTCTGGCGGGTTCGGTCAGCCATAAGAATCCGTTACGCTTATTGCGGAATATGCTTCCTGCCTATGCTACGGCTTTAGGCACGCAATCTTCGGCTGCCACCATTCCGGTAACATTGGCTCAAGCCATTAAGAACGGAGTCCGGCAGAATATTGCCATCTTCGTGATTCCGCTTTGTGCAACCATCCATCTGGCCGGAAGCACGATGAAGATTGTTGCCTGCGCCATGGCGATCTTACTGATGTCGGGCGAACCCATCACCTTGACCTCTTTTGCAGGCTTTATTCTGATGTTGGGAATTACCATGGTTGCGGCTCCTGGCGTTCCGGGCGGAGCGATCATGGCTGCTTTGGGATTACTGCAAAGCATGCTCGGTTTCAATGAGACGCTGCAAGCCCTGATGATTGCGCTTTACATTGCCATGGATAGTTTTGGTACGGCTTGCAATGTGACTGGCGACGGAGCCATCGCTATTTTAGTAGATAAGATTGCCGGAAAAACAGTAGAGAAAGAAGTTTCCCAAGATACTTTTTAAGGCAAGAATGATTGAAAAGAAAGGCACCGAAGCGCTGCATGATTATTCCTATAGAGGATAACCAGCGGCGTTCCGATGCCTTTGTGGTGCAATGGCCTTCATCCAATCAATGGATGTCGACCGGCACAATCGGCTGTTGTTTTACTTCATCCAGCAGAACAGCCTGGTATTGGGTCTTTCCAAAATCAATCTGTTTCAGGTCGATGCAACGAATCGCACTGTTATACATCGTCCGGAAATAAATCTTCCGATTAGCCACGTCGGTAGCTGATGTCCATTGGGTTGCACTGGGTATATCTACCGGAACCTGACCTTTGGGAAATTCAACGCCCACTGGTATATCGAAGTTGTTCATAATCTGGAAGCATTGCAATACCGTTTCCGTAGCGGTTTCTTTCTGGGGTGTAGTTGTCTGGTAGAAAGCCGCACGAACGAAACGGGACGGAGGCGTTACATCGCCCGGTATTCCCAAGAAGCCGCTGCCGGCACCAAACGAAGTCAGTTGGACATCTCCGAACTGCTGGGCATTAGCTGAGCCGGGAAAGAGATTGACATAGTTATTGAGGTTTGTCATTTGCCATTCAAAGCCGGGAGAGTTCGTCAGGACGCCTAACGGATTGTCATAGAAGTTTACCTTTCCATCTACTATCTCGATGACCACCTGCTTACCGGAAAGATCTTCAATCCGCCAGTGTACCGTTGAAGCCCGCGGGTCAATCGCGATGACATGAATATCTTTCATGCCGGCCTTTACTTCTTCTACCGTAGAGAAATTAGCCAATATCCACGACACCAGTTGCAGGTCGGCAATACTACTTGTGCGGTTAGCTTCCTGATAGTCTTCATATTTTCCATAACGGGGGAAATAGAACAAGCCGGCAGACAAACCCGCCTCGTTCAATCCTTCTGCCACAAACTCTTTCTGCTCGACAGCCAATCCGACATAACCATAACGGGCCGTAAAACGTAAACCGTCTACCTTTCCTCCGGGAATATAAGATTGTTGCTGATAGCCTCGTGGAACAACCACATACTGGCTGTTCAATTCGCTTCCGCCCCATTCAATGGTACGGGAAAGAATGCGGGTTCCATCCTTAGCGGTTAGTGTGATTCCAGTGCAGGCATCGGCCGGTTGATAAGTAAAAGCAAGGGTTGCCAATGCTGCTACTGTTGTAATCAGATTCTTCATATATACTATTTGTTTATGTGTTCATTGTTTATCTCTTTGAATACGAGTATCCAAACTTTATTATATAACAATCGGAAACGACAAATGGTTGTGCCAACGGCTACAAACGCAGGGATAATAAAAAATCCCCGCCGCCCAAACGAACGACAGGGATTTCATCTTTTTTGACAGTATCTTATATATACTTCTCCATATCAGATTTATTTTTATACCCTTCACACACACTTATTCATCTCATATTCTGTCATTTTCTGTGAAGGGTGTGAAAGATCATCTACATTCTTTTGCCTTGATGCAAAAGAGCAAAAAAACAATTGATTTTATAGGTTCCTGATTTCCTCGTCGGTCAGGCCTGTACATAATTTGATTTGTTCAAAAGAAATACCATTCTGTTTCATCAGACGAGCAGTTTTAAGTACGCCTCTCTCTTCACCAATTGCTATTCCTTCTTTTCGGCCTTCTTCTTTCCCTTCTCTCCTTGCCGTTGTAACAGCATAGTCCATAACATTTTCATTATCCCGGTATATTTTTAGGGCAGCCTCATATTCTGCCCGTTCCTTCTTGTTCATATTGGCGATACGTGCCAACTCTTCCAAGCGGTTAAACAAGGCTTTCTGACCTTTGAATGATAAATGTTCCAACTGTTCCATATGTTTTAAATTATATAACCAGTAATCCATAGCGGTTTCACATTCTGATTCCGTTTTGTTGAACAACGGAAACTCGATAAAGATTTCTCGGAAGTTACGCCCTTTCTGTTCGCCGGTTTCACGGTCGGCTATCACCAGATCAGTTCGGACTTTATCCGTCTCGCCCGACTTGAAGTTCAGCAGGAATATTCCATAAACCGGTACGAGTTTAAACTTCCAAGATTCACCTTTCTTTCCTTGTGAGGCGATCATACGGCAAAGATAATACAATGCTCGCTCATAAAAATAATCCTGACGGGCATTTTGGAGTTCGACGATGAAAATCGTTCCGTCCCGGTCCTTACACAGTAAGTCAAAGATAACACCCCGGCCGTCAGTTGTCTCACTCGGATCTTCCTTATCCATATAAGAAAGGTCTTCTACATGGTGCTCGCCTTCTAACAAATCATTGATTAACTCGATTAACAGTTCCTTGCTCGATTCCTGTCCAAACAAGATTTTAAACCCCCGATCCACAAACGGATTGATAAATACGCTCTTTCTCATAGAAAAGGTCTTTTGATGTTTTGCCCCAATAGCGGGATAGACAAAGATAAGTCATTAAATTGAAAATGGAGAATGAAAGTTGGTCTATCATTCTCCATTTTCAACTTTCAATTAAACGGCGCCTTATTTCTTCGGTGCCCAGTTACGCGGAGCCGGAACATCCGGAAGCGGTTTCCGGTCTTTCAACTGGCTCATGACTTCCTGAATGGCACGATCCAACTGCTGGTCTTCGCCGTTCCATTCGCAAATCGGATCATTATCGACTACAATATCCGGATCTACTCCGTGGTTCTCGATAATCCAGTCGCCAGTCTTTGGATCATAGCTGGTGAAGAACGGAACACGGATGTCGGTTCCATCCATATAAGGCAACGAACCACTGATACCGACGATTCCACCCCAAGTACGGGTTCCGATCAGCTTTCCTAACTTCAGGGCACGGAAACCCCACGGGAATAAATCACCATCGGAAGCCGAATATTTGTTGATCAGGCAGACTTTCGGTCCGACTTGCACGGCATCGGGCACGGTTCCTATCAGTTTTGAGCCCCGACGCATCGTCAGACGATAAGGTTCACGGGCCAGGCGTTCCAGAATCATCGGAGAAACATTTCCGCCACCGTTGGCACGGTCGTCGATAATCAGACCTTCCTTATCGAGTTGCGGATAGAAGTAACGGGCAAACTCGTTCAATCCTTCCGGTCCCATATCCGGAATGTAAATATATCCGACACGACCTTGCGTAGCTTCCGTTACTTTCTTCAGGTTATTCTGTACCCAGTTATAATGATACAGTGAATATTCTTCCGCCAACGGCGTAATCACCACTTTATGCGCTCCTGCCAATTGCGGCTTGCTGTTCAGCATCAGTTCGGTCGGAACATCGGCTTTCCCCACTAACAACTGATACATATTCTTCACGCTGTTGGTAGGAACACCGTCGATGGCAACGATGTATTCGCCGGCTTTCGCCTCGATGCCCGGCTCAGTCAGCGGAGAACGCAGCTTCTTGTTCCAGTTGGCTCCTTCCAGAATCTTTTCCAGCTTGAAGAAACCACTCGGATCACGGGATATTTCCGCGCCCAACATACCGGTATTCAGGCGTTCAGGCCTTTCCATTTCACCCGGATTGACATAGGCATGACCGCATTCCAGCTCGCCAATCATCTCACCGATGATGTAATTCAGATCGAGACGCGTCTTTACGTATGGCAACAGAACGGCATATTTCTGCTTGATCGCCTTCCAGTCCATTCCGTGCATGTTCGGCAAATAGAAACCATCCCGATAAGCCCGCCAGGCTTCGTCGAAGATCTGTGCCCATTCCTGCGGATAATCCACCGTTATCTTCATATTCGAAAGATTCACCGCCTTGCTTAAATCGGCTTTTCCGGAAGGAATCGAAGGTGTGACATACAATGTTTTAGCGCGTGAAAACATCGCTTTGGAACTGCCGGGATTAACATACATGATGGCTCCTTCGGCAATGGTTTCTTCTTTCTTTGTTTTCAGATCGTACGCCTTGGTGCCGCCAGAGGTATAATAATAGACTTTATTCCCGTCTGAATAAAAGTGCGCGTAATACGAAGGAGAAAGCGGAAGCTTCACGATACGGTCGGCGATACCGTCGATGTCGATGCGGACCGACGTATCTTCTTTCGGCGTTTCTTCTTTTGGACTTTCAGCATTCTGTACGCTCACCTCATCGTCTTCTTCCAAGAAAGGGGAAGGCGTGTCCTGACGGAGCAGTGCCAGGTAAACCCCGTTCATCCGGGTATAAACATGATTCCATTCCGTTTGTCCGTAAGTCGGATTGAAATCGCGGGCAGACGAGAAGATCAGATACTTGCCATCCGTACTGAAAACCGGTGAACTGGACGAATACCACTGATCGGTTATCGCATATTCCTTCTGGGTTTCGAGGTTATAGACATAGACAATCGAAAAATCATTCTCCGAAGTACGGGTATAAGTCAGCCACTTACTGTCCGGAGAAAAAGAGACCTGCCGCGGTTCGCCCAGCGGATCCTGCAACAAGACCTTCTTCTGCTTGGAAGCGACGTCCAACAGACAGATCCGGTTCTGCCGATCGGTATAAACCAGCTTCTTGGCATCCGGACTCCAACTAAACGTCCGGATATACGTATCATTGTTCTTTGTCAGCTGAACCGGCTCTTTTCCCAAACCATCTTCCTGTAAATAAAGCTCTGTCTCGCCGGTCCGGTCGGAGATAAAGGCGATATATTTCCCGTCGGGCGACCATTGTGCTTCCCGTTCGTGCGCTCCGGGCGTACGGGTGATATTCTTGCTGACCCCTTTTTCAACCGGGATGTTAAACACTTCCCCACGAGTCGTGACCGCCATCCGTTCGCCATTGGGTGAAAGACTGGCAGCAGTCAGGTAATCAACACCATTCTTAATGGCCTGACGCGCATAGATATTGTCGGAAGCCAAACGGATATTTACTTTCTCCGGCTGGTTATTTCCGGCTTTCAGCTTATAGATATAACCACCATTCTCAAAGACAATCCAATCGCCGTGGCAAGAAGGGAATTTGATATCATACTCCGTAAAGTTCGTAACCTTTTTGGTTCCTTTCGTCTTCGTATTATAAACAAACAGATTCATCGTGCGGTCGCGGTCTGAAAGGAAATAGATTTCATCGCCAATCCACATCGGGAAAATATCCTGTGCCTCATTGTTGGTAATATTCTCCACCTTCTTCTGAGCCGGATCATAAATCCAGACATCATCCGCCATTCCACCTTTATAATATTTCCAGGTACGGAATTCACGCATCACCCGGTTATAAGCCAGCCGCTTCCCGTCGGGCGAATAACTGCAGAAGCCACCTTCGGGCAAAGGAATCACCTCCGGCAGTCCGCCTTCCTGATTGACGGTATATAACTTCCCGGTAAAGCTTTCGCCAATCCGGTTGCGATACACAATCTGTTTGCCGTCGGGCGTCCACGTCATCACGATATTATTCGGTCCCATACGGTCGCCCAAGTCATCACGGCTATTCGTAGCCGTGTACGTTACCCGCAGAGGTTCTCCGCCATTGACGGGAATTGTAAACACTTCGGTATTTCCATCATACTGGCCGGTAAAGGCAATTGTCTTTCCATCCGGCGAGAAACGGGGAAACATCTCATACCCAACATGCGAAGTCAGCCGCTGGGCCTCGCCTCCACTCATAGGTACCTGATACAAATCGCCGGCATACGAGAAAACAATCTCCTCACCGTTCGTTGCCGGGAAACGCAACAATCGGGCCTCATCCGCCAAGGCCGTCAGCGACAGTCCCGATAGAGCAATTAGCAATAATTTCTGATTCATGGCATATCTTATTTATACGTATTTCAGGAATAGTATTCTTTCCTATCAACAAAGATAATCATTCACAAGACATTTGCTCTATCCGAAGCCTACAAAGTTTATCTTCTTTACCTCTCCCCGCCTGCCTCCGACAACCGTTCTGCCTATTTTCTTATTCATTTCCCGTTGGTTTGTCATATAAATCATACGAGAAAGTAGCTTTAGCACAGTTGTCGTAAAGCTTTTCCACAGTTGTAATAAAGCTTTACCATATATATCGAAAAGCTTTTTGACAGCTGTCAAACAATTAAAAGCTCATTACTTTCACATTCAAATCCAGGCACAATTACATTACAAGGTCACCATATCCGGAACAGATGCTCCTTTCTTTAGCAGAAAGAAGACCGTTATATGATAATAAAATACAGGAAGATGCTTTTATTCCCCGATAAAGATTATCTTTGAAGTTATTATCTATAAAAAACACAACTGATATGAAAACGACTCATTATTTACTGATGTCGGGCGTATGTGCGGCCACCTGGTTGCTTTCAGCCTGCACGAATGTTCCTCCACCTGCGCCTGTCTTGCCTGTTCCTACACCGGAACAAGTCGCCTGGCATAAATTAGAGACCTACGCTTTCGTTCATTTTGGATTAAATACTTTCAATGATTTGGAATGGGGCTACGGAAACACACCAGCTTCGACCTTTAATCCGACGGACTTAGACTGCGACCAATGGGTACGCACCATCAAGGCGGCCGGATTGAAAGGAGTGATCCTGACGGCTAAACATCACGATGGCTTCTGCCTCTGGCCTACGGCTACGACGGAATATTCCGTCAAGAACTCGCCTTGGAAAGACGGGAAAGGCGATATGGTACGTGAACTCTCGGATGCTTGCCGCAAACACGGACTGAAGTTTGGGCTTTATCTTTCTCCGTGGGACCGGAACAGCGATAACTACGGTCAGCCGGAATATGTGGAAAAGTTTCATGCCCAGATGCACGAACTAATCAGCAATTATGGTCCTTTGTTCGAATATTGGTTTGACGGAGCCAACGGCGGCGACGGCTGGTACGGAGGAGCGAACGAGAAACGCTCGATCGACCCGAAAACCTATTATAAATATGAGGAAGCCCGCGAGGCTATTAAGGAACTGCATCCGCAGGCCATGATTTTTGGAGGCACCGTGCCGGATATCCGTTGGATCGGGAACGAAGAAGGCTGGGCAGACGCTACGCAATGGTCGCCTTATTCCTATGAAAAGGAAAAACATTATACCGACAGTCAGCGCGGTATGGAAGACGGCGACAAATGGTTGGGAGGTGAATGCGACGTATCCATTCGTCCGGGTTGGTTCTATCATGCCCGCGAAGACCATCAGGTAAAGTCGTTGGCCAAGCTGGTCGATCTGTATTACCGCAGTGTCGGTCATAATACCAACTTCCTGCTGAACTTCCCGGTAGCACTGAACGGAAAAATTGCTCCAGGCGATTCCATCCGTGCCGTAGAATGGTATCAGACGATCCAGAACGACCTGAAGACAAACTTGCTGAAGAGTGCCTATGTAGAAGCAAGCAATACACGTGGCAGAACGTATGCTCCGGCCCGGGTTACCGATGACGACTGGGATACTTACTGGGCAACGGAAGACGGTGTAACACAAGCTTCGCTGACCTTTACGATGACTCCTGCCTCGGATGTAAACCGCTTGTTATTGCAGGAATATATACCATTGGGCCAGCGTGTTAAGGCATTTAAGATTGAATATGAAGACAATGCCCAATGGAAAGAGGTAGAACCGGTGGATGAAACAACGACGGTCGGCTACAAACGCATTGTACGTTTCAAAACCGTTCATGCCGAAAAGCTTCGGGTGACGTTCCTGGACGCAAAAGGACCGTTGTGTATCAATAATGTAGAAGCGTATCTGGCACCTGCTCTGCTGACTGAACCGGCTGTTACCCGCAATCCGGAAGATAAAGTCAGCATTCAGGCCGGCGAGCCGACGGCGATGATCTATTATACGACCGACGGAAGTGAACCGACGAAAGAATCAGCTCTATACAACCAGCCTTTTGTATTAGATCAGAAAGCTACGGTAAAGGCCATTGTCTATGACGCGACTTTCGACAAATACAGTCCGGTCACCACAGCCGAATTTGACATTCCGGCAAAAATGTACCAAGTAGCGGATGAAAAAGAGAAGGCCATACTCGACGGGAACGGTTATACGACCTATTATCTGCCCAAGGGAAAACAGGCATTGACGGTACGCCTCACACAACCGCAGACGATTTCCGGTTTCCGGTACACACCGAATCAGAATCGGGATGCGCAAGGACATATTTCCAGCTACCGGTTTTATGTAGACGGCAGATTAGTTTCAAGCGGAGAGTTCTCGAACATCAAAGCGAACCCAATCGAACAAGTCATCCGCTTTGCTCCGGTAAAAGGGCGGGAAGTCACACTGGAATCTGTACGCAACGTAGATGATGTCAAAAGCACAGGTATCGGAGAATTCTCCGTCCTGACAGAATAAGATAGAAAGAAAAAAGAAGGTGTGTCAAAAAGCACACCTTCTTTTTTAGCACAAAGCCCCGACTTTCACAAGCTGGGGCTTTGTTATTACCTAAAGATTTTGTATCTTTAAGCATAAAGATTTACACATATGACAAAGATACATTTTCGTCCATACACTCCCAACCAAACGGTACTTTTTCCGCAAAGAATCGATGAAGATATTGCAGAAAACGATCCTGTACGCATGGTTGACGCTTTGGTTGAAAGCCTGAATCTTGAAGGTTTCAGGAAGTTATACAAAGAATACGGCCGTAGTCCTTACCATCCCAAGATGATGCTAAAGGTTATCTTGTATGCCTATATGAACAATATATACTCCTGCCGGAAAATAGAAAAGCATCTTCGTCGTGATATCCATTACATATGGTTAGCCGGTTATGAGAAACCGGACTTCATTACTATCAACCGTTTCCGTAACCGGGTGAAGAAGGAAATTAACGAAGTGTTTACCCAAACCGTACTTCTGCTTTCATCCAAAGGTTTCATCAGTCTGAATGTGGAATATATTGACGGAACAAAGATTGAGTCCAAGGCCAACAAATATACTTTTGTATGGCGGAAGAGCGTTGAGCGAAACCGTGAACGACTGATGAAGAAAATCAGTGTTTTGTTAAGCCAAATAGATGACGTCATCGCTCAGGAAAAAGCTTCGGAAAACAACGAGGAAATTGAGTTTTCCCCTTCCATGCTGACAGAAATGGCAGGAGAATTACGCAATGCCCTTGAACAGGCTTCAGAACCATCCACGAAAGAGCAGAAATCTGCACTGAGAAAGAAACGCAGGCAGCTGAAAGAACTGGAAGCACATAGAGATAAGCTTCAGGAATACAATAACCATCTGGACAATCTTCAGGACCGCAACTCTTATTCCAAGACAGACAAAGAGGCCACCTTTATGAGAATGAAGGAGGATGCCATGCGCAACGGTCAGACAAAACCCGGATATAATCTTCAGATTGCTACGGAAAATCAATTCATTATCGATTATTCTCTTTTCCCGAATCCGACTGACACCTTGACGATGATTCCCTTCCTGAAGTCCTTTGCCGACAGATACGGCCAGTTGGCTCATACGGTGGTTGCTGATTCCGGTTACGGATCAGAAGAGAATTACCACTTTATGTCGGAAAACGGGATGGAAGCATACGTCAAATACAATTATTTCCACATGGAGCAGCGGCCAAGATTTAAACCGAATCCTTTTAAAGCCGAAAACTTTTTCTACAATGAAGAACAGGATTACTGTGTCTGTCCAATGGGACAAAAGATGCAGAGGGCAGGCACCAGGCATACGAAAACCGAATCCGGATATGTAGTCGAATATGCCAGGTATAGGGCTGTCAGATGCGAAGGATGTCCGTTAAGATGTCTGTGTTTTAAAGCTAAAGGAAACAGGACGATAGAACTGAATCACCGACTCTGGATATACAAACAGAAAGCCCGGGAACTTCTCTGTTCCGAAGAAGGGCTGAAACACAGAGGGCAAAGGTGCATAGAACCGGAAGCTGTATTTGGACAGATAAAATTCAACATGAACTACAAGCGCTTCCGTCATTTTGGAAAGGACAAGGTTCTCATGGACTTTTCCTTCCTGGCCATCGCCTTCAATATAAAAAAGATGTGTACCAAGATGAATAAAGAGGGTATAAATTGGCCAATTAAACACCTTTACGGCCTTATTACCGCTCATTTAAGCTATTGGGAACAAAATAATCGAGATTATCTTCAGAATATCGCTGCCTGAAAAAGTTAACTACGCTCTTATCGTTGATAAAGAAAAGAGGGTGAATCGCGTATTACGACACACCCTCTTTTTCTTATTCCAACATACCTAAAATATCAGAAGCCTTTTGGGCTATGTACTTCGGATGATAAGATTCGAGTTCGGAAGCCGGGCGAAATCCCCAAGTCACTCCACAACCATCTACACCACTGTTGATAGCCGTTTGCATATCCACATTTGAATCTCCAATATATAAGGTATCAGCAGCATCCACCTGCGCCTTTTCCCTGATTTCAGCCACAATTCCCGGATCCGGCTTTGTCTTTACGCCTTCCCGCTGGCCCAATACAGCCGTAAAGTGGATGTTCGGGAAAAAGTAACCAACCAACTTCGAAGTTGCCGCCTGGTATTTGTTCGAAGCCACGGCAATCTGAACTCCTTTTTCCTGCAACGCCAGAAGCAGTTCCGGAATGCCTTCGTAAGGTCGGCTGTTATCAGCATTATGCACATCATAATGAGCCAGAAAATCCCGACGGATCTTAGCGATATTTTCTTCTGTCTTTTCGCCTTCAGGCAAAGCACGCTCGAACAGTTTGTTAATGCCGTTACCCACAAAATAATTATATTCACCCAACTGATGAGTCGGAAAACCATTCTTTTCCAACGCATAGTTCGTGCTGTGCGCCAAATCAGCAATTGTATTCAGAAGCGTACCATCCAGGTCAAAGATTACTAACTTTTTCATTTTATCGGATATTAATTATACGGTACAATATAAAGGCGACAAAGATACGTAAAGAGTTTAAGATACACAAAAGGCCGGCTTCCCAATCGGGAAACCAGCCTTTCTATTGAATAGCTTATAAACTCAATTATTTACCAGAAAGTTTTTCTTTCAAAGCAGCCAACTCTTCAATATCACCTAAAGTAGTCTTTTCGAGCTGAGGAGTAACTACGTTGTTTTCTTCTTTCTTGTTGTGTTTAGCTTTCTTTTCAGCAGCAGCTTCTTTCTTAGCGTTCTTCTGTTCGTCTTCGAATACGCGGCTGTGAGACAAGATGATTCTCTTAGCATCCTTGTTGAATTCGATTACCTTGAACGGCAGCTTTTCGTCTACCTGAGCCTGAGAACCGTCTTCCTTAACCAAGTGTTTCGGAGTAGCGAAACCTTCAACACCGTAAGGCAAAGAAATAACTGCACCCTTATCCAACATTTCGATGATTGTACCTTCGTGGATTGAACCTACTGTGAAGATAGTTTCGAATACATCCCAAGGATTTTCTTCCAGCTGCTTGTGACCTAAGCTCAAGCGGCGGTTTTCCTTATCGATTTCCAAAACCTGAACTTCGATGTCAGCACCAATCTGAGTGAATTCAGACGGATGTTTGATCTTCTTCGTCCAAGACAAGTCAGAAATGTGGATCAAACCGTCAACACCTTCTTCGATTTCTACGAATACACCGAAGTTAGTGAAGTTACGTACTTTAGCCATGTGTCTTGATCCAACCGGGAAGCGTTCTTCGATGTTTTCCCATGGATCCGGTTTCAGCTGCTTGATACCCAGAGACATCTTACGTTCTTCACGATCCAATGTCAAGATAACAGCTTCAACTTCGTCACCAACCTTCATGAAGTCCTGAGCAGAACGCAAGTGCTGAGTCCAAGACATTTCAGAAACGTGGATCAAACCTTCTACGCCCGGAGCGATTTCGATGAATGCTCCGTAGTCAGCCATAACGACAACTTTACCTTTAACTTTGTCACCAACTTTCAAGTTAGGATCCAAAGCATCCCAAGGATGCGGAGTCAGCTGCTTCAAACCTAAAGCAATACGTTTCTTTTCGTCGTCGAAGTCCAGGATAACCACGTTGATCTTCTGATCCAGCTGAACGATTTCTTCCGGATGAGAAACACGGCCCCAAGACAAGTCTGTGATGTGGATCAAACCGTCTACGCCACCCAAGTCGATGAATACACCGTAAGAAGTGATGTTCTTGACAGTTCCTTCCAATACCTGACCTTTTTCCAGCTTAGAAATGATGTCTTTCTTCTGCTGTTCCAGTTCAGCTTCGATAAGAGCCTTGTGAGAAACAACCACGTTCTTGAATTCCTGGTTGATCTTAACGATCTTGAATTCCATTGTTTTACCAACGAATACATCATAGTCGCGGATCGGTTTAACGTCAATCTGAGAACCTGGCAAGAAGGCTTCGATTCCGAATACGTCAACGATCATACCGCCCTTCGTACGACACTTGATGTAACCCTTGATGATTTCATCTTTTTCCAGTGCTTCGTTAACACGTTCCCAAGAACGAGAAGCACGAGCTTTTTTGTGAGAAAGGATTAATTGTCCTTTTTTGTCTTCCTGGCTTTCGATATAAACTTCTACCTGATCGCCAATCTTCAAATCCGGGTTGTAACGGAATTCAGACATCGGAACAACACCATCAGATTTGAAACCAATGTTTACTACAACTTCACGTTTGTTCATTGCAGTAACAGTACCCATAACCACTTCTTTGTCTTTTACAGTGTTCAGGGTTTCGTCGTAAGTTTTTACAAGATCTTCCTTGTTTACGCTTCCGTAAGATTCGCCCTTTTCAAGAGCATCCCAATCGAAGTTATCGATCGGCTGAATGTTCTTCAAATTTTCCATTCTAAAATTGTTAATACTAAGTTTGTTTTAATTAGTAAGTTAGACTTTATGTTGCCTCTCTCAAAAATCAGCGGCAAAGGTAATGCTTTTTTCTGATTTACAACGAATCCATTATTAAATTTGCATGCGAATCCATATTCTTTAACTAATAGACAAGAAGTTAGCCCATTTCCTGCCCATTTCTCAGCTGACACTTTAGTCTGATATGAACGAACAGGCATTAAAACTCTTTTCCAGAAATTTGTTCATTTGGCAGAAATCGATTAATTTGCATAACAATCTAAATTCAAATCATCATGAAAAAAAGATTAGTGGTATTAACAGGTGCCGGAATGAGTGCCGAAAGTGGCATTTCTACCTTTCGCGATTCAGATGGATTATGGGAAAAATATCGGGTAGAAGATGTGGCTACGCCCGAAGGCTTCCAAAAGGATCCGGAGCTGGTTCTGAACTTTTATAATCAGCGCAGGCGTGAACTATTGAATACAAAGCCGAATGCCGGACATTATGGGTTAGCTGCTTTGGAAAAAGACTTTGATGTGCGGATCATCACACAAAACATTGATAATTTACATGAACGGGCAGGAAGTACACAGGTTATTCATTTACATGGAGAACTGATGAAAGCCTGCTCTGTACGCGACTTGGAAACAACCTATGATCTGGATCCTGCTCATCCAGATATACATTTGGGAGATAAAGACCCGAAAGGTGTGCAGTTGCGGCCTTTTATTGTTTGGTTTGGGGAAGCTGTTCCGATGATAGAGCCGGCCATTCGAGAGGTAGAAGACTGTGATATCTTCGTGATTATCGGTACTTCGCTGAATGTATATCCTGCAGCTGGATTATTAAACTATGCCCGCCGCGGGCAACCAATTTATCTGATTGATCCGAAAGAAGTCCGGACCTATCGGGATGATATTGTTCATCTGCAGTGCGGAGCGTCTGAAGGTGTGAAACGACTGACGGAAATACTGGATAAAATGAAGTAAATACCCTACAAATTCTTAGGATACAAAAAAGGCGATACCGAAAAGTACCGCCTTCTTTTTTTGGTTCCTTCCGTTCCTCGCGGAGGGGAAGGATAGACTTTTATTACACTATTATTAATACTAAACCACTTGTTCTCCTTCGCAGGTTACTTGATTAGACCGAAGTCAATCGCGTGGTAACTTAAAAATTATAATTTATGGTATCGGGAGTGATACCACTCCCGACCTTTAAAATCTATGTTTATTTAACAACCACTTTGAAGCTTTCGCCATCAACTGATACAACTACTACACCTGCAGGAGCTGTGATCTGTGCGTTGTCAGAAGTCAATACGTCGTTAGCTACTACCTTACCAAGGATTGTGCTTACGATTACAGACTTACCTTCTGCACCCTTAACTACTACTGCACCGTTTGTACCAGCTACTACTACATTACCAGCAGCGATTGTTTCGTTTGAAGTAGCCATATCATCTTTGCTACCAACTTCAATATTGAAGATCAAAGCATTGTCACCACCCGTCTTAGCATTTTCAAATGTAGAAGTCTTCGGATCAGATAATACCAAGCAACCATTCTGACTCTTCAACCATGCTGCTTTTGCAGGAGCAACCTTAACACCTGATTCAGTATTTGATTCAAACAAGAAGCTACGAGCACTCTCTTCTTCAGCAGCTGCAGCTTCAGGATTGATGTAACGGAATGACCAAGTGTAATTGTGATGAGCATCATCCTTTCTAAGAGCCTTTAAGTCAATAATATTCTGTGTACTCTTAGTTGCTTTGTAGTTTGCAAGGATTGTTGCAGTATCCAATTCTGCTGCAGCCATCTTTTCAAAGCCATTTGTCAAGAAATACAAACTATCACCGATATGTAAGCCTTTAACAAAACCAACCCGAGTATATTCGCCGAATTTATACAATTTAGTATCAGTAGAATCTGCGAAACTTACCAAGTACTTAGCTACTGTGAAGCCAGGTTTAGCTGGTGTTGCGTGAACACAATGTGCTGCATCTGTTGGCTTGCCGTTTGCATCAACGTGATTACCATCTTCATTACATGGAGTACCAGGAACTGATGCTACTTCTTCTTTGCTTACATATACAAAGTACTGTGGTTTGATTGTTCCACTTGCTGACAAATTCAAAACTGCTGTATCTACATTAAATGACAATCCAGCAACAGCCTTATCGGCTCTGTCAATACCTAAGTAGTTTACCCCTTTATTTTTAAAGTTTTCGTTAGCTTCATCCATCAAGTATTCACCACGATAGAGCTCTTTAAACTTCAACACTTTTGTAGCATCTTCACTACCTTCAACAGCTCCATCTAATGCTACTGAGTTGAAGCGACGATATAATGGCTGATCTGCTAAACCGATAGCAAAAGCTGATGTTCTGACTTCCTCAATAACCTGCTCCTGTAATAAAGCTTTCAGACTTTGATCAGCTACACCTAACTTATTAACGAAGTGATTATTTGCTATTTCTTTGTCAATAAATGCATAGAAACACCCCTTGTCTTCTGTTTCGTTATTTTCTTTGAAATAGAATGTAGCAGGAGTTAATACATCACTTAAAACATAATTATTCTCATTGCCTACTGCGATATAGTTGTCTCCAGACTTGATCTGATATGTAGCTCTTACCAATTGAGCTAAACCATTGATTCTTGCCTTCACATCATCAGTTACAGTATAACCGTAGTTAACAGCTTTATTACTATTTTGAGCAACTAATTCAAAATATGTAGGATCTTCCTGCAAAGCATTCAATGTTGAGTCACCTACTACTTGTGCAATATATTTATCCATTGTATACGGATTGAAATAATTGAACGCATAGTTAGTAATCATCAATTCATCATTAGACAGATATTTATATCCCAAATACTGATCACCTAAGATCTTTTTGTCTGTAATCTGTGTAATTGCCAATGAGTCAGAAGATAATTTTGCACAATAATACAGTTTAGATCCAGCTGCCTGTGTTAATTGCCAAGCACTACCGTTTGCTAAAGCATCTGATTTAACATAAGGATTCTTCAAACTAGGATATTCACGGTTTTGAACATTCACTGGAGAAGTAGACAAGAAATAGTCAGAAGTCTTAGTCTTTAATACAACCCATTGATAAGCCGGCATATGCATTACATTTTGCTCAGCAGCGTCAACGCTTACCCATTCAGATGCATTACCATCGACATGGATAGGAGAGGCTAAATATTTGCCTGTAGTCGCATTCTGAATCAGATATAGACCATCCGCTATAGAAACTTTATCTGTTTCAGCCTCAACACATCCAGTAAAACCTAAGGCTATATCTGTTTCTTTCGTATCTGCAATTGTTACAATACGAGTTCCATCAGCTGCAACTAAATCCTGCACAGTAACATAATTCTTTTTAGTAGAATTACCAGTAATCTGAGTTGCACTAGTCAAAGCTTTTTCCCAAGTGTTATTAGTAGTAGACAAACGAGCAGCTTGTTTAACCTGAATTACTAACGAGTCTTGTGTCGGGAAATAAGTAAATAAGAATTTACCTTGATCCTTTAAGTCTGAAGAAAGTGATTTCTTATAATTGAATGCCAAGAACTTTTCACTATTGTCATTCGTATAAGCCGTATCTACATGTAAATATTGACCATCAGCCTTTTTAGTAATATAAACAAAATCTTCACCTGAAACCGCTTTAGCGATAAAAGGTACATCGCTAAATGGATTTTCCAATGAAGTATTATTTCTATCCGGGTTGAAAGTCAACTGTACGCCTGCATCCGCAGCTTGGATACCCAATTTTGTATTGATCTGATTAGCGTTCAGCGTTACGGCTGCAGCTTCAACCAATGTAAATTTCGCAAAATTAGCAGCAGAAACAGCACTTGCTAAAGCTTGCTTCAAACGTACTTTACCTTCCTCAACAACTAAACCAACGACAGAATCGTTCGTAAAATAAGAATACAACGGTTTATTTGCTTCTAATTTATTGGCATATGTTGTAGAGAATGCCCATCCTGCAATTTCACCACCAACAATAGAGTTTTTAGTAGTCACAGTCGCATTTTTTGCAAAGTCATCCATCGTTACAGACAACAAAGCTTCTGCACCTTTATTTACGAAATCATAAATAGGAGCCTTTCCTTGATTTTCAACAATTACATTAGTGCACCACAATGTACTTGCTACATTGTCTGCTGTAAGATCACCCTTAGCAACAACGGTCAATTCACCTTTAGTATTAATTGCTAAAAACTTGTCACCCGTCATTAACTGATACAAGCCTTTGTTTGCACCTTCTACCAAAGATGATACCGAGCTTTCAGCGAAAGCAGTTGAAGCTCCAAACAGAGCAACCCCCGCCATAAGCGTAAGTACCTTTTTGTTCATAATAAAATAATTTAATTAGTAATATAAAGTTTATAAATCTCTTTCTTTAATTAACTCACAAGCGGTTGGAAAACTCGTTCCGATTAACTCGTTGAAATTCAATCTTACGGTGTCGAAAATAAATGAACGATTCTAATCGACACGATCGTATTGCAAAGGTAAATCTTTTTTTCATACCAGCAAATAATCATGAACTTTTTCTTATCAACAATCCCAGTTTCTTATCAACAGCCCTCAAAAGCGAGGACGAAGTCACCAGTTTGGACAACGAATGACAAATTCGTCCAAAATAAAAGATATAAATGTTGTAAATAAAGGTTGATTTTAACTTAACTCACCCACCTCTGAATTCCAATCATTTAAATCCAAGAAAGAAAATTAAAGAGCATAAGCTCATCCCCAAAAGAGTTATTCTTATCGTTTTTGGGTATAAGTAACTTTATAATCCGCCTAATTCTTTCAGTATAATAGCCATAAAGACTGTCTATGCTCATATTTCAAGCCATTTTCCGACATATAATGCTGCAAAATTGGTCTTTTTTGAAAGTAAAATTACTGTTGAAAGAAGGAAAACTAAGCCAAAGTCACTATTATAAATCATTTTGTAAACAAAAGCTATTACTATCAAACCTTTTAAAACAAGATTCATATTAAATTGTCAAACACCATGACTCCATTACTCTCAACAATCTGTTCACTCATATAACAGAACTTACATTATAGACATACACAAATTCCTGTTCCTCCAAACAGACAAACATTACTATATATAATAATGTATAGGAAGACCAATTAACGGACCAAATCAATGAATAGAAAATTCATGCCTATCTTTTCTCAAATTCCTCCTACCTTTTTATTATTTTCCGCCTACCTTTTCATCAAAATACGCCGGCGTTTTATAGACTAGTCAGATATAACAAAAAAACGAAACGTTCTGCCAGAACTAATTCTAAAATTGAACTAATTCGTTCCCTGTATTAAATTTTCGGCAAAGGTATGAATTTTTTTTATACTTGGATAATATATGCCACTTTTAACATTATGATATTATTTGTCTCGTAATTGTTATCGTTTTAATATTATTGGCCCATATTACGATTGAAAGTAGTAGTAATTTGTAATAATCAAAGGAATTCATATGTTTATTGATGAATAATTTACTTGTAATTCTTGCTCTTAAACTTTTGGCTAAGCTATGGGATTTCTGATATATTCAGTTACACGAAAAGAGAATATAAAGTTGTTTATGGAGATTTGATGAAAAATATAATGGGAAGTTCTGGCAGGACTAAATTTATTTTTAGCACTGCTAATACCATGCAATATAATTAATATACGTAAAAGAATATTTGTGCTAATCTTCAAATATCTAACTTTAAAGAAAAGACATGGAAAAATGTAGTAAGAAAAACTCACAAAAGCCAAGAGTTGGATTATTTAATCCTGCAGCGGCTTTCCTTACCACAGGTTTACTGTTCATGGCCTCAGCTCACGCATTAGGAGCTACAGATAAGTCTAATATCGACAGAGGACCACGTGTTGAATCAGTCAACCAGCAAGGTAAGACAGTGACAGTCATTGTTTCGGATGCGTCCGGAGAATTAATTGGAGCCAATGTAATTGTAAAAGGAACAACTAACGGTAATGTAACAGACTTCAACGGTCAAGTTATATTAGACAATGTGCCTGCTAATGCCGTCTTAGAAATTTCATACATTGGTTATCAAACAAAAGAAGTACCGGTCGGAAATCAAACGACCATTAATGTTACTTTGGCTGAAGACTCACAGGCATTGGAAGAAGTAGTTGTAGTTGGTTATGGTACGATGGAAAAGAAACAAGTAACCAGTTCAGTTACTTCATTAGCAGCCAGTGACATGATGAAAGGTGTAGGAGGTTCTGATATCACTTCATCCTTACAAGGTAAAATCAGTGGTTTGGTCATGTCAAACAATGGTGCCACCAATGCTGGAACAACCATCCAGTTACGTGGTCTGACATCAATTAACTCTGGTAAGCAACCTTTGATCGTAGTTGATGGATTCCCAGGTGGTGATATTCGCGCATTGAACCAGGATGATATCAAATCTATTGATGTATTGAAAGATGCCTCTGCTGGTGCTATCTACGGTACACGTGCTGCTTCAGGTGTGATTTTGATCACAACAAAAAGTGGTTCTAACACGAATGGCAAAGTCAAGCTGAATTATAGTACTGAACTTTCTAAAAAGCAGAACTATGACAAGCCTGAAATGTTGACAGCTGACGAATATCGGGCACGTACTGATGTAAACATTGTGGATTATGGTCAGAATGCAGACTGGTGGGATGCCATGCTGAATAAAGACAACTTTTCACAAAAGCACCATTTGTCACTCGAATTAGGTACTGAAAATGCCCAGGTATATACTTCGTTCTTCTATGAAACGAATGAGGGTATTGCCATTAAAGATGGTAGACAAGACTACGGAGGCCGTTTGAATGCCAACTTCAAGCTGTTTGACGGCTGGTTGGAAATCAGACCAATTGTTGATTATCGTCAAACAGCCAGAACATCAGACGGTTCAGACGAGGACAAGAAGCCTAACTTTAAACAGGCGCTTTATAACAATCCGACACGTTCTCCGTATGACCCTGAAAGTGAAAGTGGATACAATGTATGGACTGGTGAAACATTGGACTACAACATTGTGGCAGACCGTATGCTGAATACGTATGAAGGTCTGGACAAATGGTTCAAACCTGAAGTAACCATGAAATTGAACATCAAGCCTATTGAAGGTTTAAGCTATACCCAGACATTGGGATATGAAAACCGCCAGTGGGAATTACATGAATTCGATTCACGTTATCACCGTACCGAAGTAACCAATAACCGTACAGGTCGTGCTTATTTAGGATTTGACAAAACAGAAAATCTGACATCAGAAGGTTACTTTACCTATGTAAAAGAATTCAAAGGTGGACACAACCTGAATGCAGTAGCCGGATACTCATTCTTTGAAACAAATGGTGAAAACTTCAACATGACCAACTATAACTTCCAAGTAGAAGGCGTGAAGTTCTGGGATATAGGTAAAGGTTCTTACTTGACAGATGGTAAAGCAGCCATGTCGTCAGCTAAAGACATTACAGAACGTTTGTTTGCCTTGTATGCTCGTGCAAATTACTCATACAATGACAAATATATGGTATCAGCTACTATCCGTCATGAAGGGTCATCCAAGTTTGCCGCTGAAAATCGCTGGGGTAACTTCTGGGCATTGTCTGGAGGTTGGCGTATTTCAGCTGAAGAATTCATGAAAGACTTTGACTGGGTAACTGATTTGAAACTGCGTTTGGGTTATGGTGTAACTGGTAATAACGACTTTGATGCATCCTATATGGCAAACACCTTGAGTTCTGATGCTTACTGGATGCTGCCAAATGGTAACTGGGCATATACATATGGACCTACTTCTAATGTTAACCCCGGGTTAGGATGGGAGGAAAAAGCTGAATGGAACATCGGTTTGGATTATGCGTTCTTCAACAACCGTTTATATGGAAAATTCGATTACTATCGCCGTAAGATCAACGGTATGTTGTATAATGTAAATGTTCCTCAGCCACCTTACCCAAATGGAACACAATGGCAAAACATTGGTGAAATGGAAAGTAAAGGTTGGGAATTTGAAGTAGGAGGAGATATCATCCAGACGAAAGACTTCACATGGACTTCTAATCTGAATTTAAGCCACAACTCCGGAAAGATCCTTTCAATGTGGGGTGACGGTACTTATATTAATGGTAATACTTTTGATGAACCAGGATGGCCTGGTGAAGCATCACGTATTCAGGACGGTGCGGAAATCGGAGCCTTCTACATTTGGAAATTTGCCGGATTTGATGATGATGGAAACTTCCTGTTGTATAACAAAGAAGGAGATGTAATCCCTGCATCTGAAAAAACTGATAACGATAAACAATACATCGGCAACTACCTGCCTAAAGTACTTATGGGTTGGAACAACACATTCCGCTATAAGAACTTCGACTTAGGTATCAACATGCGAAGCTGGATCGGATTTGATGTTTACAATTCATTCCCGATGTACTTAGGTATTCAAGGACAAAATGGTGCAGGTCAATGGAATTTGTGGAAGCCTGCTTTGGAAGATGAACGTTACAATAAGATCCGCGGTGTAAAACAGCTGTGTGATTACTTCTTGGAAGATGGTTCATTCCTGAAAATCGACGCGATTACTTTAGGTTACTCTTTGTCCTTAAAGCAGTATACGAAATGGGCTGATCGTCTGCGTATCTACGGAACAGTTGGTAACGTAGCTACAATTACCGGTTATTCTGGATACAATCCTGAAGTTGATATTACTGGTTGGGCTAACGGTGTAGATAAGGTTTGGGATTGCAACCCAATCGTCCGCACATATACATTAGGTATCCAAGTTTCATTTTAATTAAACATCTTAAATTGACATGAAAATTAATAACATAAAAAATTGTTTGTTGGCAGGAGTTTCTTGTTTACTGTTGGCTACCTCATGTGATGTAGATCCGACATTCTATTCGCAAGTTGTGCCTGATACTTATTATACAAACTCCGATGCCGTTTGGTCACGATTCAATCGTCCGTTTACTCACTGGCGCTGGTGGGTAGCCCATAACGATACACGTATTCGTTTAACTGAATTAGGAACAGACGAAATGTGCGTTCCTACGAGAGGTAATGACTGGTTTGACGGTGCCGTTTATCAGAACTTGCATCATCATCATTTTACAGATGACTTGTCACCGATTAAAGATGGCTGGGACCTGATTACTATGGGAGCAGCCCAGGCTTGGAGTGCAAAGGAAGACCTGGAACTTGTTGACTTCGAAAAGGTTGGTTTGACAGAAGAAGACAGAACCTCCATGTTAAATCAGCTGAATGTATTGGTAGCTTGTTTCTACTTAGACGGACTTGACATGTTCGGAGGTATGCCACTATACACATCAACGAAAGAAGACGTGAAAGGCCGTTCAACTGATGTGGAAACATTCAACTATGTTGACTCTTTGCTTAATGTCTCTCTTCCCAACTTGCCAGTAAAAACTGTCCTGGGAGAACAAGAGACAAACATTATCCATCAGGCTGTTGCAGCTGCCTTGAAAGTACGTCTATACTTCAATGCAGAAGCATTCATCGGTAAACCCATGTATGAGGAGACTGCTCAATTATGCCAGGATATCATTGATGGTAAATATGGAGAATATGCATTAGCCAACAACTTCACTGAAATTTTTGGTTGGGGCAACGAGACATGCCCGGAAATCATCTGGACAGTTCCGAGTGAAAATGCAAAAGGTGAAACTGATGGTGGTCTGACTGCTTTTACTTTACCTTATAACTTCTATCAGTACTTAGGTGGTCTGCAGGATGCTGGTGGAAATAATGGTTTATGCTTGAACCCAAGCCGTGATCCGGAAGGTAATTTGTATAATTTCAAAGTAGGTAATCCGTATGAAACATTCAACGACAAAGACCTTCGTAAACAACTATATGTTTATGAAGGAGGTAAAAAATATCGTGGAATGTTCATTGTCGGAAGGCTTCAGAATCCAGACTTCCCCAACTATCAATGCTTAGGAGGTCGTGAATACAAAGGAGAAGTACTGAATGTAGTTGACCAGATAGCTCCTCTAAGCCGCTTGGGTGTTGATTACAACAGCTATGCAGAAATGCCTTCTACTATTGCTGATGCAGAAGAGAACTCAGGTGTACGTGTTTTGAAATTCAGCCCGCTGCCTAACCAAGACGAATACAAAGAACGTTTCAATCCAGACTGTCCTTTCATTCGTTTAGCTGAAATCTATTACACACTAGCTGAATGCAAAATGCGTTTAGGTGACAAACAAGGTGCTGCTGATATCATCAACTCTATTCGTAAACGTAACTTTGAAGACGGTAATGATCCGGATCCTGTAACAGCTGCTAATTTGGATAAATACCGTATGTTGAAAGAATGGATGCAGGAATTCATCCGTGAAGGTCGCCGTCGTACCGACTTAATCCGCTGGGGTGCTTATGTTACTGAAGACTGGTGGGATCATAAAGCTACTAACGATACGAAGTACAATCGTTATCCGCTTCACTACTCAAGCATCAGTGCGAACCCATTATTGGAACAAAATCCTGGTTATTAATTTATAGCCAACAAAGGATATTATAGAGAAGAGGGCTTAAAAACCCTCTTCTTTTATTATATAAACAGGTAATTGAAAATATTCTATTTTGATTTAAACATATGAATTGGAAACAGACTTTATTCTGGGTGATTATTGCCGCGTTGATTTACTACTTTTTCCTTGCTTTCGGTGTATTTCTCTTTCAACAGCAAGAAGAGAGCCAGCTGTTTGTTCCTGCCTGGTGGAATATCCGGGAACAATTATGCCAGCCCGGAGGTTTTTGTGCCGTTGTCGGACAGTTTGTTATCCAATATTATCGGATGCCTCTTTTGGCCATTACTATTCAAATGTTACTGCTGGTAGGATGTGGGCTTAGTCTCTACCGCCTGCTACAGCATATCAAACCGTCCGGTTATCATTTGCTGCTAGCATTTTTCCCTCTCCTTCTGCTGCTCAAGATGAGTATCCGCAGTAACTACCTCATCGACGGAACCATCGGCCTGTTCCTCATGCATCTGGCATTTCTTCCCTTAACCCGTATTAATCGACAAAAGATAATTACTTTATACGGTATTGTTTCAACAGTACTGCTATTTATATTTACCGGATTACTGTCTGTCTGCTATGCTGTTATCTATACGCTACTGACAGCTTTCATCTACCCAACATTCAAACAGAAGCTACAAGGGTTATGGAGCCTGATTCCGGCCACCCTGTTCTTATTGTGCTACCAATCTTTCCATATACCGGTTTCTTTACTAGAAGGCTTTAAACCCGAAGAATATCTGGAAATTCAACTTCTTCCACATTATTTCCTATACTATGTCTGGTTGCAATATTCTCTACTCATCATAGGCGTTTTAGCTATTTCTGGTCTGTTCGCCACCTTTCCAACCCGACATAAGGGCGTAAAAATATTCCTTTCAGGCTGTTGCTTAATAGTTACACTTCTATTTGGCAAATATTGTATGCCGGACCAGCTTGACATACAAAACCGGATGACAGATGAATTGTCATACTTAGCCCGGGAGAAGCAATGGGATACCATCATCAACCGCTATAAAGGAAGACCTATACAAGATTACATCAGTTTGAATTACCTGAATATGTCCTTGGCTCAAAAAGGAGAACTGGCAGAGAACATGTTCGCTTTCGACCAAAAAGGAGCCAAGAGTCTGGTTGCCCCGTGGAACCAGAGCCTCTATATGGACAAACTTCTTTGTGACGTCCATTTTATGATTGGCGATTTGGCACTGGCTGAAAGTTATGCCATGGACGGATTTACACAGTCAAAACGAAAAGGAAATGCCCGCATGATGCAGCGGTTGGTACAAATCAGTTTGCTTCGGGGCGACAAACAACTGGCCAGGAAATACCTCAGCCTGCTGCAGGAAATGCCATTTTATAAAGACTGGGCACAACAATATACGGTTTATCTGCGACATCCGGAGAAAATGCAGGAAGAATCCGAATTATGCTATAAAGGAATTCCTCGACAGAAACAGGATTTACTGTTATCGCTGATGACAACGGATTCATTATGGGATTCATACCAGGTTTCCAACCGCATCGGATGGGAATATAAAGGCTGTTACTATCTCCTGGACAAGCAACTGGAAAAATTCCGTCAATACATTACGACTACGAATTATCCACAAAATCAGTCCTGGCCACGGCATTTCCAGGAAGCCTGGCTGATTCTGGAAGATGCCGACAGCACTTTAACTGGGCAGATTCCGGTTCAACCGAATATCCGGAAGGCTTATCAGCAACTGAAGCAAAACATGAACAGTCGCTCTCAGAATCAGGACATTCAGTCCATCTACCGGGAATTCGGACAAACCTATTGGTTCTATTATTATTTCAAACAATTCAAAAAACAGAAATAATCATGAAGCTCTACTCTTTTATCAGCATACTCTTAGTCGGTCTGGTACAAACGGCCTGCGATCTGAAAATACCTGATCAGGCTCAGCCCGGAGACATCCAGCTTTTTCCCGATTATGAATCGGTTACCATTCCCGTAAACATAGCGCCGCTGAACTTCCGCTTTCTGGCCGACGATACGAAGGGAATAACACTGTTGAAAACTTCCAACAAAGAGTTGAAAGTAGAAGCAGACAAGGGAGTTTTCAACATACCTGCATCAGACTGGAAAGACCTGCTACAAGATGCACAAGGAAAAGAAATTCAAGTAATCGTCTATTTCACAGATAAGACAAACACCTGGAAAAGAAAGGATTTCCCCATATACGTATCATCAGATTCTATTGATGCCTACCTGACTTATCGCCGTATTTTCCCAGGTTATCGGATGTGGAATGAGATGGGGATTTATCAACGATGTGTTGAAAACTTTGTTGAAAAACCTGTTATTACCAACCAGTATACCAATAACAGTTGCCTGAACTGCCATTCGTTCTGTCAGCAGAACGGAGATAAGTGGTCATTCCACCAACGGGCATATTACAACGGAACATACCTGATCGAAAAGGATCAGATAAAGAAAATCACCTTAGAGAAGAACGGACAAGCCGCAGCCTTCGTTTATCCATACTGGCATCCAAGCGGAAAGTATATTGCTTTTTCAACCAACGAGACCCATCAGGATTTTCACTTCTCCGATCCAAATCGGATTGAAGTTTATGACGAAAGTTCTGATATCCTCATCTATGACTTGGAAAAAGAAATAGCCTACAGCACACCCTGGCTGAATTCGTCCCGTCATTTTGAGACTTTCCCGACTTTTACACCTGATGGGAAAGCTCTGATTTACTGTTCAGCCGATTCAGTTGCTATGCCAGATCAATACAGGGATGTAAAATACAACTTATTAAAAGTCTCGTTTAATCCGGAAAACGGAGAAATTGGAAGCGAAATCGATACCTTATATAATGCCCGGAAAGAAGGACGAAGCATCAAATTCCCCCGGATTTCTCCCGACGGAAAATACCTGCTCTATACCATTTCTGATTATGGAAACTTCTCCATCTGGCATAAAGACGCGGATTTACGCCTGCTTCATTTAGACACATTCGAAACCGACAGTCTCAAGGCAGTCAACAGTCCGGACGTTGAGAGCTATCATTCCTGGAGCAGCAACGGGCATTGGTTCGTATTTTCCAGCCGCCGCCTGGACGGCTTGTTTACACGCCCGTTCGTCGCCCATATCGACAGCGACGGAAAAGCCAGCAAGCCATTTCTCCTGCCACAAGAATCACCGGCCTATTACGATAATTCCCTGTTTTCATTCAACATACCGGAATTTTCCAAAACGCCCATCCGCCTGTCACAGAAAGAACTGGTACAAGCATCCAAGGAAATGGAAGCAAAAGTCATTCCGTTTGTCTGTCCAGCTGAATGATTATACAGAACAAATAACAGGAATCGGAAAGATATTGTATCCGATTCCTGTTTCCTTTAGAATTTTTCAATCAATATATGAGGAAATTCTCTGATTAAAACACTACATTTGCGCCGCATAAATAGTTTGTAAAATAAAAACATGGATAAAGTTAGCTACGCACTTGGATTAAGCATTGGGAATAATTTCCTGAACTCAGGTATCAAGAATCTGCAGGTTGAAGACTTCGTAAAAGGTTTAACGGATGTATTGAACGAAAAACAGCCGGACATCACTTATGACGAGGCAAAAGAAGTCATCAATGAATTCTTTATCAAACTGCAGAAAGAGAAGATGGAAATCAACAAAAAAGCAGGAGAAGAATTCTTACACATAAACAAAGGAAGAGCGGGTGTAGTAGAATTACCCAGCGGACTTCAGTATCAGGTGCTGAAACAAGGCAACGGAGCCAAGCCGAAAGCAACCGATAAAGTAAAATGCCACTATCATGGAACATTGATCAACGGTACTGTATTCGACAGTTCTGTTCAACGCGGACAACCGGCTGTATTTGGTGTTAACCAGGTTATCCCGGGTTGGGTAGAGGCCTTGCAGTTAATGCCGGTAGGTTCAAAATGGCGTCTGTTCATTCCGTCTAATCTGGCCTACGGAGAACAGGGAGCCGGCGAAATGATTGAACCGAACAGCACACTGATCTTTGATGTTGAGTTGCTGGACATCGTTAAGTAATAATAAATTCATAACATAGATACAAAATGAAAAAAGTAAATGTTTTGGCTGCAGCATCTGCAGTCGTATTGGGTCTTGCTGCTACCTCTTGCGATTCAAAGCAGAATGTCAGCTTGAGCAATGATGTAGATAGCGTCAGCTATGCAATTGGTGTCAGCACTGGTGCTGGTTACAAAGAAAATCTGAAGACATTACCGGGTGGTGAAGCCAATGTGGATGCACTGATCGCCGGCTTTGTAGAAGCAATCAAAGGTGATTCAACCAAAATGACTCCGGAAAAAGCACGCGAATACATGCAAACATACTTTGTTCAGGCATCTGCTAAAGAAGCAAAGAAGAACAAAGAAGAAGGTGAAAAATTCCTGGCTGAAAATAAAACAAAGAGCGGCGTAATCACTACAGAAAGTGGTTTGCAATATCAGGTTATCACAGAAGGTACGGGAGCAAAACCGACAGAAAAAGACCGTGTAAAAGTTCATTATACGGGAACTTTGCTGGATGGAACCAAGTTCGACAGCTCTGTTGATCGTGGCGAACCGGCAGAATTTGGTGTTAACCAGGTTATCAAAGGCTGGACAGAAGGTTTGCAATTGATGCCTGTTGGTTCTAAATATATCTTCTGGATTCCTTCTGAACTGGCTTACGGAGAACGTGCTGCTGGTCCGGATATCAAGCCGAACAGCGTTCTGAAGTTCGAAGTTGAATTGCTGGAAATCGTAAAATAAATCCTCCATATCGTATCCGAATTAATAGAGAATACGACACTTATAGCAGAAAAGCGGAGAAAAGCATGTTGTAAAGCATCTTTTCCCCGCTTTCGCATTATTTAGTGACTTTTTTCTTTCAAAATGATTATTTTTCCAAATAAAATACATATTTTTGATACGGTAAAAACATGCTTGAATATATTAATCATTTCAGTATATGGAAAAAATAGACAAACTAGATCATCAGATCCTGAATATTATTTCAAAGAACGCCCGTATTCCGTTTAAGGATGTGGCAGAAGAATGCGGTGTATCGCGTGCTGCCATCCATCAACGTGTACAACGCCTGATTGATATGAACGTCATTGTTGGTTCTGGGTATCACATCAATCCTAAAATCTTGGGATATAACACATGTACCTATATTGGAGTAAAGCTCGAAAGAGGCTCCATGTATAAAGATGTTGTGCCAGAATTGGAAAAAATTCCGGAAGTAGTTGAATGCCATTTTACCACAGGTCCGTATACCATGCTGGTTAAATTGTACGCCCGCGACAATGAGCACCTGATGGAACTGCTGAACTCAAAGATTCAGGAAATCCCGGGTGTAACAGCTACCGAGACATTGATTTCTTTGCGTCAGAACATCAAACGAGAAATACCAATCTGCAAAAATATCGATGAATAAGATTTAAGTAGATGCAATTTATTTGCTTCTGCGTGATGAACTCCAAGCACACAAAAGCTCAAAGAGAATAATACTGCAAGGGTTCTCTTTGAGCTTTTGTGTGCCTTTTTATTATAAGTACTCAACGATTGTATGAAATACTGGTTGCTATTTTTATGTCTGTTCGCCGCCGTTCCCTCATGGAGTGAAAATACTTATTACCGGTTTCGTGTCTATCTGAAAGACAAGGGGAATCAGACCTGTAACACCGATCATCCGGAAGCGTTTCTTTCTGAAGCGGCTATTCTTCGCAGGGAACAACAGCAAATACCTGTCTCCTATTCAGATTTACCTATCTCCAACTCGTATAAAGAACAATTAGCCAACTGCGGATGTGCGCTTATCACGGAAAGCCGCTGGCTGTCGACTGTAGTAGTTGAATATCCGGACAGTAGTCTGGTTGAGAAGCTGAAACGACTGGCATTTGTCGACTCTGTCTGCTGGGTATGGAAAGGAAAGCATATTCCCTTACAGGAATCTGATCATACAGAAACTTTACACATAGATAAGAAAACTCTCCGCAACCGGTATGGCTATGCGCAAAAGCAGATCCGGATGATGAAAGGAGATAAACTCCATAAACGGGGATTCAAAGGTAAAGGGATGCGTATCGCCGTGATTGATGCCGGATTTACAGATGTAAACCGCATTGATGCTTTTGCTTCTACCCATATTGAAGGGACACGTAACATTGTATATCCGGGGAAAACAGTCTATGCCAGCGACGCACATGGAACGAAAGTATTGTCGTGCCTGGCAGCTAATTTACCGGGGATTATGACGGGCACAGCTCCTGAAGCAACCTATTGGCTGATCAAGAGTGAAGACTCCAATGGAGAATCACCGATTGAACAGGATTACTGGGCTGCTGCCGTGGAATATGCCGACAGTGTCGGGGCTTATATCATCAGTTCTTCTTTAGGTTATTTCGACTTTGATGAACCGGCTACCGACTATACGCACGAAGACCTGACTGGCCGGAAGGCATTTATCTCTCAAGCGGCACAGATGGCGGCAGAAAAAGGGCTCTTGGTATTTACCAGTGCCGGCAATGAGGGAAATACCCGATGGGAAAAGATTACCGTTCCGGCTGACACGCCGGATATTTTGACCGTCGGAGCTGTAACTGAAAAACAGAAAAGAAGTGATTTCAGTTCCATGGGTCCTACTGCCAACGGGCGAATCAAACCTGACGTCGCAGCTATGGGCACAAACTGTTGTGTCATTGAACCGGGAGGTTTCATCCGTCAAGCCAACGGGACTTCTTTTTCTACCCCTATCTTAGCCGGATTAGGAGCCTGCTTGTGGCAGGCACTGCCTCAACTGAATGCGGCCGAAATACGGGTATTGATCAGGCAATATGCTTCGCAGGCCAAGCAACCGGATAACGAATTAGGCTATGGCGTGCCGAATATGTATAAATCCTATAAAGCGGGATTAAAAGATGGAAGCAAACGGAGATGATAAAACGATATTTACCTTGTCTGAACTGACCGGAGCGGTCCGGGATACGTTAGAAGCTACTTTTCCGGAGGCTTACTGGGTCCGTGCCGAGACGAGTGATGTGCGCGTCAATGCCGCCTCGGGGCATTGTTATCTGGAATTTGTAGAAAAGAACCCGAAAACCAACCAGCTGGTGGCGAAGGCCCGCGGTTCCATCTGGGCAAAGGTATTCCGAATGCTGAAGCCTTACTTTGAGATGGAAACCGGACAGACTTTCACATCGGGACTGAAGGTACTGGTAAAAGTAACCATCGAGTTCCACGAATTATACGGATTCAGCCTGAATGTGGTTGACATTGATCCGACATACACGATCGGAGACATGGCCCGTAAGCGGCAGGAAATTATCCGTCAGCTACAGGCCGAAGGTATCTTCACGCTCAACAAAGAACTTCCATTTCCGGATTTTCCTACCCGGATTGCCGTCATCACCTCACCGACGGCGGCCGGATACGAGGATTTTCTGAATCAGCTGTTGCACAACCAGGCCGGTTATCCCTTTTATCCCAAACTTTTCCCAGCACTGATGCAAGGCGAGAAAACGGAAGAATCGGTCATTTCGGCCCTCGAACGTATTGATGCCTGCCGGGAATTTTTCGATGTTGTCGTCATTATTCGAGGTGGTGGTGCGACTTCCGATCTGAACAGCTTCGATTCGTATTTACTGGCAGCCCATTGTGCCCAGTTTCCGTTACCGATTATTACCGGAATAGGCCACGAGCGGGATGACACGATCGTGGACTTAGTGGCACATACCCGACTGAAGACACCGACGGCAGTCGCCGCTTTCCTGATTCATTGTCTTGACCTCCAGGCAGCCACCTTAAGCGATTTGGAAGAACGGTTCACGCAGGAAGTCAGAAGCTGGCTCAAAGAAGAATCTTATACCTTGCAGCAGATCGGAACCCGATTCCCTATGTTAGTGAAGAACCGGTTGGAAAAGAATCTGTCCGGATTGCAGGTTCTGGCCGCCCAGTTACCCGGTATTATCCAACGTTCCGTCAACCGGGAAGAATCAGGTATGGAACAGCTGAAACAACGCATACGAGTAGCAACAGACAGCCGTTTCACCCGGGAATTCCGTTTCCTGGAGCTAAAAGAGCAATTCATCCGTATGGCTTCGCCGGAATATATCCTGCAACGGGGTTACAGCCTTACACTGCAACAAGGTAAGATTATCAAGACGGTGAAGGATGTTCAGACCAACGAGCCGCTCACCACCCGTTTCATGGATGGAGAAGTTGTTTCAGACGTTCAGCAAATTATAGAGAAAGAATCATAAAACAAGCATACAACAGAAATATGGCAAAGAAAGCAGAATCATACAATGAAGCCATCGAGAAGTTACGTCGTATCGTGGCAGACATCGAACGTGGGGATTTGGATGTGGATCTCCTGCTCGATAATGTAAAAGAGGCAACCCGACTGATCAAGCTCTGCAAGGATAAACTGTATAAAGTAGACGAGGAAGTAAAGAAAGTATTGGAGGAACTGGAATCATGAAGCGATATGTCATCATCGTAGCCGGTGGAAAAGGCTTGCGCATGGGCGGTGATCTGCCCAAACAGTTTATTCCCATGGCGGGAAAACCCATACTGATGCATACGGTTGAAAAGTTCTGGCGGTGGGACAACCAGATGAACATCATCCTTGTTCTCCCGACAGATCATCAGGCTTACTGGAAGATGCTCTGTAAGGAAATCGGCTGTAAGGCTCCTCATCGGATTGTCAACGGGGGCGAGACCCGTTTTCATTCTGTACAGAACGGACTGAATGCAATTCGGGAAGAGATAGAAGCTTCCGGCGAAAAAGCCCTGATCGCTGTACACGACGGCGTACGCCCGTTTGTATCTCCGGAAGTAATCGCTGCCTGCTTTGCCAAAGCTGAAGAAACAGGAGCGGTTGTTCCGGCCCTGCCGATGATTGATTCGCTCCGCATGAAGCAGGCCGACGGGAGCAGTTGCCCGGTCGACCGTTCACGGTATTATGCCGTTCATACACCGCAGGTATTTGCCTCCGACATCCTGATTCGTGCCTATCAGCAGCCATATACAGATACATTTACCGACGATGCCTCGGTGGTTGAAGCTGCCGGATTCCAGGTGGCTATGGTTTTATCGAACCGGGAAAATATAAAGATTACTACTCCGTTCGATCTGACAGTGGCCCGCGCTTTGTTCCAGGAATAAATTTCCGATACCCAAGTCGCTTGAAGTCATTTCAGATCCAACGGGAAACGAAAACGATTCTCCCGAGAATCCGACAGGAAACTCACGAGAATCGTTTTCCATTTTCTATGTCCTTCTTTTCTAGTGCTGATTACGCATCAGCGCATATTCGAATAAAGCTTCTCCGGTCTTTCCTTCATAATATAATCCGGGACGGGCCACTCGGTCCCATTGTACCAGATCGGCATTTTGGACTTGCTGCTTAATCTGTGTCCAGCTCTTTCCGTCCAGACTGTAAAAGAAGGCATATTGGCAACCGGCCTTTACCTGCAAACGCAGATAAACCGGCTTTTCACCTCTTTCCGGTATGGGAAGAACTACCGGAGCTGCCAGTGGAGTCTCTTTTCCTTCCTTTCGCAAGCAAAGCTCCAGTTGATTATTCCGGCAGACCAACGACAGCAGATTCCGATCATCCCCATACATGGTTATTCCCTTACGGGCATCATTCTGGTTTAAGACAACAGTCTCGAATGTATAATCGGCTGCTACCGGACGCAAGCATAAGGCAGTACCGGCCTCAGCCCCGGCCTTCAGTTCTCCGCTCAAAGACAGGCGGCCGCCAAACAACTGGATGCGGGGTGTGGCAAACGGATAGTTCCAGGTCCATTCCACACGCAAGCGGTCTGAAGTAAAATCATCGTAGAAGTCGGGAACCGGTTGCTGCACATGCCCGGCCAACGGCAGCGGGTGTGTCTTCGAAGCCGTTTCTCCTTCCTTGAAATGCAACCAGGCATCATCACCCAACACCAGTTCTTGCAGAATCGGCTGTCGTCCCATAAAGAAATTTTCCCCGGGGAAATAAGCATGACAAAGATAATACATCCGTCCGTCGGACGTTGTGGTTACCGTTCCATGTCCGCATGACTGTATTTCGTCTCCACCATGTAAAATCGGGTTTCCTTCATATTTCTCATACGGTCCCTGCAATGATCTGGAACGCGCCACCGAGACGGCATAATCGCTCTTCGGGCCACAACAACCATTCACCGAATAGATCAGATAATAATAATCGCCTAATTTCAGCCAGTGCTGTCCTTCCATCCCGCGCCGTTCATCATCTTTCAGCAAGGTAAAAGGTTCACCTTCCAGTCTCAGTCCATCGGCCGAGAGTCGGCACCCCAACAGCTCAATCGGACGGTCATCCAATCCATAAGCCTTCCAGGAAATATACAGTTGCCCTTCATCCTCCAGGATAAAGGCATCAATGGCTTCTGTTCCGTATTCAACAACAACGCCCCGATCGGTATAAGGTCCGGACGGCTTGTCGGAAGTAGCCACACCAATATAAGAAACCCCATCCGATTTCCGGCGGGCCGTATAATATACATAATACGTTCCCCGGTGATAGAATAACTCAGGTGCCCAGAATGACGATTTCGTCCAAGCCGGCTGTTCATAGAACAAATGCCCCACCTGCCGCCAATTTACCAGATCATACGATTGAAACAAAGGATAAAACGGTGCCCATTCAGAAGATGTACCGGCTGCATAATACACATCGCCGGCCCGAATAATCGTAGGATCGGCCACATCGCCCGGTATCACCGGGTTGGAATAAGTAACAGGAGACTGGGCAGACAAAGAGAAACAAGCCAGCCCGGTGCAGAAAGATAAGATCAGTCTTTTCATGTCTAATAGATTTGAGAATGGATATAAACAAAAAAATCACTCACGAAAAACTCGTAAGTGATTCACTGAATTATGTGGTCCCACTTGGGCTTGAACCAAGGACTCCCTGATTATGAGTCAGGTGCTCTGACCAACTGAGCTATAGGACCAGTCTTTCAAAGAACATGTGTTCTGAAATCGGGTGCAATATTACGACTTATTCTCGACATACGCAAATATTGCACCCACAATTTTATGAACAACCAGTTGATAACTCAGTTTATTTCTACTTCTCGGCAGATTCTGATCCGGCGAACTCCATCAGATAAGCCTTGATGAAACCGTCGATCTTACCATCCATCACACCGGTAACATCCGATGTCTGGTAGTTGGTACGATGGTCTTTTACCCGACGGTCGTCGAATACATAACTGCGGATCTGTGAGCCCCATTCGATCTTCTTCTTTCCGGCCTCTACCTTTTCCTGTTCAGCCATCCGGTGTTTCAGTTCCTTATCATACAAGATAGAACGCAACTGGCGCATAGCATTTTCACGGTTTTTCGGCTGGTCTCGGGTTTCCGTATTCTCAATCAGGATTTCTTCTTCCTCGCCTGTGTACGGATCTTTGAACTGATAACGCAAGCGAACTCCTGATTCTACCTTATTCACATTCTGACCTCCGGCACCACCCGAACGGAACGTATCCCACGAAATAGCGGCCTGATCGATCTTCACCTCGATAGAATCATCTACCAAGGGCGTAACGAACACGGATGCAAATGAAGTCATACGTTTTCCCTGAGCATTATACGGCGAAACGCGTACCAGACGATGTACACCGTTCTCGCTCTTCAGATATCCATACGCATAATCGCCTTCGATATTCAGTGTAGCGGTCTTGATTCCAGCCTCATCCCCATCCTGGTAGTTGGCAATAAAGACTTTATATCCGTTGGCTTCGGCCCAGCGTGTGTACATACGGTACAACATGGAAGCCCAGTCCTGGCTTTCCGTTCCGCCGGCACCTGAATTGATCTTCAGCACACAGCTCATCTGGTCGGCCTCATCCCGAAGCATGTTACGGAATTCCAGATTTTCGATCAGCTCGACCGCCTTGGCATAGTTGGCATCCAGCTCTTCTTCCGAGACGATTCCTTCTTTCACATATTCGTAGGCCAGCTGCACTTCATCCGTCGCAGCCTTCACCTCATTATACAGTTCGATCCATTTCTTCAGGTCTTTCACCTTCTTCATCTGGACTTCTGCCCGTTTGGCATCTTCCCAGAAAGCCGGATCCTGTGTACGTAATTCTTCTTCTTCTAATTGAATGGTCTTACCATCAATGTCAAAGATACCCCCTCAGCGCCTTCTCGCGCTCCAACACGTCATGTAGTTGGTCTGATGTAATCATAAATAAATAGAATTGTTTAATAATTAGAGGTGCAAAGATACAAATTTCCCGGGATAATTCCAGCATCATGCCAACAGGCTCGCATGGTATTTGCTATTAAGAGGAGACGATCAGACTTAATGGACAACAGACAAATGCTACGTTTCCTGCCCTTCCTTACAGTCAGAAACAAAAAATCCCTGCCGCCCAAACGAACGACAGGGATTCATCTTTTTGAGATTCTATGTTTACTCTTCGCAGGGTTACTAATAGAACATAAACTTTATATTACACTATTATTAATACTAATGCCACTTGTTCTCCTTCGCAGGGTACTTGCCTTGATTAAATCAGGCACGTGACTATTAACTTAAAAAATATCTTTTGATAGATTGCGATGGGAGAAGTCCCACCGCAATTTTATAAACTGTCAATTGTTAATCTTCAATTGTCAATTATTTAACAACAACTTTGAAGCTTTCGCCGTCAACTGATACAACTACGATACCAGCCGGAGTAGCGATCTGAGCGTTGTCTGAAGAAACTACTTCGTTAGCAACAACCTTACCAAGGATAGTTGATACGATTACGTTCTTGCCTTCAGCACCCTTAACAACTACTGCACCGTTTGTACCAGCTACTACTACGTTACCAGCAGCGATTGTTTCGTTAGCTGTAGGAGCAGAAGTTTTTTCTACATACACTTTAACAGCATTGGTCGTTGTACCATTAGAGAAAGTCAACTTACCATTAATGCTTGTTAAGTATTCGCCATTTTGACGGATCCAGTATAAGTTATCTTCATCTTCAGCCAAGATGATCTGATATTTGAACTTATCCAAACCACCTTGTACTTTCTTATTATTATCAGCCTTGTCAGCTACCAAAGTCTTAACGCCCTTGATTTCAGTTGACAAAGTATCATTCTTAGCACCACTTAATGTAGCATTCTTGAAGATAACTTTGTTTACTTCTTCATCCCACTGATATTTCTTATCATAAGAACCTTCAGCTACATAATAGTTAACTGAATCAGACGGGTTGAACATAAACATTCTTGAACCATCTTCGTTCCAACCTGTTGTGATATAGAATGAAGGAATATTCTTTTCAGTATCTGTTGCAATCACACGGATAGTAGCAGGATCAGTAGAAGCCATGATACCATCACGATCTTCGTTCATTGTGATGTAGTTACCCAGATCACTCTTAATTGTTACATAGCTTTCTGTTGCAGCCAAAGAAGTTTCAGGAGCCTCGATGTTTAAATATGTTTTAACGTAGTTAGCACCTACAGCTTCAGTAAGTTTTCCAAACTTAATAGCTTTCTTTGCATAATATTCAACAAACGATTTGCCTGATGTATTACCTGTTCCTTTCCAATCCTCTACTGCTATGAAGTCTTCATGAGCATAATTATTTGTTGTCAAAACAGAAACAGAACCATCAACATTATCCTTGATAATAAACTTATCACCTGTTGTAGCTAATTCATATTTAGAACTGTTCCAATCTAAGAATAAGTCTTTTGCTACTCCATCTTGATATGCCTGCATTTCGTAAGTGTAATAGGCAATTGTATCACCTTTACTCTGATATTTGATTACATCACCTACTTTGTAGGCATACGGATTAGTTATAATTACAGAATCAACAGATTTAACTAACTTAAACTGTATTGCATCTGCTAATTTATTACTTACTTCTAAAGTATTTGTTTCATTTCCTGTCGTTGCATCCAATGTTCTTGTTACATACAACTTATTAGAAGTTGGAGTAACATCACGAGCAAACAACATTGTTACTTCAGTACCATCAGCAACATTCCAAGTACCAGCAAACTTATCAGTTGTAACTTGCTTTAATTCAACAACACTTGCATGCAAATTTTTTGTAGAAGAAGCTGCAATAATATCACCATCATTATTTACATTCAGATCGTAGTAATTTGTAGCAGCATCCAATGCCATTGTATAAGAGCCATCACTCTCTTTATACAATTTAGTAGTGAAACTTATATTCTTGTTTGCACGGTTAGTAAATTTAATTGTATTATCTGCTGTCTTAACATCCGAGATAATCCACTGAGCTTCTGGCATATTTGTATCAACAAATGCAGCGCCTTTAGCATAAATATCAGAATTTGAATCATCTTGATCATATGCTGTAGCGTATAAATACTTACCTTCAGCATCTCCAGCTGCGAACTGAATTGTGTAGACGGCTTTTGCACTTTCATTCAAGAAATCTGTAGCTTTAGCTGTATTCGTTTCTTTATACACGAAGTAGTAGTTAGGATCATCAGAAAGGATTGTTGTCAAGTATTTTTCTGTATGATCATCACCCGTCTTCGGTGTTACAGCAAAGCGAACTGTTTTTGCAGCATCAGTCTGTTCGTCAGAATCTGCTTTTTCATTGAAGCGGAATTTAGCCAAGCTCAAATCATAATTACCATCACTGTTTCTCAACACTTTGAAACAAGCATTGTAAACAGAGATATCTTCTCCTTGTGACTTACGGCTATCTTCTGTACCAACATAATTATTCAAATCCTTACCTGAAACAGTAGTCAATTGGAAACCTTTACCAGTCTTTCTATCTGCAGCTAAGTTGATATCATTTAAAGAAGGAGATGCTGCGATAAATGTACAATTCATCAATTCATCGTAAGATGGATCTTTTGTATCCATTCCTGCAGGTGTTTCTGTAACGAAATATGTACCTTTAGGAAATGCAAAACCAGATTCGCCTGTTTTATCTCCAGTAAGTTCAATAGCTTTAATCCGAACACCTTCCTTATCAAAGATATTATCTACCTTATCTTCACCTGTGATGCCGAAGTTGAAACCGATTGAGTTATATAATTGATTCAGTTCATCGCCCATTTCTACATCTTCATATGAATAGAAAGAAAATGCTGAAGATTTCACATTATTCCATCTTTCTAATCTAGCAGGAGAAGTGTATACCGCTAAATGAGTATAGCTGCTACTTGAGCCATACTGAAAACCATCATAAATATTAGCACTTGTTGTAGTAACGTTCTTATACTGCGCATTACCATCAAAAATAAAGAAGTATGCTTTATCGTCCAAGTCATCATTATCGCTATAATCAACATCAACAGTTCCATCATTATTAAAGATCAACTGTTTACTTGTAGCTTTATTAGTTAATTTATAGCCATATTTAACTGGGCTTTCTCCAACTCCAGTTAATTTAACTTCTTCAACTTTCCATAAATAGTTTTTGTAATCATTTTCGCCGAAGTCAGAATCAGTTATTTTTTTTACAACTTGTTGAACCAAATTAGGACTTCCGGCAATTTCTTCAAAGCCATAGACATATTTGACACCATCAATAGTATTTACTAAGTAATATTCATTGCCATTCTTAAAATCAGCAGCAATATCACTTCCTATAGGTAAATTTTCAGCTTCAAGGACAGAGAATAAACCTCCAGCCAATAAGAAGCCACCTAGCAAAGTAGAAAACTTTTTGTTCATAATAATAAAATTAATTGTTAATAAATAGATTAATAGACTTTTCCAACAACTAATTTTACGAAGCTCTGAACAAACCCGGCTTTGGTTATATCGTTTATGTAAGGACATAAAAAAAGCACGGGCTCGTTGTCTATTATTATCATTGAGGTATCTGGAAATAAAACCCGTGTTACAATAATAGAACAAAAGCCCGCGCTTATACGATATAATACAGTCCACCCATGTAGGGCAGACATTTCTATACGTATTCAGCGCAAGCATTTACTTGTCCACTATTCCGTAACACTTAAAATTTTCCAGATTTTCAATGATGGAATAATCTTCGTAAAATGCTTACATTAATAGTATGAACCGCAAAACGCGAACCGCTGTTCGCTACGGAATCACTGCAAAGATAAAGAGGTTTTCTGAATCAACAAGAAAAAACTTGTATTATTTTCCAAAATATATGGATTATAGGACGAAACAAACGGATTCATAGCACGAAATTCCTTTTTTCAAGTACATGAACTTTTCCTCTACAAACGATCGATTTCTTCAGCCGCCAAACCCGTATATTGCTGAATCTGCTCTGTAGAAAAACCATTTTGCTTTAAAGAACGGGCAATATTCCGTGCCTTATCCAAAGCACCTTCCTTATGGCCTTCTTCTTTACCTTCCTGGTATTTCTCTTTCAACTGTTCTTCCCGATAGTCTTCAATATTCTTGTTGTCACGATATACTTTAAGACAGGCCTCGTATTCTGCCCTTTCCCGCTTGTTCATATTGGCAATCTTGGCCAATTTTTCCAAGTGGTTGAAGAGTTCCCTCTGACCTTTGAATGATAATGTTTCCAACTGTTCCATATACTTTAAATTATATAACCAATAATCCAACGGGGTTTCACATTCAGATTCTGTCTTGGTGAAAAGAGGCATCTCAATGAAAATCTCCCGTAGAATATTACTCATTTGTTTTCCGTTTTCCCGATCTGCCAATACAATATCTGTACGGACTTTATCCGTCCTGCCGGAACGGAAGTTCAGGATAAAGATTCCATAAACCGGACATAACTTGAATTTCCAGTCTGCACCTTTTTCCCCTTGGCGAACGATGGCATGACTCAGATAGAAAAGTCCGCGCTCATAGAAATAAGGTTGAGCAGCATTTTGTAACTCGACAATGAATATCGTTCCGTCTTTGTCTTCACACTCTAGATCGAAGATCACGCCACGGCCATCGGTTGTTACAGCCTGCACTTCTTTGTCTAAAAAATGAAGATCCCGGATATGCCGTTCTCCTTCGAGCATGTCGTTTAATAGCCCGATTAATAATTCCTTGCTTGATTCCTGTCCAAACAGAATCTTAAACCCCCGATCCACAAACGGATTGATAAATACACGTTTTCTCATAGAAAAGGTTTTATTTAATATTATGCCCCAATAGCGGGATGCACAAAGATAAGGTTTTAACAGGAAAATACAAGGATCTTACTGGCTTTCCTATTCAAACATCCTGCCGGTTACGAAATTCTTTGGGTGAAACACCATTTATCTTCTTGAAGAAGCGGCCGAAGATACTTTGGGAAGGGAAACCCAGGCGATCGCTAATCTGCTTGATGCTAAGCGTGCTGTCTTTCAATAAAGTTTTAGCATTGAATGAAATGTATTCGTCAATCCATTCGGCGCAGGTTTTACCGCTTTGCTCCTTAATGATGGAAGAAAGGTACTTCGGACTGATGCAAAGCTGGGAGGCATAAAAACCCGTGTTCCGTTCTCTTACATAGTTTTCCTCCAGGAGTTGCAGGAAAAGGCGAAATAGTTCTTCTCTCCGATTATTCGGTGCAGTAACTGCCCGCTCTGAATCTTCATACAACTTATAGTCTTTCAGCGTCAGGATCTCGCAGTAGCGCTGAATCACCAACGGTTGTGTGGGATAAGCCGGAAGAGAGAGTTCCTCTTTGATCAGCCTGTAAATCTTCAGACTGTCGGATAAAGTCTGTACATTTCCCTGATGTTTATAAAAACACTGGCTGCGTTCAGACAGGCTGGTTTCTATATGCAGGCTTTTCAGCATGTTGGTAATCAAATCGACGTGTATGACAAAACCAAAATAGATCAGATCCGGAGAATTCTGGGTTAACTTGAAGGTTGATCCCGGCATAATCGATACAATTTGCCTTTCCTTGAGAACAACGGTTTCATAATTCACTTCCATTTCGAGTGTTCCCCGGGCGATATGAATGGAAAGTAAATCGTTGGTTTGAATCGGGTCGGCTGTTTTCAGCAAGTTGGCTGTTGTTTCTTCGTCCAAGTTATCAAACAGCATGTATTGATTTTGCAGTACTCCTTGAGAAAACTGGTGTGGAATCTGTGAAATCTGTATTTGAACTATTTTCTTCTTTCGGTTCATAAAGCATCGGAGAATTTAAGTTGTCTTTGCGAAGATAAAGCCATTTTCTCCGAAATGCAAATTGTATCGGAAAATATGCACAATCATTGTTCATATTTTCTTCCTCTCATATCTCGGGCTTACGGTACATTTGCAACAAACTAAAAGAGGTATTATTTATGAAGAAAGAATTAGGAATTTTTGTATTCATCGGCTTATGCCTGATGTCATGCCATCACGAGGAGAAAAAAGATCCAATCCTGCACCACGTCGTATTAACGACTCCTTCGATCAACGGAGAGACTTCGACGAAACATTTTTCGGGTATCGTCAAAGAATCGGAAGAAATCAGTGTCGGATTCCGTGTTGGCGGAGTTATTGAAAAGATGGCCGTAAAAGAAGGTGATTTTGTCCGCCAGGGCCAGACTATCGCTTGTTTAGACAGCAAAGACTACCAGCTGAATCTGGACGCTGCCCGCATCCAATACGAACAGATGAAGAAAGAAGTTGGCCGCATGCAACGCATGTATCAGCAAAATGGTATGAGCGGAAACGATTATGAAAAGGCTTTGGCCGGACTGGAGCAATTGCGCATCCAGCTGGAACAATGCCAGTTGAGCCGTGAATATACGGTATTAAAAGCACCGGTGAGCGGTTATATCCAGCAAGTGAATTTCCGGGCAGGCGAAATGATCGGAGCCGGAACAGCAGTTGTTTCCTTGTTGGATGTAAATCACTTTGAGGTGGAAGCTGATATCCCGGCTTCTTTGTATATCCGGCAAACAGACTTTTCCGGTTTCGACTGTGTGTCTGCACAGTATCCGGACAAACGCTTTGATCTGAAGTGGATCAGCATCAACCAGAAAGCCGACGGCAACCAGCTGTACAAGGTTAAATTTGCTTTGCCACACGAAGCACAGTCGGTGCTGACGGCCGGGATGAATGTAGAAGTAAATATCCATATCCGGAATAACGAGTCGGCCAAGAATACTTGCACCGTTCCGGAGAGTTCTGTCTTTCAGTCGGAAGACGGTACTTGCTATGTCTGGCTGTTCAATGCCGATTCCACCGTCAGTCGCCAGAAAGTAGTTGTCGACCGGATGCTTCCGGGCGGAGCATTACAGATCAGTCAGGGACTGAATGGAAAAGAACGCATCGTCAAAGCCGGAGTAAAGGCGCTGGTTGAACAGGAGAAAGTAGGCGTCGTAGAAGCACCTGCTGCTACGAATGTAGGAGGACTCATTTAATCGGGAGAAGCGAATCATGAAATTAAGTACTTATTTTATCAAACGGCCTACGTTGTTCTGGTCGTTGATGGTAGCTATTATCCTCGGAGGTATTTATTCTTACAGCAAGATGCCGAAGCTGGAAGATCCGGAAATCAGCATCAAGCAGGCAAATGTCGTGGTGCTGTATCCGGGTGCTTCGGCACATCAGGTGGAACTGGAGGCGGTTTCCATTCTGGAAGAAGCTTTACGGTCGATGCCGGAAGTGAATTATATCTCAAGCGAATCGTCGAACGGCATGGGTTTAGTAACGGTCGAGATGAAAATGACGGTTCCCGAAAGTCAGGTGCAGCAATACTGGGATTTACTGCGCCGGAAAGTCAATGACGCGTCCGCCATGCTTCCTGCCGGTTGCAGCACGCCGATGGTGATTGATGATGTGTCCGACGTCTACGGAATGTTCTATGCCTTGAAAGCCGACGGCTATGATAATCGGGAAATGACTACGTATGCCGAATACCTGCGCCGGAACTTGTTGGGTGTGAGCGGTGTCAAGCGGGTGACTTTATTTGGCAGCCGGGATGAATGTATTACGATTACGCTGCCCAAAGAAAACCTGGCCCGCAACGGCATGACGGCAACTCAAATCATGAGCGGTATCAATGCAGCCAATAAAACGGTTGAAGCCGGAAAGTATGAGGCCGGAAACAACCGGATACAACTTCGGGTGAGCGATCAGCTGAAGGATGAAAAGGATATTGAAAACCTGCTGATCAAGACCATGACGGGAAAACAGATCCGACTGGGCGACATCGCGCAGGTAGAACGTGGTTATCTGGAACCGCAGAATAATGGTTTCTGGGTAGACGGCAAGCCGGCAATCGCCATTATGCTGTCGACCGAACCGGATGTGAACGTAACGGAAGTCGGTGAAAGGGTAGAAACCCGCATGGCTGAGCTGATGACGACGCTTCCAGCCGGCTTCGAAGTGGAAAAGATCTTCTTCCAGCCCGACAAGGTGAATCAGGCAATCAACTCCTTTTTGATCAACCTGATCGAATCAGTCCTGATTGTTGTCTTTGCCTTGATCTTCACCATGGGTTTCAGAAGCGGACTGATTATCGGTTCCGGCCTGGTACTGACGATTGCCGCTTCCTTCCCGGTTCTTCTGATGTTAGGAACGACCTTGCAACGTATTTCATTAGGAGCTTTTATCATTGCCATGGGTATGCTGGTGGATAACGCCATTGTCATCCTGGATGGTATTCTGGTGGATAAGCGTCGCGGACTGGCTCCGAAGCAGTATCTCTTCAATATCTGCCGGAAAACGGCCTGGCCTTTATTGGGAGCTACGCTGATTGCTTCTTCTACCTTCTTATGTGTCTTCTTAGCGAAAGGTTCTGCCAGCGAATATGCCCACGACCTGTTCCTCGTCTTATGCGTCAGTCTGCTCATCAGCTGGTTATTGGCCATGACGCAAGTGCCCATGTTTGCCAAGACTTTCTTACCGCCGCGTATCAAGGAACATCCACAAGGACAGGACGAAGTGCTGAACAAACCGATCCATCGTTTTGTCCGGAAAATGACTTCCTTCCTGGTAGATCATAAGAAAGTGACGCTGGCCGTATCGGTTTCGCTGTTGGTTTTGGCCGGCTGGTCGTTCCGTTACGTGAAGAACTTATACTTCCCCGACTTTGATTACAACCAGTTTGTCGTGGAATACTGGATGCCATCGCAGACAAACCCGGAGAAGGTTCGCCATGATTTATTGGAGATTACGGATAAACTGAAGGAGAAATATCCGCAGATACAGCGGATTACTGCCAGTCAGGGTAGCGCTCCGGCCCGTTATTGCCTGGTTCGCCCGATGACGAATGGAGGAGATTGTTACGGAGAACTGCTGGTTGATTGCGAAGATTTCAAGGCTTGTAGTGAGATCATTCCCAATCTGAAGGCTTTCCTTCGGGCAGAATATCCGGAGGCTTATATCCGTACCCGCCGTTATAACTTCTCCATCAGTACGTCACATACGGTTGAAGTCCAGTTTAAAGGTCCGGATCCAGCAGTTTTGCGCCGCCTGAGTGCCGAAGCAGAGCAGATCATGCGCGAAGCCAAATCGGTAGATCCGTATTCGGTGCAGAACAACTGGAAAGAACGGAACAAGAGTCTGGTGGCTCATTATCAGCAGATGGACGGACGGCGGACCGGCATTAACCGGAGTGATGTCGGGAATGCGCTGATGGCCGCAACCGATGGGCTGACGGTCGGAGCCCTGCACGACAAGGACAAGATTGTACGGGTTAATCTGCAAATCCGGAATGCCGACGGCAGCAAGATTCAGGACCTAAATGATGTGCCAGTCTGGACCATGATGCCGAACGTCAATCTATCAGACAACGACATGAAGGCGTTGATGAGCGGTGCCATGCAGGCTTCGGATGTGGAAAACGAGATCTTCAAAAGTTCACCGCTGAGTAATGTGACGAAAGACCTGGATCTCGACTGGGAAGAAGGAACCGTTTACCGCTATGACTGTATGCGGGCCATAGAAGCTGAGTGCGATCCGGATTACGACAACGGCTCATCACCGATGAAAGTACAGAAGGAAATCCAGAAGAAGATCGAGTCAATTCCATTACCGCCGGGTTATTCGATGCGCTGGATGGGAGAAATCAAGCTGCAGAATGAATCGACCGAGGCGCTGGCTGATTATTATCCGTTGACGATGATCATCGTTCTGACCGTCTTACTGCTGCTTTTCAACGACTGGCGCAAGGTGATCCTGATTCTGATTTGCCTGCCTTTCGTGATTGTGGGTGTAGCTCCTGCCCTGATCGCTACCGGTTTGCCGTTTACGTTTATGGCGACCGTCGGCATGGCCGGCCTGATGGGTATGATGATCAAGAACTCGATTGTGCTGGTCGATGAAATCAACCGGCTGATGAAAGAAGAAGGCATGCATCCGTATCACGCCATCATTCAGGCAACGGTTGCCCGTGCCAATCCGGTCATCATGGCTTCGGCAACGACGATTGTCGGTATGTTGCCTCTGGTTACCGATCCGATGTACGGTTCGATGGCCGTATCTATCATGGCAGGTCTGACGATGGGTACGATTATCACCCTGATGTTGCTGCCCGTTTTTTACGCATTATTCTTTAAAGTCACAAAACCTCAAACAGAGGAGTAATACAAACATGAAAAAGTTTTTGATATATATAATAGGTATAGGCTGTTTCCTGTTGCCGTTCCGCATGCTGGGACAAGAGCGCTTGGAAATATCCAACGAAACATGCCGCCAGATGGCCCGTGAGTCAAACAAGTCATTGCAGGTTGCAGACAATAACCGCCTGAATGCAGCGATCGAGAAACAATTGGCTAAATCCAATTTCCTGCCGAATGTAAGCGGTATGGCAGGAGCTTTTTACACACCGAAGGAATATACCATCCAGGAAGGCGTGAACCTGAGCATGAAAGGCGTTTATCTGGCAGGCATATCCGTTACGCAACCCATCTATACCGGCGGAAAGATCCGGGCCGGTTATCAGTCGGCGCGGATTGGGGCAGAAATGAGTCAGCTGAACCAGCAGAAAGAAACAGCCGACGTTGTAGCCGATGCCGACGAAGCCTACTGGCTGTACGTCTCCGTCTGTCAGAAGGTAAAGCTGCTCGAAGACTATCAACGGCAAATGGACGAACTGTTACAGCAGACACAAGTCGGCGTGGATGTGGAAATGGCGACCCGGAACGATTTGCTGACCATCGAGAGTGAAAAAAGCCAGATCGAATACCAGCTGAAACGGGCACAGACCGGGAAAGAGCTGGCACGCCTGGCCTTGTGCCAGAAAATAGGTGTTCCGTTTGATACAGAGGTTGTCCCGACAGATACGGCTATTGTGGTAGAACAGCTTTGCCCCGCTGTGCTGGATACCGACTTCTCTTCCCGTCCGGAATTGAAACTCTTGGAAAAAGATATCCAGCTGAAAGAACAGCATATTAAGCTCTCCCGGGCCGATTACTTACCGTCGATTGGCTTCAGTGCCGGCTATACCTATTATGGAGGCTTTAAAATGGGCGGTGTCGGCAATTCAGACGGGATCGGAACCCTGATGCTTTCGGCCAGCATTCCGATCTATCATTTTGGCGAGAATTATAAGAAAGTGAAGAAAGCCAAAGTGGAAGCTACCAACAGCCGCCTGCTGTTCGAACACAACAAGGAACTGATGGCAATCGAAGTGGAGCAGCAGAAACGCAGCCTGCTGGATGCTTACCAGCTGATTGAAACGGCCGAAAAGGCTTTTGCCCAAGCGGAAGAAGCCCTGCGGATTACCCGTTTGAATTACCAGGAGCAGATGAAGACTTTGGTTGATCTGCTGGATGCCCAAACTCGCTGGCAGGAAGCCTACAGTCATCTCATTGAAGCTCAAACTAATTACAAGATACAGGAGACGGCTTATCTCAAGTCGTTGGGACGTTTATCGTGAAGTGGATGGGTATTGCGTGTTGAAAAAGACGCGCCTGTATAATACCTCTTTTATCCATTCGTGCATCCCATGAGAATAGCGTGCACGAAGCTTATTTCAGGCTCCGGAGATTTCGAGTGATGAATCTCCGGAGCTTTTTTCTGGATATAGGGAGCTACAGATTTGAAACATACGACTTCTGCGTATAAAACCCGTTAGAAAGTAATTGTTTGACAATTGTCAAAAAGCTTTATCACAGTTATCAAAAAGCTTTTCGATATTTGTCAAAAAGCTTTTCGATATATATGAAAAAGCTTTATCACATCTGTCAAAAATATAAAAAGTAACGAGAATCAAATTAGAAACCCATAGGAATCAGATTTGAAGCCAGGGGAAAAAGGACAAAAGCTGGCAGAAAAAAGAATCAATCTGTATGGGAAATGAAGGGGATTCAAGGAGAAATCATACCAAAAAACAAGAATTTTATTGCTAAAGAACATTTTTTTGGCGAATAAATCGCTATATTAAAAAAAATTAGGGTAATTTTGTGAGCTCATTCATTGTAAGATAGTCGAGTGAAGAAAATGACAAAGAAAGACAATATGTTAGCGTTTATGTATTAATAAGTCTTAATCCGCGTGATTTTATCGCAGACATGTTACAATGTAAGAAAAAATACTTTAGTTTTGCAGCTTAATAATGAAAGGTTTATTAGACTAAAAATATAAATGAGATCATTATAACATTTTAAACTTACAGTAATTATGAACAAAAAGTTTTTATTGCCATTTTTCTTATTGGCAGCAATTTTAGCTTTTTCTTCTTGTTCTAACAAGTTGAAACCGCTGGCAGAAGAGTACATTAAGGCAGAGCCTCAACCTCTGGAAGCTATCGGTGGTAAAGTTCCTGTAACTATCAATGCCACAATCCCGGCAAAATGGTTCAACAAGAAAGCTGTTGTAACAATCACTCCGGTATTGCGTTATCAGGGTGGTGAAGCCTGGGGAACTGCTTACACTTACCAAGGCGAAAAGGTAAAAGGTAACAATCAGGTTATCCCTTACAAAGAAGGTGCTAATGTAACGATGAAATCTTCTTTCACTTACAAACCTGAAATGAAGAAATCAGAACTGTACCTGACTTTCGATGCAAAAATCAAAAACAAGACAGTTAAATTGCCGGATGTAAAGATCGGTGAAGGCGTATTGGCTACTTCAGAATTGGCTGATGCAGCTACTGCTAACGCAGCTATCGCAGCCGACAAATTCCAGCGTATCATCAAAGAAGCTCACGATGCAAGCATCATGTTCTTGATCCAGCAGGCTGAACTTCGTTCTAAGGAATTGAAGAAAGATGAAATCTCTGACTGGAAAGACTTGGTAAAGAACGCTGACGAAGCTCCTAACCAGAATGTAGCTATTGAAATCCAGGCTTATGCATCTCCTGATGGTGGTGTTGAACTGAACACTGGCTTGGCTGAAAGACGTGAAAAGAATACAGACAAATACCTGGCTAAGGAATTGAAGAAGATGAAAGTTGACGCTCCGGTTGATGCTAAATACACAGCTCAGGACTGGGAAGGCTTCCAGGAATTGGTTTCTAAGTCAAACATCCAGGATAAGGATTTGGTATTGCGTGTATTGTCAATGTACAGCGATCCTGAACAGCGTGAAAAAGAAATCAAGAATATCTCTTCAGTATTCAGCACACTGGCTGAAGAAATCTTGCCGCAGTTGCGTCGTTCTCGTTTGGTTGCCAACATCGAAATCATCGGTAAATCTGATGACGAAATCTCTGCTTTGGCAAAGAACGATCCGAAAGCACTGAACGTAGAAGAAATTCTGTACGCTGCAACTTTGACTAACAACGATGCTGAAAAGACAGCTATCTATAACAAAGCTTCTGAATTGTATCCTAACGACTATCGTACTTGGAACAATGTTGGTATGATGGCATTCCGCGCTGGTGATTTGGCTAAGGCTGAACAGATGTTCAACAAAGCTAATTCAGTTAAGAACAATCCGGAATCTAACATGAACTTAGGTTTGATCGCTTTGACTAAGGGTGACCAGGCTAAGGCTCAGCAGTTGTTCGGTAGCGCTTCTGGTGTTGCTGAATTAAGCGAAGCTCTGGGTGTTCTGTACTTGGAACAGGGCGAATGGGCTAAGGCTGCTAATTCATTTGGTTCAGTTAAGTCAAACAACGCTGCTTTGGCTCAGATCCTGACTAAGGATTACAACAAGGCTTCTCAGACTTTGAACGCTGTTCCGAATGCTGATGCTACTACTTCTTATCTGAAAGCTATCGTTGCTGCTCGTACAAACGATGCTAACGGTGTAGTAAGCAACTTGAAAGACGCTATCGCTAAAGATGGTTCTTTGAAGAAAGAAGCTGCTATCGATCTGGAATTTGCTAAATATGCAACTAATTCAGATTTTGCAGCATTGGTAAAATAATTGAAGTTTTACGATCAAAATAGTGAAAGGCTCTTCTCCGGAAGGGCCTTTTCTTGTATATTATGACAACAAATGAGATAAAAGGCCATGCGGCCATGTTTGGTGCCGAGTTTATGTGGGGTTTGATGGCACCTATCGGCAAATTTGTTATGGCCAGCGCGATATTTACCCCCCTGGTAGTTACCGATTGCCGTATGTTCGGAGCTGCCCTGCTATTCTGGCTCGTTTCGTTCTTTACCAAGCCTGAGCATGTCAACCATAAAGATCTGCTGACATTGTTTTTTGCTTCCATGCTGGGCATCGTGTTCAATCAGGGCTCATATATTTTCGGATTGAGCCTGACTTCACCGATCAATGCTTCAATTGTAACGACCAGTACGCCTATTTTAACCATGATTATCGCTGCTCTGTACTTGCATGAGCCGGTAACAGGCAAGAAACTGATCGGTGTATTTATGGGAGCAACCGGAGCTTTAATGCTTATCTTCAGCGGACATCAGGGACAGGCTTCCGGTCAGGGCGGAAATATCTGGGGTGATTTACTTTGCCTGCTGGCCCAGCTGAGCTTTGCCTGTTATTTGGTATTCTATAAAGGACTGATATCCCGTTACTCTCCGATTACACTGATGAAGTGGATGTTTACCTATTCTTCTATTTGTATGATTCCGTTCTCATACAATGATCTGCTTCATACCAATTGGGCTGAAATAGATTATAAACTGGGATTAGGCTTGTTGATGGTCGTCTTTTGCGCGACTTTCATCAGTTATCTGTTAGTTCCTATCGGACAGCGCACGCTGCGCCCGACGGTTACCAGTATGTACAATTATGTACAGCCAATCGTAGCCTGTGTAGTAGCCGTCATTTGGGGCATGGATCAGTTTAACCTGCTGAAGATTGTAGCTGTCATCCTTGTCTTCTCGGGTGTCTTTTTGGTTACACAAAGTCGCAGCCGTGCTGATCTGGAAGCATACGAAAAGCAAAAGGGAACAGCACAGAAAGGATAATCTTTCTGCTGTACCCTTTAGAAAACAATTTTACGGGTATATTTCTGACGTCCCTGCTGGATAGAAAGAATATACATGCCCACCGGCAGATTCGGATAACGCCAGGTGGTTTGTGAGTCACGAATAATCTGCCGGTCTATTATTCTACCGCTCGAATCAACCAGCACATACGTAGCCTCCGGTTGATTCTGCGGAAGAATCAAATGAATACTCTTCTCGCTACGCACACAACTGACCAATATGTTTTTCTGTACAGCAAGCGGCTCGTTGGCTGTTTCATCCGACTGATAGCTAACGACCGGATCAAGAAACAAGGCCGTACTGAAACCGATATCCGAAACGGCAGATACTTCTTTCCAATTCTCTCCTTGCTTGACCCACGCTGTATTTTGGGTTATTTCTCCTTCCTTAACGGCATAAGTACAGAAATCTACCGTGTTGTTGATACGATACCCGATAAAGAAGTTTCCTTCTACCTCAACGGGCGTATCCCAGACAACGAAGTTCTCCTGGGAACGAGCCAACGATTTACCGGCTTCTCCCCTATTTCCATTCTCCATATAAGGATAAACCGGATTGAATTTCTGTGAAGCCAGTAATGTTTCCGGCTTTTCCTTACCGGCATACAGGCAGATATCGACATCAAGCCCCGTTCTTCCCGACAAAGCGGGAGTGACCAGATAACAGCCATACACGACAACTCTGCCCGGATTCGTATATTTCTCGGCATATTCACACGCATCATCGTGCAGACCGAATACATATTTCGAATCGGATGTCTGGCGGGTCTCAATCTGATCATACTTTCCAATCTCGAATACATGACTCAAACGCAAGGCAGGCGCACTGGCATACGGATCCAATCCGTCACAAAGCCGGTCCGTTTGATTCGGAGCCAACCAGTATTTCAGCTGTTGTTCCTTTTCTGCCACATTTTCCCAGGAATAATAAAGCGAATAGAAATAATCATTGTACGGGGAATAGCAATACGAATTTCCGCCAGTCAGGGCACCAATCACCTGATAATTGCTGTCGAACAACGGCGAGCCAGACGAGCCGCCGGCTGTACAACCCTGTGTCCATTCAGCAACATGCCAGAAACTCATCGAGGCAAGCTTCAGACTGCTGTCACTGAAATTGTCTAATGCAATCTGATCGGCCAGACTGAAACGCTTCGTTGCTCCGCCCGGATGCTGGATACAGACAAAAGGAGCGGAAGGGCTTTCAGAAGCATTCCAGCCGGCATAATACGGGCGATAATAAACCGGCGGTATTTCTGTCAGTTCCAATAAAGCCATGTCTGTATTTTCATTAACAGCCCGGTAATAGGCAGATGCCATCGACATTTCTTCCGTTCCGCGCATGGGTGATTCGCAGGTCGGACTGTTGTAGTTGAAGAAGGCAATGATTTTCCCGGCTATCTCTTCGTAATCCGGATTCTTTATAGTAAAATCCTCATTCAGGCAATGTGAGGCCGTCAGCAAATAAGGTTTTCCGTCGTGTTGGAGATTATTGATCAGCGAACCGGTACAATAATAGGTTCCATCAACAATAAGTTCTACCACACTTCGCCCTACTTTCTGATAAGGATCACCGTCAGGCAGCGAACAGGAAAGAGGAAGAATACAACTGTAGCTGCTAGGTTCACCGGCTGGTTCAGTAGCTCTTGCTAACGAGCGGTAAGCATGATTGACTTCTCCTATTCTCAATCTTCCATGAAATGGACTATGAGCCGGTTCCTGGTATTCAACAATGATTTCATCACCGTAGACTGGAGAGACAGGCAGTATATGACGCTCGGAATTATTTTGGCTGGTAAAGCTGCCTTTTATTTGCTTTTGCTCCGGATCATAGACAAACAGACTGGCGCCTTCAGGAAGTTCATATTCTGTAAACAGAAGATTAATGGAAACAGCGCCTTCAGACCGGATGCCTAATCGCCATACTCGAGTTCCATCAGCCAGCGTATAAGTCATTCCGGCATTATCAGGTGTGAAATCAGTCATGAATTTATAGGCGAAGCGATTCGAGTTTCTCAATCCGTTGTACTCCATAGAATCCAGGCGAAGTTGTTCCTGCAAATCGAAAGCTGGCATGGATTCGAAGAATGCTGCCGGTGCAGACTTAGTCGACAGGTAAGGAAGAGGTTTTCCGCCATGACTGATTTGACTGAATCCGCTAACGAACGTAAAACATGACAGGATACACAAAAGAATAATCGTTGTCTTCATGAGAAATCAATATATGAGGGGAATTTAGAGCATAATACCGGAACAGATATTAGCATCATTACTGTATAAAATAAAAAGTACGCCTTTCAACAAGTGAATGGCGTACTTTTCAGGAAAGAAGGATGGAATGAATCATCCGTCAACTTCTTCGTATGCATAGGCTTCCTCGTATGGAAGCAGATTAACCTTGGTTGTGCTGACGATCAGGACGCGGACCATGATTGTTATTACGCGGTCCTTTTTCCGAACGAGGCGCGCGTTCACTTCTCGGAGCTCTTTCTTCATATCCTTCCGGTTTTGGCAGAAGAGCTTTATGAGACAACTTGAACTTACCTGTTTTCGGATCAATATCAAGCAGTTTAACCGTAATCGTGTCGCCTTCCTTCAAACCGGCTTGCTCAACTGTATCCAAACGCTTCCAGTCGATTTCAGAGATGTGCAGCAAACCGTCTTTGCCCGGCATGAATTCAACGAATGCACCGTAAGGCATGATAGAAGAAATCTTACCTTCGTAAACTTCGCCGATTTCCGGTACAGCCACAATCGACTTGATAGCACGCATAGCCGCGTCGATCACTTCTTTGTTGCTGGCAGAGATTTCCACTTTACCTACACCGTCAACTTCTTCAATAGAGATGGTTGCGCCGGTCTTTTCCTGAATACCCTGAATAATCTTACCGCCCGGGCCAATGATAGCACCGATAAATTCTTTAGCTACCGTCAATGTTTCGATACGCGGAGCATGAGGCTTCAAGTCTGGACGAGCTTCCGGCTGTGCTTCCAGTATCTTATCCAGAATATACATACGGCCTTCACGAGCCTGAGCCAAAGCCTTCTCCAGAATTTCGTATGACAGACCATCTACTTTGATATCCATCTGCGTAGCAGTAATACCATCTTTTGTTCCAGTTACCTTGAAGTCCATATCACCCAAGTGGTCTTCATCACCCAGAATATCTGACAGGATCGCGTAATTGGTTCCGTGATTTTCAGAGATCAATCCCATGGCAATACCTGAAACCGGCTTCTTCATCGGAACACCTGCGTCACGCAAAGCCAATGTTCCAGCGCAGACAGTTGCCATAGAAGACGAACCATTTGATTCCAGAATATCTGACATAACACGAACAACATACGGATAGTTTTCCGGAATCATCCGCTTCAAAGCACGCCAAGCCAAGTGACCGTGACCTATTTCACGACGACCAACACCTCGCTGTGCCTTTGCTTCACCGGTTGAGAATGGAGGGAAGTTATAATGTAACAAGAAACGTTCCTTATCATGAACCAATACATCGTCGATAATCTTCTCGTCATCTTTGGTTCCTAATGTAACTGTAGACAAAGACTGAGTCTCACCACGTGTAAAGATAGCTGAACCATGAGGACCAGGCAGACAGTCGGTTTCAATCCAGATCGGACGGATCTCTGTCGTCTTACGGCCATCCAAACGCTTTCCTTCATCAAGGATAGCACGGCGCATTGCTTCTTTTTCTACATCATGATAGTAACGGTCGATCATACCGACTTTCTCTTCAGTCAGTTCTTCTTCCGTAAACTGAGATTTATATTCTTCAACGATCGCATCGAATGCATCAGCACGTTCGTGTTTGTCGGTACCCGAAGTAGCAACAGCATAAGCTTTCGCATAACATTTATCGTGAACATCCTTGCGCAAGTCGTCATCATTTACTTCATGGCAGTATTCACGTTTTACTGTTTTGCCGCAGGCTTCCATTAATTCCATCTGCGCCTGACACTGTACTTTGATTGCTTCGTGTGCAGCCTTGATCGCATCCAGCATTTCCGACTCCTGAACTTCGTTCATTTCGCCTTCCACCATCATGATGTTATCAAGCGTAGCACCTACCATAATATCGATATCTGCTTTTTCCAACTGCGAGAACGTCGGGTTGATGACGAACTGACCATCAATACGTGCAACACGTACTTCAGAAATCGGTCCGTTAAACGGAATATCTGAAACTGCCAAAGCAGCTGATGCTGCCAAACCAGCCAGCGCATCCGGCATATCTTCTCCATCAGCAGAGAATAAAATGATATTTACATAAACTTCTGCGTGGTAATTGTCGGGGAACAAAGGACGCAAGGCACGGTCAACCAAGCGTGCTGTCAAAATTTCGTAATCAGAAGCTTTCCCTTCACGTTTGGTAAAGCCGCCAGGGAAACGTCCAAAAGCGGAGAATTTCTCTTTATATTCTACTTGCAGTGGCATAAAATCAACCCCGGGATTTGCATCTTTAGCGGCACAAACAGTAGCCAGCAATACGGTATTGCCCATCCGGACGGTTACAGCGCCGTCGGCTTGTTTTGCCAATTTTCCCGTCTCGATGGTGATGGTTCTTCCATCACTCAACTCGATTGTCTTGTTAATTGGATTAAGCATAATCTTGTTTTATTTTTTCTCATCTATAAAATTGTCGCAAAGTTAATGAAAGTTTGACTCTAAGCGAATGAAAAAGCTATTAAATAATTGCCCCAATAGAACTTTTCCTATAAAATTGAAGGATAATTTCCCGATTCATAGCGTAAAAATGTAAATTAATGTATATTTGCAGCGGAAAAAGGATTAATAATTAGTGAATATGAAAGCAATACCCGGTTATATTTATCTGTTTCTGGCTCTTCTGGCTGTCACTTCTTGTAAGAAAAATAATGATTTTACAGTGGAAGGTGTGGTATCCGGAGCAGAAGGACAAATTATGTATTTAGAAAATGTCGGCATTTCGTCGGTAAGTATGCTGGATTCTGTGAAGTTGAGTGCGGCCGGAACTTTCGAATTTACGCAACCTCGTCCGGAATATCCCGATTTTTACCGGTTACGTTTGAAGAATCAGCTAATCAACTTTGCAGTTGACTCTACCGAAACCATCAAGATTTTGGCTGATGCCGGAACTTTTGCCACTTCCTATAAAGTAGAAGGTTCTGAAAACTGCAAGGCCATCAAAACGATTACATTAGCACAGCTGGATGCCAACCAGGCCATCCAGAAGTTACGCAAGGAATATGAACACAAACACATGGAAGACTCGGTTTACCGCCGCAAAGTATTGGAAGCCTCATCTGCTTATAAAACGGTGGCCCTGAAATATATTTTCGGTGCGCCGATGTCGACGGTAGCCTATTATGCCCTCTTCCAGCAGGTCGACGGACTGTTGTTCTTCGATTTGTATGATAAGAAAGATTCACAGGCATATGGAGCTGTGGCAACCAGCTATGATCATTTTTATCCGGAAAATCCGCGGTCAAAGCAATTACATAATCTGGCTCTTCAGTCCATTAAGTTTATCCGTTCACAACGGAAGCTCGATCTGTCGAACGTAAAGACAAAGGAGATTTCATTCCTGGACATTGAGTTGCCAGACTTGTACAGCACTCCTATCAAATTGTCGGATATCGCAAAAGGCCGTGCAGTGATTGTGAATTTTACCGCCTATCAGGCAGATTGGTCGCCTGCTTTGAATATGGAACTGAACCGATTATATACCAAATATAAGGACAAAGGCCTGCTGATCTATCAGATTTCGCTGGATGCCGACAAGCATTTCTGGATGAATGCAGCATCAAACCTGCCATGGACATGTGTGCGTGATCCGCAAACGGTTTACTCGCAGGTAGCTTCTTTATATAATGTGAAGCAGTTGCCGGCAATCTTCATCCTCGATAAGAAAGGCAATATCATCAAGCGCGCCGACAATATCAAGCAACTTGAAAAAGATATTGAAGCGGCTTTGTGAACTGATACACACAGAAAACGTGCCAATTAGGAGAATTGACTATATGTTATAAAGCAGAGCGTTTAATTGGGGCAATTCAAAAACTTCGCTTACATTTGCGAAGTCTTTACATTATAAAATAAGAGTTCCGGTCAAAACTGATTGGCCGGGATTCTTTTTTTATTGTACGATTAGTAACTAGAATATAAACAAAATAAATAAACAATTTAGGAGGAATTATTATGGCTGTTAGTTATATGACAGAAGATGGCTACAACAAGATTTTAGCTGAAATTAATTATTTGGAGACTGTGAAACGTCCGGAAATTTCGGCTCAGATTGCTGAAGCCCGCGACAAAGGCGACTTGTCTGAAAACGCTGAATACGATGCAGCTAAGGAAGCACAAGGCATTATGGAGGCTAAATTGGCCCAGTTGAAAGCTCTGATTGCAAATGCTCGTCTGATTGATGAATCGCGTGTACAGACAAACGAAGTACAAATCTTGAATAAGGTTAAGATCAAGAATACAAAGAACAACGCCGTTATGACGTATATGCTGGTTTCTGACTCGGAAGCCAACCTGAAGGAAGGTAAGATTGCCATCAGCACACCGATTGCACAAGGTCTGTTAGGCAAGAAAGTAGGCGACATTGTTGAAATCAAAGTACCTTCTGGTTTGATGAAGTTTGAAATTATGGATATTTCTATTTAATCATTTATAGTATGGCAACAATATTCAGTAGAATTGTGGCAGGTGAAATTCCCTGCCATAAGATTGCGGAAGACGATGAATTCTTCGCCTTTCTGGATATTAATCCGGTCGCAGTGGGACATACATTGGTTATTCCCAAGAAAGAAATTGATTATATCTTCGATATTGATGACCCGATGTTAGGACGGATGATGGCTTTTGCCAAACGTGTCGCCCGAGCTTTGGAAACAGCTATCGAGTGTAAACGTGTCGGTCTGGCTGTCATGGGACTTGAAGTTCCTCATGCACATATTCATTTAATCCCAATTACCAAAGAGTCTGATATGAACTTCTTCGGTAAGAAAAAAGAAATGACACAAGAAGAACTGGCTGCCGTGGCAGAAAAAGTACGTTTTGTGTATAAATGATCGATTTTATTAGGTAAATACAAAAATATAGTGTATATTTGCACTACAAATTAAAATTCATTAGTGGTTTTTACTCATAAAAATTTGTTGACCTTAAAAAGGGAAGAGGCCTCTCTGAGAAGATCGGCCTCTTTTTTTATTCTCCTATCTGTTTAATATTCCCTAAAGTTACACCTTCGTGTTCGATACTCGGATTTCCTTTATACGTTATATCGCATTTTCCCATTTCTGAGAGTTTGATTTTATCGGTCACGTACACTTCCATGGAACAACTGCCTGCAATATTCGTATTCAATTCGGACGTTTTCAGCTCCATGGCACGATACGAACACTGACCGGCCAGATTTAATTCTACCTGTTCTGCACTTCCACTCAGGTCTGCATCACATTTACCCGCGATATTCAGCCGCAGATCATCTACACGCATTTTAGGCGCATGCAGCCTGCTGGCTCCGGCCAAAGCTATTTCAAGGTCAGGGGCAATCAGCGAGTCGGCTACTTCGAACTGTATCTTTCCCGCCAGATTAATTACCTTAATCGATCGAGAATTCGTCTGAATTCTGAATTGAGTCGTTATAAACCGACCTAAATCTTCTTTGGGCGGTTGGATAGTCAGGCTGTCGTTGGCCGAACGGATTTCCAGCAACGGCAGGATATTTTCATCACATTCAATCTTCAGATAAGGAGCTTCATCGGATTGCTGATACACAACCTGGGCTTTCCAACCACCCAGATTCAGGATTGAATAGTCATGGATGGCGATCTCTTTCTCGACAATCTTACCATTGCCTTTCGTCGCATTGACCGAACACGACGAAAGACTCAGGGCGGCCAAAAGCCCGCAGCCTATAATATGTACAATTGCTTTCATACGCACAAGGTTTTATCCGGTTATAGAATATAATAGTTGGCATTCGACCAGTCCAGTGAGTTCCATCCATTGATACCGGTCTGATAGAAATAAATTCCCAACAGGATGAACGAGATAACCCACAGAATAATCAAGGTCCATTTACCGGTAGCCGGCAGCGGTTTGGTGTGGAATAAAGAAGTGGCAATAGCGCTTCCAATATAGAATAATGGAACACCAAACAACAGCACGCAGCCGATACAGCCCATAATAACTAACGAACTGGGAGCACCTAAATACCAGTCCATGCCAAAAGGCGACAAATGATACAAGACGCTCGAACCGCCGACCAGCAGGGCAAAGATGGCAACAAGCATGACCAATACAGCCAGCAACAGTCCCGGCAGCAGAATAATTCCGGCCAAAATAACAACGAACTTCAAGATAAAGCCAATTACCTGAACAAAGATATCACCCAGTTTCTGAAGGAAGTTACGGGGTTTTTCAGAATTGACATAGTTATTCACATTGTGACTTACCTTCTCGAAACCGTCGGTAACCGTCTTTCCGATGTTTTCTATCGTAACGCTTTCACCACGCATTTCCAGTTTTTCCGTAGCTGTCCGTGCCTGTGGAATGATCAGCCAAAGGACCAGATAAATAGGAATGGTAATTCCGTAATAAAACATCAGCAGGAAAAGAATGATTCGTATAGCCGTTGCATCCCAGCCTGTATAAGCAGCGATACCACCAGCAACACCGCCTAATACCTTATTATCCGGATCACGCATCAGGCGTTTGCGGGTTGTATGCTGGGTATTGCTTTCGTTAGTAACATGTTCCTGCTCTTCATGAATCTCTTCGTCGAATATTTCTTCCGGTTTTCCCATCCGTTTGATAACCTCTTCTACCAGATCGATACTGATTACCTGATATCCCAAACGGATTCTTTCCGAGAAAAGTTCCGAGATACGCAGCTCGAAGTCGTTCATGATTTCGTCGGATCCTTCTTCTTTCTTGAAGTGGATACGCAGATTGCTCAAATATTTGTCGAGAAGCTGATAGGCATCTTCATCTATGTGAAATACCGAACCTCCGAGGTTGATCGTAAGTGTCTTTTTCATATTCTTTTAATTGTTTTTTATGTGATTGATGGTATCATTAAGCTGTTGCCACGATGCTTCCAGTTCCTGAAGGAATTCTTCGCCCGATTCCGTCAGCTGGTAGTATTTGCGAGGTGGCCCCTGCGTAGATTCTATCCATTGATAGCTGAGCAGACCACTGTTTTTCAAGCGGGTCAGCAATGGATATAAAGTCCCTTCCACAACAATCAGGCGAGCTTCCTGCAGTTTCTGAATAATATCTGAGGTATAAGCCGGCTCTTTCTTCAGCAAGAGAAGGATACAATACTCGAGTGTTCCTTTTCTCATCTGCGATTTTACGTTCTCTGCATTCATTGCCTTTCGTTTATGTTGATTTACACCTTATTTTTATTTTGTACTGCGAATGTATCAATTTATAATGTACTATGCAATACATACTACTATTATTTAACTTAATTTATAGGAAGACTATTTATCTTCCTGAACAGATACTGAATAAATTCCGGCAAGAAACAAGCGCTCATGTAATAGGAAAGATACCGTTTCACCTGGGTGGAATGATCGTTCCACCTGGGTGAAGAGATCGTTCCACATAGGTGAAACGATCGTACCACAAGGGTGAAATGGTAAAAAGTAAACCAGAAAAAGAGATGTTATTGGCAGACAAAGAGGACAATATAGCAAGTTTATTCGTCAAAATAGAATATTGGGTTCGTCAGTATTGCACATTTTAAATAATAGTGTGTAATTATTTAGGAAATATTAGTTAGTGTATAAAGAAAAAACTACATTTGCAATAGAAATTTAAACAATAAGATATGACTTATTATCACTTTGCCGAGCTGATACAGCGGCAGGCTGAAAAATACGGAAACCGTACAGCTTTAAAGTATCGGGATGATGCTACGGGTAAATGGTCTAAGATTTCATGGATTCAGTTTGCCGAAAATGTACGCCTGACTGCAGAAGCAATGGCGGATAGTGGAATTGGTGTACAAGAGAATATAGGCATGTATTCACAGAACATGCCCCAGTGCCTGTACACAAGCTTCGGAGCATATGCCAACCGGATTGTCGATATTCCGATGTATGCGACAAGTTCTCCTACTCAGATTGCCTATATTGTAAAAGACGCGAATATACATACCTTGTTTGTCGGCGAGCAATTGCAGTATAACAATGCCTGGATTGTACAGAAACAGTTGCCGAACATCTTGCGAAAGCTTGTCGTTTACGATTCGTCAGTCCGTTTGAATCCGGAAGACAAGACATCTGTCTATTTTGACGATTTCATTCGCCTGGGAAATAATGCGCACGCCGAATCGCAGGTAAAGATCCGTACTTCGCAAGCCCGGCCGGAAGATGTAGCTACCATTATATATACATCAGGAACGACAGGCAACTCAAAGGGAGTCGTGTTAACACATACCAATTACCTGGAAGCCATGCGGGCTCACGACCTGCGCCTTCCGCATATTACGGATAAAGATACGTCGATGTGTTTCTTGCCCTTAACACATATCTTTGAAAAAGGATGGACCTTTGTTTGTCTGGTTAAAGGCATGAAAGTGGCTATTAACCACGACCCGAAATTAATTCAGAAAGCATTGCCGGAAATTGCGCCCACCACGATGTCGAGTGTTCCGCGCCTGTGGGAAAAGGTTTACATTGGGGTACAGGAGAAAATCCATAACGCCTCACCGACAATGCAGAAAGTCTTCAAAGACGCCATCGAAACAGGCCGTAAATACAATCTGGAATACCGGCGGAAAGGTATCACACCGCCATTGGCCTTAAAAGCCAAGTTTGAGTTTTATAACCGGACGGTCTTTACTTTATTGAAACGGGTAATCGGCATTCAGAACGGACGTTTCTTCCCGGTTGCCGGAGCTCCGCTGTCAGACAAAGTGCTGGAATTTTTACTGTCAGTCAATATTCCTATCCGCTACGGATATGGCCTGAGTGAAACGACTGCTACCGTTAGTTTCTTCCCTGAAGAGCATTATGAAATTGGTTCGTTAGGCATTCTACAGCCGGATCTGCAGGTTCGTATCGATCCTTCCAACAATGAAATCCTGGTAAAAGGTAAGACGGTGATGTCTGGTTACTACAACCGTCCGGAAGAAAATGCGGCTGCCTTTACAGAAGACGGTTATTTCCGCACGGGCGATGCCGGCCGGTTGGAAGGAAATACCTTATACTTTTTGGAACGCATCAAAGACCTGTACAAGACGTCCAACGGTAAATATATTGCTCCACAGGCCATCGAGTTGAGCGTTTCGAGTGACCCGTATATTGATCAGGTAGCCGTAATCGGTGATCAGCGTAAATTTGTCAGCGCACTGATCGTACCGAATTATGCCCTGCTCGAAGAATATGCCAAAGAACAGCACATCGCTTATACGACACGTGCCGAACTGTTGCAGAACAAATTCATCTATAAATTGATAGAAGCCCATATCGAAGAGCATCAGGGAGAACTGGCCGCCTTCGAGAAGATCAAGCGTTTCACCTTGCTGCCCGAACCTTTTACCATTGAAAGCGGGGAACTGACTGATACGCTGAAATTACGTCGCCGTGTGGTTGCAGAACATTATGCGAAACAAATCGAAGCGATGTATGCAGAGTAAATGAGTATCCATGTGATACTGCAATCTAATCGAACTAACAAACCATCTATGAGGCGCAGCAAGCTGCGCCTCTATTTTTCTTTCCAAGCCTCTTAATTAGCGTTTCTTATCACTTCTTTTCAGAAATAAGAAGAAATGTTTGGCAAAAGCCTCATTTACATATCAGAACGTAAAGAAACTTTAGACTTTCCCAAAAGAGATGAAGATATTTGCTATCAACCATTCATTTCTGTAGCTTTGGGTACCGTTTTGAAGAAGATGTATAACTATCAATTCCTGAGAAGATGAAGAGAAGACTCTATACGTTATTGATTTCGTTTTTACTGTCATTTCCGGCAGTCCTTTCAGTCTATGCCAGCACACCCGCTGATTCTACCAAAGTAACAGGCAATGATATCGTGCAGCGAGCGATGAAATACATCGGCGTTCCGTATCGGAGCGGACGAATGAATCCGAAGGTGGGTTTTGACTGTTCCGGATTTACATCTTATGTCTTCAAGAAAGAAAATATCTTACTCACCCATTCTTCCCGTTCGCAGTTTACACAAGGCATACAAATCAATGACTGCAAGGAATTGCACAAAGGAGATCTGGTATTTTTCAGCGGTTCACGCAACAGCAGCCGGATCGGACATGTGGGAATCGTTACGGAAGTCAATCATCAAACGGGGTCATTTTCTTTTATTCACGCCAGCCGTACAGGTGTATGTGTATCCTCATCAACCGAAGCCTATTATCAGAAGCGCTATGTAGGAGCATGCCGCGTACTGGCTGTTTAAGTGGTGGCAACATCAGTTTCACAAGTTAACACGTTGGTTCATCTTTATATCAAGAAACGGGCAATCGACTTTTTAGCTGATTGCCCGTTTTCTTATAGTCTTATACATCACAAATGCGAATACATTTTTCCAGTGATGCAATCTTGTCTTTCTGTTTAGGTACGAATTCCTGACCGACAAAGCCCTTATAACCCATTTCTACCAAAGCTTTCATAATAGCCGGATAATACAATTCCTGGGTTTCGTCGATCTCTGCCCGCCCCGGACAGCCACCGGTATGGATATGAGAAAAATACGTATGATACTTACGGATATTCTCAATGATATTTCCTTCCATGATCTGCATGTGATAAATATCATACAGCAACTTGAAGTTGGGTGAACCTAACCGGCGGCATAATTCAACGCCCCAGACCGTATGATCACATAAGTAATCCTTATGGCCTACGCTGTTCAATAACTCCATCGTCAGCACCACATGATATTTTTCTGCTACGGGAATCAACCGTTTCAATCCTTTCTCGCAGTTCTCCCAGCCTTGCAGATCGGTCACTCCATTTCTACGTCCGGCAAAACAGATCAGATTGGTCAGTCCGGCCTCGGCAACCATCGGGATCACTTTCTCGTAGCTGGCCACCAGTTCATCATGCAGTTGCGGATCATTGAAGCCACGGTCAATACCTAAACCGGCACCCTGCGCCATGGCAACCGTCAGTCCGTGTTTCTTTACCGTCGGCCAGTCAGCTGGATCCAATAATTCCACCGATTCAATGCCAATCCGTTTACAGATCTCGCAGAACTCATCCAATGGAATATCTCCGAAGCACCACTTGCTGACTGAATGATGAATATTTCCTTTCAGCGGTTCTTCCGCAACGGAAGGACTTCCCAGCAGATTTCCGGCTGCGGCCAGCGGTGCTGCCGATGCTAAAGCACTTCCGGCCAAGATTGATTTGATCGCATCTCTTCTTGAAATGTTTTTCATGTTACTTGATTTATAGATGAAACAATGATTATTTGCTTTCTGCCAGCTCCTTTGCCTTATCGGCGGCATACAGATTATCGATAATACCATCCGAAAGTCCGATTTCCGGAACATAAATGTAACTGGCATGAATGACTTCAGCAATACACAAGAATATTTCGGAAGCCGGAACAATCACATCAGCACGGTCGGGCTTCAGGTTAAAAGCTTCCATACGGGCTTCCGGAGTCAGGACCTTCAGCTTATCATAGATATTCTGCAAAGAAGTAATCGGAATGCGTTTCCGTTTCTTGTCTTTCTTTTCAATCAGCCGGTATAACTTGTTGATATTACCACCCGAACCAATGATATTGATTTCATTCTGGCCTTTTGTTACCCGACCGATTTCATCCCGCATCTGCTGCCAGGCAGCTTCCGTCACGCCACCCGTCAGAATACGTACGGTTCCGATATTAAATGACTTGGAATACACCAGCTGTCCATCGATCAGCAAATTGACTTCCGTACTACCACCGCCCACGTCAACATACATATAATTACCGTTCTGATCTTCCCGGCACTCTACATGATTGTTATAAATCATCTGAGCTTCTTCCTGCCCGTCAATGATCTCGATATTGATGCCCGTAGTTTTCCGGATTTTCTTAATGATCGCCTTTCCGTTCTTGGCATCACGCATGGCCGATGTCGCACAGGCCCGGAACGATTCTACCTCATAGATCTTCATCAAATGGCGATAGGCTTTCATCAGCCGGCGCATACGTTCTTCTTTCACCGGACTGATTTCTCCTTTCTCAAACACATCAAACCCCAGGCGCAAAGGGACACGCAACAATAAAATCTTGGAGAACTTGTCTTCTCCGGTACTTTCCTTTCGGGAAACCTTCTTAATTAACAATCGGACGGCGTTGGAACCGATATCGATTGCACCATAGCTTTTCGTCTTCATATTATTTGTGTGTATTTTCTTCTTCTTTCGACAGATAATAGTTATAGAGAGCTTCCTGCGAACGGAAAACACCTTCTTCAGTCTGATCAGGCATTCTGTTTTCTCCTGTTCCGTCTACAATCCGCCCTTGCAGCGTATCATTCAATCCATATTCCACAACCTGTCGCAGATCAGCCTTTATCTCCGGATCGTATACAGGCGTAATCACTTCAATCCGGTTATCCAGGTTTCTCGGCATCCAGTCAGCCGAACCGATGAAAGTCTTATCAATTCCGCCGGCAGCAAAGATAAAGATACGGGAATGCTCCAGATAACGGTCAATAATGCCCCGGATACGTAAGTTGCCATTCAGTTCAGGCAATTCTGTAAATAAAGAGCAGTTTCCACGAACCAGCAGATCAACGGGCACACCTCGTTCGGCAGCTTCATACAGCTTACGTACCATGAATACATCCGTGATGTGGTTGATCTTTATTTTGATATAAGCCGGTTTTCCGGCCTCCTTATTGCGGATTTCCTCATTGATCAGCCGGATAAACTTCTGCCTCATCTCATTCGGTGAAACCAGCAGTTCCTTGAAACGAATCGGAGAATAAGGACGTTCGATGAAGTCAAATACGGCATTGACATCCTTCACGATCGGTTTTGAAGCCGTCATCAACATATAATCCGTATAAGTCCGGGCATTTCCTTCATGGAAGTTACCTGTACTGATACAAACGATATCTGTACCTGAACGCATGGATATATGAGTTATCTTGGAATGTACCTTCAGTCCTTCCACACCGAAGATCACATGAATGCCGGCATCCTGCATCTTCTTCGACCAGTCAATATTGGAAGCCTCATCAAAGCGGGCCAATAGTTCAATAACTACCGTCACTTTCTTGCCATTCCGTGCAGCACCGATCAGGGCTTTCACGACTTTCGAATCTTTAGCCAAGCGGTAAAGCGTCGTTTTGATGCTCTTTACTTCCTTGCTCACGGCAGCTTCCTGCAATACACGTACATAGGAATCGAAGCTATGATAAGGCACATGGATGAAGCGGTCTTTCTCGCGGATCAGCTTTAGAATACTTTCCGTTCCCGACAGTTCGTCTTTCAGAATCGGCGTCCATGTCGGATATTTCAGATCCTTCCGCCCGCAGTCCGGGAACTTCATCAAATCTTTATGGTTGTGATAGCGGCCACCGGCCAGGACGGTATCCAGTTTATCCAGGCATAAGGTAGAAAGTACCTGCTTCAACAAGCCTTTCGGCATAGTTGAATCGTACACCACGCGAAGCGGTTCGCCCCGTTTACGGCTTTTCACGCCTTTGGATATCTTTTGCAGCATACCGTTCCGTAAGTCATTGTCGATTTCCATTTCGGCATCGCGTGTAAACTTAAAGGAATAAGCCTCATAATCCGTAAAGTCCTGTCCGCAGAAGATCATCGGCAGACAGCAGCGGATCACATCATCCAGATACATCAGATAACGCTTCTCTCCTTTATCCGGCAAGCGGAGGAAACGCCCGCAAGTATTCACGGGCAAAGACAGAAACGCATACTCCTGATTCCGTTTCTTGGTGTTCTTCTTGAACATTCTGACGGCCAGATAAATATTCTCATCGTTCTCAACATCCAGTTGCTTGATGGCAGAAAACCAGACCGGAATGACGGCTCCGTTCAGATGCTGCATATAAAAGTTCTTGATGAAAGCACGTTGTTCATCATCTACCTCATCGTCACGCAAGAGATAAATATTCTCATCTCTCAGTCGCTGGGTGACTTCCCGGATCGCCTGCTCGTATTCTTTGGAATATTCGGCATTCAGCTTGTTGATTTCTTTCAAGATTGCCAAGGCTTCCCGTTTATTCTTCTGGGCAGCTTTATCCTCACATTCAGCAATCCGACTCTGGGAAGCTACGCGAACCCGGAAGAATTCATCCAAGTTGTTCGAATAGATACCCAAAAACGACAAACGCTCCAACAAGGGAACATTGTCTTTACATGCTTCCTGCAAAATTCGCCGGTTGAAATACATCCAACTGATATCTCTTGGCAAATAGTTTTTGTTTTCCTTTATTTTCATTAGCGCATTCATTTTGATAATAAATAAAGAAACAAGTTTAGTCTCGCTCTACAGAATACCTCTGACAAAGCGGGACTACAATCTTTTTATCTTTGATTTTAATTTACGAAACAGTAAAAATCCAAAACAAATAGATTCTGAAAACTTGCTAAAGTTATGAATTAAATTGATAAATCGCTGTTTTTATACTTACTTTTTGAGAAATAGACCTTAACAATTTCCGGCCATGCCTATCTGACCGGCCAAATAAGTGATCTGATCCGGTTCGGGTTCCAAGGCATGTAAAATAACGTAAGGAGCACTGTTCACCCACGTACGGAATACCGGATTGGGTTTATACGCCTCGGCAAAGGCCAGTAACCGGTCAAGATTAAAATCGCCTGACACAATACCGGCTCCATTACGGGCGGCATCCTGCGCATTGCAATCCTGCTCAATATGAGCCGGAACCATCAGAATAGGTTTCCCTAAATACATCGCTTCGCAGACAGATTCAAAGCCGGCCGTACTGGCATAAGCCTTGCAACCGCTCATCTGCTTTAAGAAGGCTTTATCATCGAGTGGATGGAAAGAAAGTGTCTGATCGATCTTTCGGACCGTCGTTTCTCCCTTCCGGTCCCAAAAGAAATGCAGTTCAGTTTCGGGATGCCGGCGGTGCCACTCCATCACATTCTCGGCAAAGCCCGCATTCACCATATAACCATGTATATAATTTCCGGCTGTAGCCTGTATAGAAAAAACTTCCTTCCGGAGCAACGGCGGTACGATGCGAATGTGGTGGGCTTTATCATCTTCCATTGCCTTGAATGAAAGTGCGAGCTTCTGGCTTGCTCCCAGGCAAGTCAGTTGGGAAAAAAAGTTCAATAGTTGGATTTCCGCCCTGCGAATCTCCGGAAGATGGAAGTTTTTATGTAAAAACAGATATTGGTGCCCGATACAGATCTGCGGTACTTTTATCCGATAGAGCGCATAAGTCAGACCGGTCAGCAGCTCATAAAAGTTAATGACTACTTCGGCCCCTGTTTCCCGAATCCGGTCTTTGATGAAACGCATGCTTTTCAGATACGTCGGGACTTTCAGCAGATTGTAGCCAACGCTCCGCAGGATATTATTCCGCTTGTTGGAAGCCGTAGGCAGAAAATTGGGACTCTCAAAACGCTGTACCGGCGCTTTGATGGTCCTGGTAAAGAATGCCGGCAACTGCCGTGACTTACTTTTACCGACGAGGACCTCGACAACTTCGTGGCCGTTCTTACGGAGAATTTCTTCGAGAGCCATACATTGCGTCAGATGTCCGCGACCTTCACCTTGTACGATAAAGATATATTTCATGAGGCTGATTGCATAGGTTGAACGGTTAATTGATCTTTTCCCTGAAGCTCGTCCATTTCTACATCCGTATAATACAGGATGCTCCAGTTTCCATTTTCATCTTCAGCCAGAGCCGACATGGTTTCTACCCAGTCGCCTGAATTCAGATAATGGATCTTGCCATAATAACAATTATCCGGATGGTGTATATGTCCGCAAATAATGCCGTCGTACTTACGGGCCAGAGCAAAATCAGACAAAGTCTTCTCGAAATCCGAAATATATGAGACGGCCGATTTGACTTTCTGCTTGATCCGTTGCGAAAGAGAGAAATAAGGTTTTCCTTTCCAGGCACGGTATTTGTTATACCAGCCGTTGAACCAAAGCAGGAATGTATAGCCCATATAGCCCAAAAGGGCCAGCCATTTCATCTGGGTGGTTACCCGGTCAAATATATCGCCATGAGTAACAAAGTACACTTTATCACCACTCTTCAGTACATAATCTTTGACAATCTGGATATTGGCAAAGCGGATCGGTGCCAGATTGTCCAAGAAATCGTCGTGATTTCCTCTCACGTAAATCACCTCTGTACCGCAATTCTCCATCAGTTTCATGATGATCTTGAAGAATTGTGTATGTGCCGGCTGCCATTTCCGAGTTCCGTTTTTCTTCATGTGCCAGCCGTCAATGATATCTCCGTTCAGGATGAGTTTATCACAGTTCACTGAACGGAGCAATTGGCTAACTTCCTCGACTTTCGAGTGAGTTGTTCCCAAATGAATGTCCGAAAGGACAATTGTGCGGTAATGCTTTCGTAAATACATCAGCTTTTTGATTGTTTTACACAAAAGTAGCGGGCGTATATTACGAGGCTGTGTGTTTGGTGTGACAATCTGTTTACAGATTCTTATACAACAAAGTCTCTCACCAAGAATAATTGTCCATTGTCAATTCTCAATCCTCAATTTTCAATTAACAAAAAATCCCTGCCATCCGAATAGAACGGCAGGGATTTCATCTTTTTGAGATTCTATGTTTACTCTTCGCAGGGTTACTAATAGAACATAAACTTTATATTACACTATTATTAATACTAATGCCACTTGTTCTCCTTCGCAGGATACTTACCTTTGCAAAAAGGTGTGTGACTATTAACTCTATTTATTAACAACTTCCACTTTCGCCCTCGCGGGATACTCTGCAAACCGTTGCCGGCTGGTGGAACAATTAATTTTTATGATTATTTCTTTTTATCAGGGAGACGCGGCACGCTACGGGTGTGAAACCCAGACGCGGCACGCCACGTCTCTACTGATTTTATAATTGTCAATTGTCGATTATTTTACGACTACCTTGAAGCTTTCGCCGTCAACTGATACGACTACGATACCAGCCGGAGCAGAAATCTGAGCATTGTCTGAAGAAACTACTTCGTTAGCTACTACCTTACCTAAGATTGTACTTACGATTACGTTCTTACCTTCAGCACCCTTAACTACTACAGCGCCGTCAACACCTGCAACGATTACACTTGAAGTAGCGATTTCTTCGTTAGCAGTAGCTGAATCTGTTGTTGTTGTAACCTTAAATAAGGTACCATCAGTTACATTATCAGCATATAAGCCCTTACCAAGCAACAACTCTCCATGGTTTCCACCGATGTAATTAGTTACAGGACACTTATCATAAATCTTAATCCAAGAACCTTGCCATGAAGCAATTTCAGACACACCGTCCAAGTTAGATTCAATCAAGAATTCTTCAGATTCTTCTTCAGTTGCATCCTGAACTAAACGGAATGAGAATGACCAATTATTATGTCTATCAACTATTGAATAATCATTCCGGTTTGTATTTTTAGGATCGAAGAACTTAATAGGATCCAAATATGATTTATCATATCTCTTCACATAAACCTTCATTGATTCCAAAGTATTATCACCTTTGAATGTGTAGAAGAATTCACCTTCTTTAACCCAATCAACTTTTTCCTTCTTATAAGCACTGATAGCAGCATTGATTTCTGCAGCATGTTCTTTCGTAATTACCATGTGAACACCTTCAACAAATCCCAAACGAACTGCATATCCCTTATATGTAAACAAGTCTGGTTCATGATAAGCATGTGATCCGTCTCCTTTTTTAACTAAAGAATCAGTCAAATTAACTAAGAAACGACCAGCTGTATATCCATTATAGAATGCATAATGGCTAGCATCTTCTGCTTCAGCAGCATCTTTGTCAGCAAAATAACCATGTACATTATTGATACACCAGAAACCGTCAGCAACAGTATCTTTTGTCAATGCCAACATGTATTGAGGCATACGAAGTTTATTATCCAAACGCAATGGTTCTACAAAGAATACTTTTGAAGTATCACCAACATTCATTGCTTCTTGGCTCAAACCTAAGTATTCAAAGCCTTCAATCACATTTGAAGCAGGAGCTCCAGTTTCATTAAATTCATCCGCAAACAACTTCTGATCTACACCACCTACAGTACGATAGAAATTAACTTTACCTTCAGGTATTGAACGATACAACGGACGGTTGAAAATTTCCAAAGCAAAAGCATCAATGTTATCTTCTTGGCCATTATATAAATCAGCTTCTCCTAATTGTCCTGTACTCAATACATCGACACGACCATAACCGTTCCACAGTTGTAGTTCATCAGAAGTTTTAACTGTATTTATAAGAGCATAGCATGTATCTGACTGAGAATCGAATTGATCTGCTTTCAAGTAGAACAATGACATAGTACCAAGACCATTATCCAAAATATCACCGATACCTCGTGTCATGTAATAGTTCTTTTCACCAAATTTTTCATTAACATTTACATAAAGAGTGTCGTTATCAATCAAATTGAAATCCTTCACTTTCATCGTATATGCCTGACGAACTAATTGAGGAAGTTCTTTCCCACTAATAGCATCTATCACACCTGCGCCATAACCAAATTCATCTACAGAAATATTCCTGTAATTTCGTTTTCCTTCTTTATTATATCCAGGCTGATAATATACTGTATCAAATTCAAAATACTTACTTTCGTCTTCAGAAACAAACAGAACATCTCCTTCACCCTGATTAATATATTCAGAATCTTTGTTGTAGCGGTTATAACGCATTGCATAGTTTGTATAACGCAATGTTTCCGGATCTAAGAATCTGTAACCATGATATTGACTAGTTAAAGCTTCCTCATTATCCACATGAGAGAACTTATAAGTATCTTTCATCCAAAGACCGCCATAATAACGATTCCACCATGATACCTCCAATTCATCTGTTGGTTCATCGCTATAATCCTTCATATTAATGGTATATTTACCAACTTCCTCTCCTTTAGCATTAACAGCTGCATACAACTGTCCTTTAAAGGTTGTATACCATTCTTCACCATATTCACGATTACGAATCTGAACGAGATCACTGCAAGAAGAACCATATTTTTCTACTACATACATAGTTGCAGGCATCATTCCATAATCTTGATCAGCATTAGGAACATCATACATATAGTGTCCTTCTAAGCCAGCTACAAGATACTTTCCATTCTTTACCGTTGATTGAATCCAATACAAACCTGGTTCCAATGTAGTACGAACCAAATGATCATAAGGATTATCAAATGCAATACGAGCATTCAATGGAGAAGCTCCAATACCTTTATTTTTGGATGTTGCTGTCAAACACCATTTAGAAGTTGATAAATCTTTCAAACGAATAACGATTTCATCTCCCTTAGAGGTCCAAGTATTACTTACCTGAGATGCCTTTTCATTTACATCACTAGCATACACAAAATACTTACCAGCATAAGAATCTTTGAAAGAAACATTTTTCTCTGCCTCTTTTTCCGATTTATCAGAAGCATTCAATGGTTCTACAACCAAACTATCTTGTGATGGATAGTAAGTAAATTTGAAATAATAACGAGCTTGAATGGCTAAGTCATCTTTTCTATTAGGTACTTTATTGACAATTTTCAGATCACCATCTACTGGATTTGATACAGATTGCCAATAGGCAGTATCGACCATTAAATACTGATTATTATCCTTATTGTCAATATAATTTAACCGCAAGAAAGTAGGATCCAATAAATAAGAGGATTTTTCTCCAGCTAAATTATTCGTATTTAATGATTTTTGCAAAGATTCTATTTCTCCATTTAACGCTCTAATTGCATCTTCATTATCACTAATTATTTGTTTATTTTGGCTAATAGAACCTTCCTTCTCAGAAATAAGTAATTTCCAATCTTCAATTTCGCCACTATACTCAAAAAATTGACCAAATACTTTTTTATCCGTATTATCTAATTTTTCCAAGGCAGCAAAATCGGTTCTCAAAGAATTTAGCCCCGTAGTACTAACAGAACCTGAACCAAAACCATTATTTAACAAACTAGAAAATGCTGAATAAACTTTACTTGCAAGATTATAAGACAATTCAGGTTTTTGATTATTGTTATAATTAGTAATAGATGTCCTATATCTCTTGTAAAGAGTTTCATAAGAAAGTGTTCGATTGACAGGATTTATTGCAAGTACTCTTGAATCATAATTATCAATCTCACCAACTAATTTATTTTGTTTGTTAACAACTTCTTCATAACCAGACTTTATTCCTCCAGCTAGTAATCCTTCATTATATTTTACGTCTTGCTCAAGATCAAACACTTCAGCCTCTAAGTCGTCATTTGCAGATAATAAAGAAGCATTAATTCCTTTCAGTTTCCAAACCTCTTCAGATTTCACAAAAATCTGTCCCGGTAAATTACCCAGATCTTTACCTCCTAAGTCCTTATATGATTTATCGAAGAAAGCCTCTTGTAATTTTGAATTTTCAGCTTTATAATTCATTCCATCAAGCATAGCTTCCCCCTTGAACGGACGTTCATTCGGATCAACCCACTTGCCATCATAGAATAATTTGCCATCAGGAGTATAAAATTTAAAACTACCAAATGCCTTACCTTCATCAAACACTGATTTTTTATTATAATCAATCATTGAATTAAAGTCATAAGCATTCAATACGATCGGATTTGCTAATACAGGCTTAACCTTTAAAGCTTCAGGATCTTTAACAACTCCATTTGCTAAAATATGCTCATCAATATCTTTATAAGATGTAATAAAGCCCTTTTCATTAGCTTTCATTATCATTACAGAATCCTTCTTATTATTAAAATAAGCATACGGAGCTGTAAATTTAAAATTGACATCTTGTGAATTTCCTTGATACCAAGCCCAACGCGTAACACATCCATCAATCATTTGGCTCGCACGAGGTTTATCAAGAGATTTCCCATCAGCATCAATAGCAAATGCATAATCATACATCAAAGACACTTTTGTCTCTTTATTGATAAAACGGTATTTACCACCAGATAAACCATCCGTATTTCCATAATCAATCTGCCACAAAGAGGCCAACAACGGTGTCTTTTGCGCTCCTTCAACATCCTCTACCAGACGTAAAAAAACTTCACCAGTCTCCTGATTACGAGAGTGTACCAAATAACCTTCTCTTCCTGTTTTAGGATCATAAGCTCTCAATTGATACCATTTTTGAGCATCAATAGCTTTAACATCTTCAAAAGTTACATTTGAGAGCACTTTACTTCGGCGGAACTCATAATGCCCGTTCTCCGGAATAAAGTTTTCTGCCACTACAGAAAATGAGCTAGCCATAAGTAAACTAGCCATCAAAGTAGAAAACTTTTTGTTCATAATAAATAAATTAATTGTTAATAATAAGGATAATTCAACAACTAATTTTACGAAGGGTCCACAACCCCCGCGAATCATTATGAACGAGCATAAAAAAACGCGGGCTAGTTGTCTATTATTTTCATTGAGGCATCTGGAAATTCGCCCACATCACAATAACAGAACAATAGCCCGCGCTTATACGATATAATACAATCTACCCAACTAAAATGGCAGACTTTTCCTATATACGTAGTCAGCGCAAGCATTTACTGTCCATTATTCCGTGATGTTAAAAATTTTCCAGATTTTCAATGAAGGAATAATCTTCGTAAAATGCTTACATTAAATATGTATGAAACCGTACTTTGCGAACCGCTGTCCGCTACGGAATCACTGCAAAGATAAGGAGGTTTTCTGAATCAACAAGAAAAAACATGTATTATTTTTCCAAATCAGGCGATTAAAGGACAAAACAAATGGATTTATAGCACGAAATCCTTTATTTTAAGTACATGATAAAAAGCCAATACCGTTTGATAAAACATAAACATCTTTTCATCCATCCATGCCTGTGTTTATTACAGTAGCCCTTCTTACCTTATTATATAATATACCCCATATCCGATTTGCTTTTATACCCTTCACACACGCACTTACTTCTTTCATATTCAGCTATTTCCTGTGAAGGATGTGAAGTCTATCGTTCTTTTCTCTTGAAAGAAAAGAACCAAAAGTTCAAGGCTGTGTCTGCTGAGCTACTCCGTCACTTCGTTACGCTGTGCGCGTCGCAAACTCGCCTTTGGCTCAGACAGCAACGCTCCGATCGCTCCACTTCGTTCCTACGCTTAACGCTCACCAGAACGAGACCAATCCAATTGACAATGGAAATTGATAATTGACGATTTTCAACTCTCCATTTTCAATTGATTTTATAGGTTCTTGATTTCTTCGTCGGTCAGACCCGTACATTGCTTAATGAATTCAACGGAAGCTCCGTTCTGTTTCATCTGACGGGCGATTTTAAGTACGCCTCTCTCCTCTCCAATTGCTATTCCTTCTTTTCGCCCCTCTGTTCGGCCTTTTTCCAAGCCTCGCTTTTCACCAATTTGGATTCCTTCTCTCCTTGCCGTCGTAACAACATTCTCATTATCCCGGTATATTTTCAGGGCAGCCTCGTATTCTGCCCGTTCCTTCTTGTTCATATTGGCGATACGTGCCAACTCTTCCAAGCGGTTAAACAAGGCTTTCTGACCTTTGAATGATAAATGTTCCAACTGTTCCATATGTTTCAAATTATACAACCAGTAATCTAACGGGGTCTTACATTCTGATTCCGTTTTGTTGAATAATGGAAATTCGATAAAGATTTCCCGGAAAATAATCTCCAAAACAGGCCTTGCGACAGTAGAGGCGCAGCGTGCTGCGCCTCCAGCAGGCGTTATACCCAATAATTGACGGATATCTTTTGAACGACATTACCTTAATCCTGTATTGGCAAGGATTTGTTCCTTCTCTTTTAGCCTTTATTTCCTGATCTGCCGACAGGAGGCGCAGCACGCTACGCCTCTACTATCTTCCGAACAGAATCTTAAACCCACGATCCACAAACGGATTGATAAATACGCTTTTTCTCATAGAAAAGGTCTTTTTAATGTGTTTTGTCCCAATAGCGGGATAGGCAAATTTAGGAATAAATAAAAAATAAGCAAGTAAAAATAAGAGTTCATTTCCACAAAGCAGTCTATCACCAAAAAGCCGGCGTAAATTGATAAATTCCTGGCGTGTTTTGATCAGAACATAGGCATGAATTTGGGAGAAGTTGCCTACCTTCTTCTACAAAATAAACGAGAGCCGTCAGCAATTCTCGTTGGATTGATTTCCGATTCTCGTTTATATCAACAAGATTTTCTATTCTAATAATATACCCCTAATCTGATTTTGTTTTTCAACCTTCACACACACCTCTATTCCTCTCATAATCTGTCATTTCCTGTGAAGGATGTGAAGGCACTTCCTTTACGCCTACTGGAAGCGCAGCACGTTACGCTTCTACTCGTCGATTTATCCTTGAATCACAAGAATTAACAGATATACAAACAGATAGATAAATCATGAAAGATCATATTTTGAATTTATCAGCAGATAGAATCCACCAGACAAACGCCAACACCCTTAAGTACTTTGATCTGGATTCGCGTATCTTGCGAAAGATATTTTCTCAGTTTGGTCAGGAAAACGTCCAGGCTGCGGGAAGAATAAAAATCGGCTGTGCCCCAGACGGACGAAAGAATTTCATCGCGACTAACGACCCGTCCTTTTTCCCGGCAGAGAATTTCCAGGATCTGGGCTTCCTTATGCGTCAGTGACTGCTGTTCATCCGCGTGACACAATTTGTTTTGCTCTGGATAAAAACGATAAGAACTGATGGTATAAACGGCTTCTTCTGCCTCTTTTGCTGCCGGCCGGGCAGAAGCCGAAGCCTGTTTCAGCTTGATCAACGCCTGGATATGGGCATCCAGTTCTTCCGGGAGAAAAGGTTTCTTGAGGTATAAATCGGCTCCCGAATGATAACCCTGAATCACGTCTTTGGCCTGAGTCCGGCCGGTAACGAAGATAATCGCCACCGCTGAAGACCGCTGCCGGATCTGCTGCACCATCGTAATTCCGTCCATGACAGGCATCTCTATGTCTGAAACCACCACATCAAAAGATTCCTGAGCTAACTTTTCCAAGCCTTCTTTCCCGTTTGAAGCCGTGACAACTTCATAGCCGCCAATCATCTGTTCCAGACTGTTCTGGATAATGAAACTGAAATTCTTATCGTCTTCAACTAATAATACCCGAACCATAACCTATGCTTTAACCGGCAAGACCAGTACAAACTCGCTGTATTTTCCTTCTACACTGTCGACATGTACGGAACCATCCATTGCCGTAATGACCTTATATACGTAATTCAAGCCTAAACCGAAACCGGCTATCCGCTTGTCTTTCTTCTCTTCCAGACCGCCTTGCTGGAATTTCTCGAAGATGTGTTTCTGCTGTTGTCTCGAGATTCCCCAACCGTTGTCCCAGACCTTGATCACCACATAGCCGTTTTCTGTATATGCCGACAAGCGGATCTGCACTTCGTCGTCGGAATACTTCAGCGAATTGTCGATCAAATTGCTGACAGCCTCCTTCAGATATTCCTCATCGGCCATCACTTCCAACATCTCCGGGCAGTCGATCCGGAAATCAACTACTTTCTTTGCCTTTACTTTGTATTTACAAACTAGCTCATCTAAAAGTGGATAGATACGAACAGGAGCCAAAGTCAGTTTCAGATTCGACTGCTCCAGTTTTGCAATGGTCAGAATCCGTTCCGAAAGCTGCAACAAATGCCCGCTCTCTTCGTTGAGGATCGAGAAATACTGCCGCTTCAGTTCGGGTTTATTGTCCAACACGCCGCTTTCCAACGTATGACCGGCCATCGTGATCGTATTGATTGGCGTCTTCATATTATGAATCATGGCATAGGTAAAGTCCTGTCGCAGACGGGCAATCTTATTCTGGCGTAAAATGATTTTCACCTGATATAAAAGACAAACTACCACCAGAACAATCAGGACAATCGTTGCGATCAGCGAAATTCCCATCTGCCGGCATATTGCCCAATACGGATTAACGATACGGGCCTGGACCAGCGTTGTTTTTCCTTCATCCAAAAAAACCGGCTGCGTTTCGATATGCTTGAAAGACAAAAGCGAGGAAGAAGTATTCACCAAACGGACTGAATCGAGCACCTGACTGTGTACCTGAACATAAATGCCTTCTCCGGCTAGTGCTTCCGTAAAGATAGAATCCAGCGCCGAAGTAGAAAAAGCAGATTGATAAACCGAATCAGCATAATGATTAAAGGCGACAATCAGTCGGCTGATAAGTTCCGGTCCGCTGGCTTCCTCGATATTAGCAGTTTCCTCCAAGTGGATCGTAAGCTCCGCATCCTCCGAATCAGAAACTTGATTCAGGCGATCGGCCACCTCATCTAATACCGATTTGGGAAATAAACGAGAACAAGCCTGCCGGATTTTCCCGTCAATCAGCTGATACGCATTCACCAGCCACAAGCTTTGTACGGCCACAATGGCAATCAGTCCTAAAAAGGTCAATATTTTAATGTACTTCTGAGGCATACAGGTCTTTTGCGTCTTGTATCGCAAAGGTATAACAATTCCTTAACAATCGGCGAGCCGATAACGATTAAATAACAAAACCATAACAAGCCGATAACCTATTTGCCGGACAAAAGGACGTTCCTTTGCTTCAGAAACAAAAATGATAACAAAATGACAATGATTAGTAAACAAATAGGAATGATCATGAGCCTGATGGCTTGTACCTGTTTGCCGCTTATGGCTCAGGAAGTAAAAGGGAAAGTCGTAGATGAAGCCAAACAGCCTGTCGAGGCAGCGACCGTTATCATGCAAACGCCCGATTCGACTTTTATCGATGCCGTCATTACCGATTCCTTGGGCTGTTTCGTCTTCAAAGAAGAACCAACCTGTTATCGACTGATTTTTCAACACCTCCTGTTCAAAACCTTCGAGAAGGAAAACTGCGGACCGGATGCCGGTATCATTACACTGAAAGGACAAGATTATGCATTGAACGAAGTGGTAGTAACCGGCGAACGTCCTTTGGTTAAGGCAGATAAAGGGACGTTAGTCTATGATGCACAAGTCTTGTCCGAACGGACAACAGCCAGCAATGCCTACGAATCTCTGTTACGTTTGCCCGGCGTCATGGAACTGAACGACGAACTGTCATTAACCGGCACAAAAGATATGAACATACTTATTAACGGAAAACCTTCATCTATGAACCAGGACCAGTTGATAACGCTGTTGAAAAGCACGCCGGTTTCACAAGTCAAGAAAATAGAAGTCATGTACAACGCGCCGGCCAAATACCGGATTAGAGGCGCAGCCATCAACATCGTATTGGACAACGGGAAATCAGCTGATCCGTTTTGGAAAGGCGAAGTGAGCGGAAACTACCAACAGTTCGTTCATGCCAACGGCGAAGGCAATATAAATCTCTCGTACACTGGGAAAAAATTATCAGCTGATATCAACTATGCTGCCGGATACAGGCACAAAGACTCCGGCATGGGAACCGATTCGCATCATACCCTGCACGACAAGGTTTATTCGATCCAGCAGGTGAATGAAACGGAAGCTAAACACTGGCTGCACAATGTCCGCTTCGGACTGGATTATCAGCTGTCGGAAGGAAACAGTCTGCATACGGCTTATACGGGTTCATTTCAGACAAAAGGCAATACCACAACACGATCGAAAGGTAATTATTCGGATTCAGAGAGTTTCCGGACATCCCAGGAACAGATGCACAATGTAAACTTAGATTATACCGCGGCTTTCGGCTTGAATGTAGGGCTGGATTATACCCATTTCAACAGTCCGTCAACGCAGGATTTTACCAATTATCAGAATACCGGGGAACAACATTTCTTAGTAGAAGAAAGACAGACTATCGACCGCTGGAATGTCTATGCCGGACAAAACCATGATTTGCCTCAAGGCTGGGGACTTAATTATGGCATTAATTTCACCTTCGCCCGAGAAAAAAGCGGACAATTATATCAGTTGGATGCGGGAACTGACTTACCGGTTACGAACACAGATACTCACATGCAGGAAGAAACCTATAATTTCTATGCAGGAACGGAGAAGTCATTCAACAATCAGTTATCCATATCTTTATCGCTTGCCGGAGAATATTATCGGCTGATGGATTATCAACAGTGGGCGGTTTACCCGACTTTTCAACTGAGTTATCAACCGAGTTCTGAACATATCTTTCAACTAGGCTTTTCTTCGGATAAGGCATATCCGAACTATTGGGAACTGCAGGATATCACCAGTTACATCAATGGATATATGAAGCTGAAAGGAAATCCGTACCTGCGTCCTTCAACCGATTACACGGCTTCACTGACTTATATCTTCAAAGGGAAATATATTGCCAACGTTTATTATTCGCATGTAAAAGATTTCTTCTCGCAGTTGCCTTACCAAAGTCCGGATGAACTGGCATTGGTTTACCAGTCCATTAATCTGGATTATGAACAGAATGCAGGTTTGTCGCTGATCATTCCTTTTTCGGTTGGCACATGGTGGACAGCCCAATGTATGTTCGACGGTTCATACAACCAGGATGTCTGCGACAAGTATTACAATATCTCCCTGAACCGGAGCAACTGGAGAGGCATTGTACAGATGAACAACACATTCCGCCTTTCTTCCCGACCGAATCTCCAGCTGGAATATAACCTACTGTACGTTAGTCCGACGTTACAGGGTATCTACGACGTAAGTTCTGTCTGGAAAATGGATCTGGGATTGAAATGGACTTTCGCCAACGACAAGGCTGAATTGAAGATCCAAGGTAACGATTTATTCAACACCTTTGTTCCGGATGGCAAGATTGACTACAAAGGACAAAAGCTCAACATGGATATTCTGAACATCAACCGGAATTTATCCATCTCCTTTACGTATAAGTTCAATGGATATAAAGAAAAGAAACATAAGAAAGTCGATACGTCGAGATTTGGGTATTAAGAATCTAAAAAGAACCTATCTCCAGATATTATCATAATCCGTACGTGTGAATTAATTATTTGATTAAATTAGCGAAATATACAATCATACAGAAAATCTAAAATGCTATCAATAGATAAAATCAGGGAAATGCTTTCTCTTGGAGAGAATAAACAAGTCGAATTTAAGAAATGTACGGATCAAGTTTCAGCTTCCGTATATGAAACGATCTGTTCATTTTTAAATGCAGAAGGTGGATATATTTTCTTAGGTGTGAATGATGATGGTGCAATTATTGGAATAAATCCCAAATGCGCCATTGATATGACCAAAAGTATTATTAATACATTAAATAATCCAGAACAGTTTTTGCCACCAATGCCAATCAATCCGGAAGTAATTGAGATAGACGGAAAGTTGATCATATATATAAATGTGCCTGAGAGCGAACAAGTACATAGGTATAAGAACCGTTTTTACGACCGTTGGGGTGATGCTGACAATGATGTGTCAAAGCAGACTTATTTAGTTAAGAATATATTCATGCGAAAAGAAAAGGAATCTTCAGAGAACGAAGTATTTCCCGATGTAACTATAAATGATATGGACGAAGAATCGCTCAAGATTATGCGCAGCCACATTTCCATCTATAACTCTAATCATCCGTGGCTGAGCATGACTAATGAAGAATTCCTAAAAAGTCTGTTTTGGGGTAAACAACGGGAAACAAACAAAGAAGGATATAAATTAGCAGCCATTCTTTTATTTGGTAAAGAACAGACTATTCTGAATTGTTGTCCGTGGCATCGTACAGATGCCATTTACCGTAGCATGTCTTACGAACGTTTCTTACATCCACTTCCGACTGACCCTGATATTCGTTACAATGATCGGGATATGATATGCGTCAATCTGATTCAGTCATATATCCGTTTGCTTAATTTTGTGCAGCGCAATATGCCAGATAAATTCCGTTTAGCGGATAATGGTATAGACCGTTTGGATTTGCGGGTAATGATATTCAGAGAAGTAATATCGAATACACTTTTGCACCGTGAGTATATCAGTTCATATACTAATAAATTTCTCATATTCCGTGACCGGGTAATAACGGAGAATTGGACAAAACCTTTCCAAACAGGGGATATAAATATAAATGACTGGCGTACCCGTACAAAGAATCCGCTAATTACGAAGGTATTCCGTGAAATGAAATGGGCTGAAGAGCTGGGTTCTGGACAGAAAAATATTCGGAAATATGCTCCGTTATACTTTGAAAACGCTGAGATAGAAATTCATAGTGGAGAAGAGTTTATCTTTTCCATTACCTATCGTGATCCTAAAGAGTTTGAATTTACAGAAGATATACCAACAAGTCGGGACCAAGTCGGGACCAAGTCGGGACCAAGTCAGGACCAAGTCGGCACAAAGTTGACACTAAGTCAGAGAGAAATACAAACAATTCTTGAAGCTTGTATATCTGAAAAGTCACTAATAGAAATTATTACTTTGCTACACTTTAGTAATCGGACTAAATTTAGGAATAAATATATAAACCCTTTGATTGCAGAAGGATTACTAGCAATGACTGTTCCTGACAAACCTAACAGCCGGTTGCAGAAATATTATACCACGGAGAAAGGAAAATCTTTACTAAACAGATAGCCTATTAATAACAAAGGAGTTAAGCCAGCAACTTAACTCCTTTATGCTTTCAGTCGGGATGACTGGATTCGAACCAGCGACCACACGCCCCCCAGACGCGTACTCTAACCGGGCTGAGCTACATCCCGTCTTTTCTTTTGACGGGTGCAAAGGTAGAGATTTTATTCTAAATTCCAAAACTTTCCCGATAAAAATCCATTGCCTCCAAGATCAGATCTTTTCCAACGTGCTGGTTGATACGCACATCTCCTATTTGTCCTAACAAAGTAAAGTTGATGATGCCGCCTTCGTTCTTCTTGTCATGTGTCATCAATTCATACAGGCGGTCGTAGTCTTTGCAAGTGAAGAAAAAGGCCGGATAATACGTTTTCAGGTAGCAGATGACCTGACTCAGTTTCTCTTTCGGGAAATCACATACTTTATGTGATAAATATAATTCGCTGACTAAACCGGCTGCTACTGCATGTCCGTGCAACAACGGTTTGTTTTGCTGGAAAGACAGACTTTCGTACGCATGACCAATCGTATGACCGAAATTCAAGGCTTTTCGGATACCTTTCTCTTTCGGATCCTTTGCCACAATATCTTCTTTGACGGCAACCGACTGTGCCACCAGCTGATTCAGATAGGAATAATTCATCGTATCAATGTCATACAGCATGACGGGCAAATAGACGTCCATCGAACTGATCAGTGCATGCTTGATCATCTCGGCATAACCGGAAAGAATATTGGCACGATCTAACGTGCGGAGAAATTCACAGTCGATAAAGACACATAAAGGCGGATAGAACGAACCGATCTCATTCTTCAATCCGTTGAAGTTAATACCGGTTTTACCGCCAACCGCGGCATCGACAGAAGCCATCAATGTTGTCGGTACATTGATCGTCCGAATGCCCCGCTTGAAAGTAGCACCGGCGAAACCGCCCATATCCGTAACCATGCCTCCACCCAAATTCAACAATACCGAATGACGAGTCGCGCCTTCATTCGACAGCCGCATCCAGATAGACGACAATGATTCTAAATTCTTATGTGTATCTCCGGCTTCAACCGTTATAACCGGAACATCCTGCAGCAAAGGAATATCTTTTACCAAAGGATAGCACTGCTCCACCGTATGCGTATCGGTCAATACAAACAACTTATCATAATCCAGACCTGCCAGAAAAGCCTGTAGCTCGGCTTTCAGATCCTGACAAATCACTACTTTCTGTTCAGCCATAATCCATTGATTTTATTTTCGGAAACAAAATTAGAAGAAATTCTTCGATTTCGGAGAGGAATAAAAACAAAAAACCTTCCTTGTCCTCTCGGATTTGGAAGGTCATAGAACTTTTTATTACACTATTATCATATTAATTTAATAATGTAAAAACACGCTTTCGCCCTCGCGGGTTACTCGTTACAAGTATCTTAAAAAAGATTCATGTGCGTGCAAATTGTAATATATTCGTGTAAATATCAGGAGTCTGAGACTCCTGATATGTTGTTAGTCATAACTTAATTATTTAACAACCACTTTGAAGCTTTCGCCGTCAACTGATACAACTACTACACCTGCAGGAGCTGTGATCTGAGCGTTGTCTGAAGTCAATACTTCGTTAGCAACTACCTTACCTAAGATTGTGCTTACGATTACGTTCTTGCCTTCAGCACCCTTAACTACTACTGCACCGTTTGTACCAGCTACTACTACGTTACCAGCAGCGATTGTTTCGTTGGCTGTCGGAGCTTCTACGTTAGTTACTTTTACGCGCAATGCATTTGTACGGTTATACTGATCGCTATTCGCAAATACCAAGTATTCATTGATATTGAACAAGTAGTAACCACCCTGACGTACTAAGTAGTAACCTTCATTATCCAAATCTTCTACAATCTGGAATTTATAACGATTCAAACCAGCCTGTACATTCTTATTTTGATCAGCAACAGTTGCTACAGCTGTTTCCTTACCCTTAATTGTTGTAACAATTGTATCATGATCAGCATTCAATTTACCTACACGGAAGATTGCTTTATTCAGATCATAATCACCGTTCAAAGCATATTCTTTATTGAATTCACCTGTTGCAACATTGTAATCTACAGAGTCAACAGAGTTGAACAAGAACTGACGTTCACCTGTTTCACCATTCCAACCAGTAGAGATCAAGAATGAAGGAATCTGACGGTCTGTATCTGTTGCAAACAAACGTAATGTTGTCTCTTTACCAGTAATGATTGCGTCACGATCGTTCTTGATAGCCACATAGTTGTCTAATTCAGTTGTCAATGTAGCATAAGTAGTCTTCGGATCTAATGATACTTCAGGAGATTCTACTTTCAAGAATGTCTTAACATCCTTAGCGTTTGAGATTTCAGCCAAAGAAGCTTCAATGATATTATGACCATCAAAATTTTCAATACTATTTGAAGCTACATTCCATTCATCAACTACAATATTCTTAGTATAATCATAATCACCAACAGTTGAAGTACCATAAAGAATTGTCACAGAACCGTCTGCTGCGTTATCTTTAATGATGAAATTATTTGCAGTGTTGACATCATCTACTAAGCCATATTTACTGCCTGTACTATTCCATGCCAAATATTTCTCAACTGCTTCACCGTCTCTGTAAGCTTGGAATTTATATGTGTAATAAGCGATCGTATCGCCATCAGCATATTTCTTCACTTTATTATCGGCAGAAAGATAAGCATATTCATTTGTGATGTAGTTCACTTCCTTATTCTTAACAAGCTGGAACTGGATTGCATCCGATTGATTATCACTTACAGTAATACCCTTCTGATTATCTTTAACCATAACAAACAAACGGTTAGAAGTTGATTTATCATCACGAGCAAATGACATAGTAACCTCTGTCAAGTTATCAACATCCCATGCACCAGCAAACATATCAACTGTAACAGGAGTTAGTTTAACCCACTGCGTATGTAAATCCTCAGTTGATGCAACAACAATATTACCATCTTTATCAACATTCAAGTCAGTAAATGTTTTCTGACTTGCTCCATTCTTAATAGCCATTGAATAAACTCCATCTGCTTCCTGGTAGAATTTAGCAGTAAAGCTATAAGCCTTATTAGCACGGTTTTCGAAAGTGATGTTGTTATCATCCAAATCTACATCAGTAATGATATATTGAGCTTCTGGAGCAGTCGGATCAACAAACTTCGCACCCTTAGCATACGCGGTATCTGGTGCATAAGCCGGAGTGAACAGATATTTACCAGCTAAATCATCATTTACAAACTGAATATTGTAAACTGCTTTAGCATTCTGATTCAAGAATTTTGTATAAGAAACTGTATTTACTTCCTTAAAGTCAAAAATGAAATTTTCTGCTTTTGCATCAGTTGTTAAATACAAATCTCCATGATCATCACCGTCTTTAGCAGTTACTTTGATTGCAACTGCTGCAGAAATTTGTTTTTCAGCACCAGTTTTTTCGTTATAATAGAAGGTTGCAAGTTGAAGAGCATAGTCACCATTTAAATCTTTTGTAACTTTAAAACATGCATTGTTTACTGATACATCTTCTCCTTGAAGATCTTTATTTGTACCAACTTTTACTAAATCACGACCTGCCTTCTTAATCAACTGGAAGCCTTGACCAGCTTTACGCCAATCAGCATCATTGATATCATTTACAGAAGGAGAAGCTGCAATTAATGTAGAATTCATTAAGAAATCATAAATTTCCCCACCTTTTGTAGCTGGAGGAACAGCTCCTAGTTTATTATTTACTACAAAATAAGTACCTACAGGGAAACTGTATTTACCATCACTAGATTTCACATTACCATCTACAACTTGAACAGCCATAATGCGATCACCTTCTTTTGCAAAGATATTATCTACATCTTTCCACTTGTCCTGATTTAATACAAAATTAAATCCAGTTGAGTTGTATAGATCATTCAATTCTGTTGCATCAATATTTGAAGAATTAACAGAGTAGAAAAACCAAGGATATACAGTTGTTGTACCAGCCCGTGACAAACCAGTCTGTGTTATCACTAATGCACTTTTTCCTGATGTTGCGTCATTCTTATATAATGGACCTGCATACGCAGAACCATCCTTATCTTCTTTTGCTCTATATTCAATAGCTGCATTTCCAAACCAAACTACCTGATTTAAAACATTAGTTGGATTAGCATCTGAATAATCTGTATCTACAGTACCATTAGCATCAAAAAATAGCTGTTTCCCAGTAGCTAAATTTGTCAACTTATAGCCATATGCAGTTGTAACCCCACTTGACACTTCAATAGGAGCGACCTCAACTTTCCAAACAAATTCTTTGTAATCTGTTACATCACCATCAATTTGTGCATACTGCTGATCAATAAATTTGTCGTTAGTAGCATTTTCCTTGAAACCATAAGCATAAGAATCGTTTGTTTTATTCACAAAGAAATAATACTTTCCCGACTCAATAGATTTGGCCACTTCACCATAAGGTAATTTTTCAGCAAGAACGCTGTTGAACAAACCACCACTAAGCAGTAAACCAGCCATCAAAGTAGAAAACTTTTTGTTCATAATTAAATTAATTTAGTATTAATAATAAGTAATTATATCCTCTTGTGTAATATTCGTCTTTATCAAGTCGGTATAAAACGGTGGTTTAAAACCAACATCAGGGCGGCAGAATTAAGGAAAGAAAAGGCTTTGTTGCCCAAAACGGGTTGTTTGTACCATAATTGTTATGTGGTTGATAAGAAAGAGTATATATTTGGAAAAAAATTAGTACGTTTATTTGCTAGTATCAAAAAAGGATTTACCTTTGCAATACGGTAAAGTCGGGAAGAAACCACCGTTTTATTACTACTCCATTATTTCAAATCCCATTTATTTTCCATTCAACCAAAAAGAGATTTGCTATATATAATAAGGAATAGGGAAGTCTGTTTTCATTCATGCCTATGAATGATTCAAAAGCCGGCGTCTTTTCATGAATTCCCGGCGTATATTGCTGAAAAGCCGGCGTATATTTTATTAAAAGTAACGAGTTTTAAAATCGATCTTCGTCAGATTCGTTTTTGATCTTCGTTGGAATTGATTATACCTATATCTAATTTTCTTTTATACCCTTCACACACTAGTTATTTATCTCATATTCTGCTAGTTCTTGTGAAGGTTCTTATCGTTCTTTCTGGCTTGACCCAGAAAGAAGCAAAGATATCAAGATAGTATTCGTTCTTTTGCCTTGATGCAAAAGAACCAAAAAATCAAGGCTCACACTACGGAGGCTACGGTCTCGGTCGCTACGCTAAAATCTCGGAAAACTCGCCTTCGGCTCAAACAGCCGAGATTTTTTAACGCTTCGCTTGGTCGACCGCTTTACGCCTCCTCCGTTAGGCCGAAACAATGTACAATTGAGAATGGACAAATGGCCGAAAAAAATAATAATATTATTCGTTCTTGCATTGATTGCCATTCGATTTCACAATGCCGTTTTGAGGCGCAGCAGCGCTACGCCTCTACAGTCATCCTCATCATTAATTTTCAATTTAAGAAGTTCTCAATTATCAATTTTCAATTTTTGGGGCCTCGTTCTGGTGAGCGTTAAGCGAAGGAACGAAGTGGAGCGGCCGGAGCGTCGCTGTTTGAGCGAAGCGAGTTTGCGGCGCGCACAGCGTAACGAAGTGACGGAGTAGCTCAGCAGACGCAGCCTTGAACTTTTGGTTCTTTTCTTTCAAGAGAAAAGAACGAATACAATCTTGAACTCTTTGGTTCTTTCTGGGTCAAGCCAGAAAGAACGGACAATCACTTGAACTTTATGGACGTTTGTGAAGGATAAAAAAATAACGGCTGACTTCCTTCATGGGGGAAACCAGCCGTTTCTTATTGAGCGGACTCTTTATCAGAATGTCAATCTTACACCTACCTGAGCATGCCAACGAGAAGCGATATCATCTTTTGCCACCTCATTGTTGCTGTTGTATGTATAAGCCGGAGTACGTGTACCATCGGCTGCTGTTGAAATAGACTGTACTGACAGCGGTGATACGTTGTAAGCTGAGCTGTAGCTTGCACCCCATTTCTTATTCAACATATTCGTGAAGTTCACAACATCGAATGTTACCTGGATCTTGCTTCCACGTTCTTTCAAGTAGAAGATGTCCTGAGCCAGGTGCAAGTCAACCTGATGTTCCCAGTCTGACAAGTTCGAGTTACGTTCAGCATACTGGCCACGATGATTCTTGGCATAGCTGTCGTTGGCAATCCATTCGCCAAATGCCTGACGGCTTTCTTCGGCTGTCATGATTACCTTTCCTTTGCTGACATAATCTACAAAGTTCATCTGCTGTAATTCTGATTCAGTAGGGATATATAACAAGCTGTTACCGCGGTAACCATCACCGTTGAAGTCGCTTGATTCGTTCATCGTCAAGCTGTAGCGGCTACCAGAGAATGCGTTATAGATCAATGCTACGGTTGTAGCCATCCATCCGTTCAAATATCTCGGAGTTGTATAAGAAAGCTGGATCATCAAGCGATGAGGAATATCGAACTTAGAGAAACCTAATTCGTCTTCCGAATTAGTATCGCGTGAGTAATTGTATTTCCAGTTAGAATAAGCCACAGAAGAAGTACCGTCGTTAACAGCCTTCGCATGTCCGAATGTATAAGATGCCGACAAGTCCAGACCGAAGTTGAAGTGTTTTTCCAACAAACCAGAAACAGCATACGTATAACCCTTATTGGTATTCTTCAGATTGATGATGCTATAATAGTCGCTCTTCGCATTTGAATAGAAAGGAGCAGCCGAAGCCTCAACACCCGGAATAGCATATACCTTTTCACCATTATTAGACAAAGCCAAGTTCTCGAAGAACACATTGTTCATTGTCTTTGAGTAAATACCTTCCAACGTAAACTTCACGTCGCCCGGCAACATCTGTTCCAAAGCCAGGTTAGCACGGAACACCTGCGGATACTTGAAATCCTTATCAACCGTTACGATATCCGGTTTAGCAGCCGAACCGCTCATAGACTGTAAAGCTCCTAATGGATTGTCAGCATACTGACCTAATGACGGAGCATACTGAGTAATATTACCATCCGCATCTTCTACCTGATTAATAGTAGTTCCCTTCAGTTCCATACCCGTATTGTTGTAGGCATTGCACAACCAGACAAACGGAACACGGCCTGTGAACAAACCGACACCACCACGAAGCAAGGTCTTACGATCTTCATCCGCATACCAACGGAAACCGACACGCGGAGAAACCATTACCTTTGCACCCGGCATTTCGCCTACACGTGCATTCAGCCCGTTTTCTTCTGCATATTTATTGAAGTTCGGATTCGTTGTCGGATCATTGAATGTCAACGGAATATCAAAACGGATACCGTAGGTCAAATTGAAGTCGCGTGTAATATCCCATTTATCCTGAGCATAGAAACCAAACTGACCGGCTTTCATAATCGGCGCATACTTCAAATCGCCACCCGTCAAATCCGGATCAGTATATTTATAAGAGAACTGATACGGTGTATCATTCAGGAAGTCGTTCAATGAGTTGAAATACCAAGAGCCATTGGCAGCCTGGATGAACAGGTTCTGCATCCGGTAGATTTCATTATGTGTACCAAATGTAAATGTATGATTTCCTTTATACCAAGACACGTTATCTTCGAATGTATAAATATCCTGGTTCAGGTAGTTGGCACCCGAAGAATATTCAGTACCGATATTAGCCTGAATCATTGTCGTCTGGTCAGCACCCGGAACATTGCTGATCTGCACCGTCGGTCCCTGATAAGCCACGTCACGATGGTCGCGCACGTACGTAGCAGAAGCACGGAACTCATTAGAGATCTGATCCGAGAAGCGAGAGTTCAATTCAGCCACGATAGAGTTGGTCTTGTTGTTCATCCGATAACCACTGTTGTTGAACTTATAAGAAGTAGTACCTGAGCTATAATTATCATCAAATGAGTTATTATGCTGATAACGGACAGCCAGTTTATGATCCTTATTGATGTTCCAGTCGATACGGGCCAACAAGCCGAACGATTTGTTTTCTACATCACGAGCCGAATAACTTTCCTTGAAACCCGTATATTGCTGATACTTGTCGGCAATCTGCTGAGCCACTTCCGGAGTCATGTAATTATCGGTATATCCCGGATAAACGCTCGAAGGATAAGCCTCTTTCTTAGCCTCAGCACTTACGAAGTAGAATAATTTATCCTTGATAATCGCGCCTCCTAATGTACCACTAAATGTACGTGTATATTGTTCAGACATCGGATACTTCTCATTATCACGCAACGCACTGTATTTACCATACATATTTTCATTTGTGAAATAAGAATAAGCCGTAGCCTGCAGTTTGTTTGTTCCCTGTTTCGTAATCGCATTGATACCACCACCGGTAAATCCGCTCTGACGAACATCGAACGGAGCAACAACTACCTGAATTTCCTGAATAGCATCCATAGAAATCGGGTTAGCACCTGTCTGACCACCATTTGTACCGGAAGCAGACAAACCGAATACGTCGTTACTTACTGTACCATCAATCTGGAAACTGTTATAACGGTTATTTGAGCCGGCAAAGGTAATACCACCATTCTTGGAAGTCATTGCCATCGGCATATTCTTGATCACATCGTAAACATTACGATCGACCGTAGGAGTATTTACAATCTTGCTTGTTGAGAAGTTCTGGGCAGCACCCGTTTTAGCCAAGGCATCTGCCGTAATTACGACTTCATCCAATTCTTCAGAGCTGACCTGTAAATTGGCATTCAAATCCAACGTATTACCCAGCTCCAACTGAAGCCCGGTAAATGTAGATTTCTTATAACCTACATACGAGATTTCTACTTTATACGGTCCACCAGTACGCATACCCTGAATGGTGTAACGACCATCCATGTTTGTAACAGTGCCGTAAAGAGTACCCGAAGGTTCATGTACAGCAGTAACTGTTGCTCCAATTACCGGTTCCTTATTTTCATCCAGAACCACGCCATTGATAGCTGAAGTTGTCACCTGAGCATCAGCACAAATAACGGTTGTTGCGGCCAATGCTGTAAGCATTAATTTAGTAGAATAATTCATATAATAATATTTAACAGATAACCTTTATTGATGAAAGGTTTTTCAGTAGCCCTAAAAGGAGCTTTCACTTTCCACTATAGAAAACACCTTTCACTTGCTATAAAAAACGCCCTTCAGAATAGATTTGTCTTAATATTTATGCAAAAATAAAAATAATAACACAGATACACAATTGCATTTTTGTATAAAACGTATGACAAAACCGTTTCACTTACAAATCATAAGTAAACCTATATTCACTGAGAGAGAACAAAAAGAATAAAGTTTCATTTTCAAAGATATTTCTACTTCGAAAATGAAACTTTAACATATTAATACAAATCCGACATAGGATTGTATATACAGATTCTATTATTTCAATCCAGCTTCTTCCAAAATCATGTCAACGGCAGCATCTAATCCATCCGGATTTTTACCACCGGCAGTTGCAAAGTGAGGCTGTCCGCCGCCACCGCCCTTGATATGTTTCGCTGCATCTTTTACCAGCTTACTTGCGTTCAGGCCGTCTTTTACCAGACCATCACTCAAAGCAACCATTAATGCACACTTGGCTCCATCTTTGATTCCGCCGACAAAGAATACTTTTCCGTCCATCGGAGCTTCCCCTTTAATCTGGAATGCCAAGTCTTTAATTACGTCTACATTAGCATCTCCCTTGAAGACGATTACTTTGACGCCGTTCTTTTCCTGCGCGTTAGCAACCAGATCCTTCTTCATGCGCTGTACTTTTTCCTTGACGTAATCATTTACCTGCTTCTTCAGCTCTGCATTTTCTTCGATAGCCTTACGGATCGTCAAAGCCAAATTCGGTACATTATTGAACATGGCGCGCAACTCACGGATAGAATCCTGCAATACAAATGTATATTCTTCAGCTGCTTCGGCAGTAACTGCTTCAATACGACGAACACCTGCTGCAACAGAGCTTTCTCCGACAATACGCAAAGAACCAATCATACCAGTTGCCGGAATATGCGTACCACCACACAATTCGATAGAAGTTCCATATTTAACGACACGCACTTTATCACCGTATTTCTCACCAAACAAGGCCATCGCACCCAATTTCTTTGCCTCATCGATCGGCATGTTCCGATGTTCTTCCAACGGATAGTTGACACGGATCTTTTCTCCAACCAGACGTTCTACCTTACGGATTTCTTCATCTGTTACCTTCTGATAGTGAGAGAAGTCGAAACGCAAGGCTTCGGGTGATACATACGAACCTTTCTGTTCAACATGTGTACCCAAGACTTCCCGCAAAGCTTCGTGCAGCAAGTGAGTAGCCGAGTGGTTGCATTCACACTGAATACGCTTCTTCTTATCAATCTTGGCAGTGAAAACAGCCGTTACATCCTGTGGTAACTTCTCTACAATATGAATCGGCAGGTTGTTCTCCCGCTTCGTATCGATAACCGCTATTTTTTCATCACCGTTAATCAGCCATCCGGTATCACCTACCTGACCACCCATTTCAGCATAGAACGGAGTTTTATCCAAGACAAGCTGATATAAAACTTTATTCTTCTGTTTTACCTGGCGGTAACGGAGGATTTCAGCATCATATTCAAAGAAATCATAACCGACAAACTCAGTTTCACCCTCTTTCAAGGTAATCCAGTCGCCTGTTTCTACCGCTGCAGCATTACGGGCACGATCTTTCTGTTTCTGCATTTCCACATTGAATTCGTCGATATCGGCATCCATGCCATGCTCACGCAAGATCAGTTCTGTCAAATCCAACGGGAAACCGTATGTATCATACAAGGTAAAGGCGTCCACACCACTGATGGTTGTCTTACCGGCAGCCTTGGTCTCTTCCATTTTCTTATCCAGCAGACGGATACCAGTCTCAAGTGTACGCAAGAAAGCTTCTTCCTCTTCCTTGATAACCTTTTCGATCAATGATTTCTGAGCGATCAGTTCAGGATAAGCATCACCCATGGTCTCAATCAACACCGGAAGCAATTTATACATGAAGGCTTCTTTGCGATTCAGGAATGTATATCCATAACGAACAGCACGGCGCAGAATACGACGGATTACATAACCAGCCTTAGCATTCGAAGGCAACTGACCATCGGCAATAGAGAAAGCCACAGCACGCAAGTGATCGGCAATCACACGCATGGCAACATCCACATTCTCATCTTTTCCGTATTCCAATCCGGACATCTTAGAGATAGCCTGAATGGTCGGCTGGAAAATATCTGTATCATAATTGGAATGTTTACCCTGCAGGGCACGAACCAGACGTTCAAAGCCCATACCTGTATCAATCACATTCATCGACAGTTTTTCCAACGAGCCGTCAGCTTTGCGGTTAAACTGCATAAAGACCAGATTCCAGATCTCAATTACCTGTGGATTATCTTTATTGACCAGTTCACGTCCGGGAACTTTCGCCTTTTCTTCCGGAGTACGCGAATCCAAATGGATTTCAGAACAAGGACCACAAGGACCTGTATCACCCATTTCCCAGAAATTATCATGTTTGTTACCATTGATAATATGATCGGCCGGAACGTGTTTAGCCCAGTAAGAAGCCGCTTCGTCATCACGTTCGAGGTTTTCTTCCTTGGAACCCTCGAATACCGTTACATACAGATCCGCCGGATCCAGATGCAATACATCAACCAGGTATTCCCAAGCCATATCAATGGCGCCTTCCTTGAAGTAATCGCCAAAACTCCAGTTACCAAGCATTTCGAACATCGTATGGTGATACGTGTCATGCCCTACTTCTTCCAAGTCATTGTGCTTACCGCTCACGCGAAGACACTTCTGAGAATCGGCTCGCCGGCGAGGTTCCGGATCCCGGATTCCCAAGATAATATCTTTCCACTGATTCATTCCCGCATTGGTAAACATCAATGTAGGATCGCCCTTTACTACCATGGGCGCAGACGGCACAATTTGGTGTCCTTTAGAAGCGAAGAACGCTTTAAACGATTCACGGATTTCTTTTGCTGTCAACATAATATATCTATATAGTTCTCGTTAATATTCTGAAAAACAATTTGCAAAAGTACTGCAAATTATTATTTTTGCAGCTATCCAAGCAACAAAATATTCAATGAAACTATTTAAAAACAGGAAAACATATTATTTATATAACCCCAACACGTTGGATTATGAACGTGTTTACCCTTCGGCTAAAGATCGTTTGTTTTCTGTTCTGCGACATTTGAGTACAGGTATTGCGTTTGGTATCGCGACTTTCTTTGTCATGATGCATGTCATCGATTCTCCGCAGGAATCTCAATTGAGAAAAGAGAACAAACTGTTGCAAACCCAATATGAAGTACTGGATTTACGTCTGAACAACGCCATGGAAATCCTGGATGACATCCAGCAGCGGGACGAAAATCTGTACCGGGCCATTTTTCAGGCAGAATCCATTCCGGAATCGGTCCGCAAATCCGGCTTCGGCGGCACCAACCGGTATAAGCAACTGATGGAACTGACCAACGCAGAACTGGTTGTCTCGACAACCAAGAAAATGGATATGCTCCGCAAGCAACTTTATATTCAGTCCAATTCACTGGAAGAGCTGATTGAAATTGGCAAGAACCAGGAAGAACGGGCAAAATGTATTCCCGCCATTCAACCTATTTCCAACAAAGACTTACGGCAAACAGCTTCGGGTTACGGTGTGCGAATCGATCCGATTTACCGCACGCCCCGTTTCCACTCAGGCATGGACTTCTCAGCCAAGATCGGGACAGACATCTATGCAACAGGTGACGGGAAAGTAACCATGGCCGGCTGGAAACAGGGTTATGGCAACTGTGTTATGATTGATCATGGTTATGGATACCAGACCTTATACGGGCACATGAGCAAGTTCAAGGTCCGTGTCGGACAGAAGGTAAAACGAGGAGAAGTGATCGGAGCTGTCGGAAACACCGGAAAATCAACAGGTCCGCATCTGCATTATGAAGTGATTGTACGTGGGCATTACGACAATCCTTCCAAATATTATTATATGGACCTGACTCCGGAAGAATATGACCGGATGATACAGATTGCAGACAACCACGGTCAGGTAATGGATTAGGAGATAAATCGTATGGCCATCAAGAAAGACAAACCGCAGAAATTATATTATTCCATCAGCGAAGTAGCCCAAATGTTCGACATCAACGAGTCGGCACTTCGCTTTTGGGAAAAGGAATTCGATATCATCAATCCCCGGAAGAATGAAAAGGGAACCCGATTCTATAAGGAAGAAGACATCGAAGCCGTGCGCGTAGTTTATTATCTGCTGAAAGAACAGGGCATGACACTGGCCGGTGCCAAGAAGAAATTGCGCGACAACAAAGAGAAAGTCATCCGTCAGGTAGAAGTAGTCAACAAACTCAAACTGATCCGGGCAGAGTTATTATCCATTAAGGAAGCCTTTGACCGTATTGATCCAGAAGAATAAGGGACATAAGGAATCAAGTAAAGCACAAATTATTGGGCTTTTGTAATGTATTCCGGAAGAAAAGCCGTACCTTCGCTTACCTATTAAGAAACATAAAATAACTAATAACATACAATATGGAAATTACAGGAAAGATTATAGCAGTCCTGCCTGAACAAGGTGGCGTCAGTAAAAACGGAAATGAATGGAAAAAGCAGGAATATGTACTGGAGACACACGACCAGTATCCGAAAAAGGTCTGCTTTCAGTTATTTGGCGCCGACAGAATTGCGCAAGCAGCCATCCAGCCAGGAGAAGAACTGACGGTTTCATTCGACATTGAAAGTCGTGAATATATGGGTAAATGGTATACCAATATCAATGCCTGGAAAGTTGAACGCCCCGCAGCAGCAACTGCCAATCCTGCTTCTGCCGACATTACACCGGATAACATTGTACCATCAGGCGCTCCGATGGCAGCTCCCGACTTTGGCCCTTCTAATCCGGTTGACGACCTGCCGTTCTAATAATTGATAATGGACAACGGAGAATTATAATTATTAACAACATAAAAACAGGCACGAACTTCTATCCACTCGTGCCTGTTTTATTTATATCTTCCTATTTTCTCATTAATCCGCGATACGGGAAACCGACTTGATATTATCGATCTTCGAAAGACGGACACACAGCTTCTGGATATCTTCCACATCATGAACCTTCAGTTTGATACGTCCTTCAAATACCCCGTCTTTCGCTTCTATCAGAAGCCGGATAATATAGACATTAAACTCTTCCGAGATGATTTTAGTGATCTCATTCAATACACCTAACGAGTCAATACCTTTAACCTCCAGTGTTGCTTCGAAAGAAGAAAGCTGATGACTGCTCCATACCGTATTCAGGATACGCTCACCAAAGCTGCTCTTCAGTCGCATAGCAATCGGACACGAGCGCTTATGCACAACTACATTTCCATCGTCATTGATAAATCCCAGACATTCGTCTCCTGGAATCGGCTTACAACAATCAGCAATCACATAATTCCGCTCAAAAGCCTCTTCTTTCAGGATATACGGCTTCTTCTTATCATATACAGGTTTCTCCTTTTTATCTGTTTCCGGCTGATTTTCCTCACTCGAAGACTTCGAATATTGGGTAGCCCGGCGCAATGCTTGCTTTACATATTTGAAGAGTCCGCTCTTGTCATCCTTCTTAAAGACCTTACGGATATTCTCAGGCAAAACCACATCGCCTTTTTCAACGGAATAATACAAGTCATCCCGCTTACTGAAGCCATAATACATGGCTAACTTATCTAGATTCTGAGAAGACGGCTCCACATTTGACTTCTGACAGGCTACAAGGACCTTCGTTTCTCCGTTCTTTACAGCTTCTTTCCGTATCTTACGGATGTAGGCCGTTATCTTCGTCCGTGCCCGTGCTGTTGTGACAAAATTCAACCATTCCGGCTGAGGAGTCTGCGAACGAGATGTCAGCACTTCTACCTGATCTCCACTGCTCAACTTATGGCTTAACGGAACGAGTTTATGGTTCACTTTGGCTCCAATACATTTATTACCTACATCCGAGTGAAGCGCATAGGCAAAATCAAGTGCCGTAGCACCCTGCGGCAGAGTTTTCAGTTCTCCTTTTGGAGTAAAGACAAAGATCTCAGATGAGAACAGATTCAATTTGATCGTATCCAAGAAATCCAGAGCATTGGGATCCGGGCTCTCCAGAATCTCAGTAATTGTCTGAAGCCATTTGTCGAGCTCCGTATCTTCTTCCACATGGTTTTCCTTGTACTTCCAATGGGCAGCAAAACCTTTTTCGGCAATATCGTCCATACGCCGGCTTCGGATCTGTATTTCCACCCACTGTCCGTCCGGTCCCATCACCGTCAGATGCAGGGCCTGATATCCATTCGCTTTCGGACGACTTACCCAATCACGAATCCGGTCAGGCCGGATTCGATAAATATCTGTAATTGCCGAATAAATATCCCAGCATTGATTCTTCTCATCAACACCTGGCAGCGGATCGAATATAATACGGACAGCATATATATCGTAAATATCTTCAAAGGCCACCTTCTTCGCCTGCATCTTGTTCCAGATCGAATAGATGGATTTTACCCGGGCCTTCATCTCATAATTCAGTCCCATCGCCTGCAGTTTGGCGTCAACCGGTTCAGCGAAATGTTTGAATAAAAGCTCGCGGGCCGAAGCTGTCGCCTCCAGCTTCTGACGGATAGCCTCATATTCCTGCGGATGTTCATACTTGAAGCTCAAATCTTCAAGTTCTGTCTTGATAGAGAACAAACCCAAACGGTGAGCTAAGGGAGCATACAGATAAAGCGTTTCTCCGGCAATCTTAAATTGCTTGGCAGGCAACATGGAACCCAGGGTACGCATGTTATGCAGACGGTCGGCAATCTTAATCAAGATCACCCGGATATCGTCACTCATAGTCAAGAGCAACTTACGGAAGTTTTCAGCCTGGGCAGAAGCCTGTTCACCAAAGATACCACCGGAGATTTTTGTCAGTCCGTCTACAATCTGGGCGATCTTGTCACCAAACATGTTACGGATATCTTCTACCGTATATTCCGTATCCTCTACCACATCATGTAACAAAGCTGCACATATAGAAGTTGAACCCAATCCCATTTCACTACATACGATTTTAGCGACAGCTATCGGATGCATGATATAGGGTTCCCCAGAACGTCGTTTTACACCGTCATGCGCCTGCTTCGCAAAATTGAACGCCTTCGTGATGCGTTCCACTTTACGACGATGATTCGAATTCAGATAGTCTTTCAGCAAATCCTCAAAACCATCCTGGATCATTTGTTCATCGGGTGACAGTTTTGACGCCTCTGCTGCTGTTTCAGGCTTGTTTGTATTCTGTATTTCCTTTATTTCTTCCATGGTACAACCTCCCAGCTTTATCAAGTGTAAACACAAATATAGGAAATATTTGTTAAGATCATACTATTTGGACAAGAAAAAGAATAAAACAGCATTATCCGACAGGAATTTTCAACACCTGACCCGGTATAATCTTCGTATCAGAGAGGTTATTAGCCCGCTTTAAAGTCTGGGCAGAAACGCCCGGATACTTGGAGGCAATCGAATATAAGGATTCGCCGGAACGTACTTTATGGGCAATATATCCGTCTTTTGCCTTCTTGTCGGATTGAGAAGAAGCCGTCACCGACGCGGCTGCAGCTGGCTGCTGCTTTTGCTGTGCGTTCTTGGCCGACAAATAAACACCGCCATTATCAACATACAACTTCAGGCGTTTTCCCCGGGCCAGACGGTTCGACGACAGTCGGTTCCATTTCTTAATTTCCTGTGGGGTTACTCCATAGCGGTTGGCAATGGTATAAATATTCTCATTCTTTAAGACAATATGCGTAATCTGCTCACGGGTAGCTGCACCCGAAGTCGATCCGCCATTGATAGTAACCAGATACGAAGGAAGGAGTTCCTCAATCCGGTACTGGTAAATAGAATCTTCCTTATCCACAAAGGCATAGGTGTCGCCTGCCGGCAGTTTCAATACGGCATCTCCGGTATTTCCCGGAACAATATCTCGTTTATATTGTGGATTCAGTGCCCGCAGCTGTTCCAAATCGACATGCAAGACTTCAGATACTTGCTGGAGATGCAGCATCCGGTTGACATGAATCGTATCCGTTGCCATCGGTAAGTTCGTTTCCAGCGGACAGAGATTATGATCACAATAATAGTTCATGACATAATTGGCTGCAATGAATAAAGGAACATACGAACGGGTTTCTTTCGGCAGATAAGGGAATATATCCCAGAAATTCGTTTTTCCTCCTGAGCGCTTGATGGCCTTATTGACATTTCCCGGTCCGCAGTTATAGGATGCCATCACCAGGCTCCAGTCTTTATAGATGGCATACATATCCTTGAAATAAGCACAGGCTGCTTCCGTTGCTTTAACCGGATCACGACGATCGTCCACCAGACTATTGATGGTCAATCCGTACTGCTTCCCCGTCGGCAACATGAACTGCCACAGTCCACAGGCACCCACTCGCGACAAGGCGACCGGATTCAAAGCACTTTCTACCACAGCCAGATATTTCAATTCGATGGGCAGACCGTATTTATCCAGAACTTCTTCGATGATCGGGAAATAATAATCGGCCATTCCTAACATATAGCGAACCAAGCCGCGACGACGTTCGGTATAAAGGTCAATGCAGTCGCGCACCACATTATTGTATGGCATCGGAATAATACGCGGCAAACTGGCCAAACGACTCGCATAAACTGAATCCGGGAAATAGACATTTTCCTCATCATCATGGCAGAAATCATCTCTTTTCGTGAAGTATTGTACATGCCACGAATGCAACAAGCTGTCGATATCCGAATCCAGACTTTCCGGAATAATACCGACAATCTCTTCTACAATGGAATCAGCCGGTAAAGCCGAACTCGGGAATTCTTCTTCTACCTGCTCCTGTCCAAAAGCCGGATGCATCCCGCATCCCAAACACATCATCAACCCTAATACGAACTTCTTCATCCTCCTGCTAAAATTTGATACTACAGTTTACACCATACGAACGTGAGCTATAAGTGGTTTGTGGAGTAACCGTCGGTTCCCAGTGCATGGATAAATCTGGAGATATGTCAAAATCAAATAACTGGGCATCCACATAAGCGTCAATGATTGACAAGGCATAGACACCCACTGTTATGATGATACTTAAATCGCGATAACGCCGGTAATAGTCCTTCCTGTTCTTCAGCTGAGTCTGGAAGTTGGTATTGCTCACCCATTCTTTCGGATCATAACCGACACCCAAGAAGTCCTGCCAGCTGGTATGAAACTCTTCTACCGGCCTGTTCGGTTCCTCCGCATCCAACATGATGTCTTTATAAGCTGTCGAATAGTCCTGATAATTCCGGTTATTCCAGGTAATGGCATACATACATCCCATCAAACCGCCATAAACGATCGGCAGCTTCCAGAACTTCCGGTTATAAATCTGACCTAAACCTGGAACCAAGGCCATCAATACAGCCTTTTTCGGATCGGGTTTGAATTCCATCTTCATCTTGACCGGCTTAGGCAATGAATCGGCAGCCAGCATGACCGACCGAACCGTCGAATCGGCAGCTATTTCAATCCGCGAGGAATCGGCTTTTACCTCAAACGACTTCTGGTCCTGGGCAAAACCCCACGACGAACAACCTATCAGTGCCAGACAAACAAGTAGAATCCGGTATATCATTTCAAATTATCCAACAAGCTGATCAATTTTTCCAACTCTTCTTCCGAGGCAAAAGGAATGGTTATCTTTCCTTTCCCTTTCTTATTGCAAACCAGCTGAACTTTTGTCTGGAAAAACCGCGACAAATGTTCTTTCAACAAGTCAAATTCTTCGGGCAAAGCCTCTTTCTTCTTTTTCTCATCTGTCGGTTTCTGCGGCAAGGCTTCACCTTCAGCCACCGAACGCACCATTTCTTCTACCTGACGGACAGACAGGCCTTCCGCCAGTATCTGCTCATACAGTGCCAGCTGTACTTCCGGATCTTCGACCGGCAGCAAAGCGCGAGCGTGCCCCATATCAATCCGTTTGTCTTTCAACCCAACCTGAATTTCGGCAGGCAGTTTCAGCAAACGCAGATAATTGGCAATGGTAGCTCTTTTCTTTCCGATCCGTTCGCTTAGCTTTTCCTGTGTCAATCCGTATGTTTCAATCAGCTTCTGATACGCTAAGGCTATTTCAATGGCATTTAGATCTTCCCGTTGGATATTCTCGATCAGGGCCATTTCCACCACATTGTCATCAGCAGCCGTACGGATATAAGCCGGAACGGATGTCAGGCCAGCCATCAAAGAAGCCCGGTAACGGCGTTCACCCGAAATAATCATATACTGATCTGTCCCGATTTCCTTCAACGTAATCGGTTGAATCACGCCTAATGAACGGATAGACGCAGCCAATTCCTCCAGGGATTCCTGCTCGAATACAGAACGGGGCTGTTCCGGATTGGGCTGAATCTTGCTCAACTCAATCTCACTAATAGACGATGAACCACTTGTCTTCAAGTCGTCCATCGTAATCAATGCATCCAAACCACGGCCCAGAGCCGATCTTTTCATTACCATATATCTTCTTTCTTAACTGACAATATCAACTATTTTTATCTATTAATTCTTGTGCCAACTGCATATAATTCAGTGAGCCTTTCGAATCGGCATCATATAAAAGCACCGGTTTTCCATAGCTGGAAGCCTCACTCAACTTCACGTTCCGCTGGATGACGGTATTAAATACCAGGTTCTGGAACGGACGTTTCACTTCTTCGTAAATCTGATTGGCCAGGCGAAGACGTGAATCATACATCGTCAGCAAAAAGCCTTCGATCTCCAATGCCGGATTCAGTTTTGACTTGATAATTTTTATTGTATTCAACAGTTTACTAATCCCTTCCAAGGCAAAATACTCACACTGTACGGGGATAATTACTGAATCAGCCGCTGTAAGTGCATTAACCGTAATTAATCCCAACGAAGGTGAACAGTCAATCAGGATATAGTCATACTTTGTTTTCAAGGGAACCAGGATGCGTTTCAGTATCTGTTCTCGATTATCCATATTCAACATTTCTATCTCCGCTCCCACCAAGTCGATATGAGACGGGATAATGTCCAGGCCTTCCACTTCGGTTGGCACGACAGCGGTCAAGGCATCATTACCATTCACCAGACACTCATAAATAGAAACCTCCACATTTCGGATGTCTATTCCCAAACCTGAAGAGGCATTCGCCTGCGGGTCAGCATCAACAACCAAAACTTTCTTTTCCAGGGCGGCCAATGAAGCGGCTAAATTGATCGTCGTTGTTGTTTTACCAACCCCGCCTTTCTGATTTGCCAAAGCAATAATCTTTCCCATAAATTGTAACCCATTAAATTCCGGCTACAAAACTAAACATTTAAAATTGAATCACATTCGTTTATTCTGAAACAATCGTTGCATTGTTGATAACTTTCCTGAACTGTTGATAACTTGCCGGATATGTTTATTGGGTAACTTCTTCCTGCTGTCCTGCTTTTTTATTCTGCCGCTTATCCCACCAAACGCCGGCAATGTATAAGGGAATTACCAATGAAGCTGTCAGGATCAAAGACAAATAGGGCGTCAGTTCCTCCCAAATTGTACTCATATCCAACTTATTGGAATACACATAATAAAAGGCTCCCGCAGCAAGCGCAATATAGGCCAAAAACCAACCCAGGTAATTTGCCAAAGAAGGCATATTCGGTACAAAGGCAACATCCGGCTTCTTCTGCCGACGGATCAACGCCATTATACGCATATTCAATGACGAAGACGGACTTTCGGCCGTTCCTGCCATCAGACGCCTCGTCAACTGATCAAGTTCTTTATTTTCCATCTTCATAACAAATCCTTCATTTCATTTTTCATTCGTTTTTCCAAAGCCGTATAAAAATGCTTCCGGGCCCGGAAAAGCTTTGTTTTTACATTCGATTCTGTCAAATCGGTAATCTGTACGATCTCTTCAATCGAGCATTCATCCAGATAATACAAAGTTAATAATAATCCTTCATCTTTTTCCAGAGTCTTCAGTACCTGCGAAATAATTTCTTTCCGATCGGCTCTTTCCAGCAATGAAGTAGCAGTTTCCTGTTCGGCCAGTGTGACGTCACCAGCTTCTACTTCTTCATAATCTGAAAAGATACACTGACCGCGCAAGGCCGTCAAAGCCGTCCGGTAAACGATCCTGTAAAACCAGGAAGAAAACTTACAGTCAAAACGAAAGTCGGGTAACGCCTGATACATTTTCAGGAATGCATCCTGCACGACTTCCTCGGCATCTTCCCGGTTCTCGACGATTCGGACAGCTATGGTATAGGCCATTTTCTCATATTTGGCTACCAGACATGAAAAACTCTGCATGTCGCCCGCCAAAATAGCGGCTATCCACCCACGTTCATCCATTGATTATAGCTGTTCTATCCTACTCTCCGCATTCTTTTTTTTATCTTCCTCACGCTCCTTTACCTGTAGCCTACGGGAAAGTGCAAAATATACGATGAAACCAAAGCCGCCAAATAAAACGGCAAAGACAGGAATCACCAGAAAATCAAAATCATTTTCCGGAACATAAGGTGCCACGAACATACCTAAAATCAGACCAACGGCCAGACCCACCATAAACAAACCGTTCCGCAAAGCCGGATACCGGTTTGCCTTCTTTTCCGGCTCCTCCAAAATGACACCTTTCTCGATCATCTTGATGCGTTCTTCATGACGGTTGCGGAGCAAAACAACCCAACCGATACCTAATGCGGCAACCGGCAAAATAAAAATACCGATAACAGCCAAAATAGCTACTAATTCTCCCATATCTGTAACGTTTTAAATTGTTTGTAATTAAGTTTATTTGTCCATAAGACGACACAACTTAATCACCGGTTACAGAAAAGCCCGAGATTAACAGTCATTAACCCCGGGCTTCCTTATTTAATTATCCGACTAGGTATTAGTCAAGAAGTTTGATACGAATGTTACGATACCATACGTTATCACCATGATCCTGCAAGCCGATGAAACCTTCTTTCTTTTCACCACCGCAGTTCAGCAATAATTCGTATGCCAACGGCCATTTGTCTTTGCTGAATTTGCTCTTATCCAACATTTCCTTCCAAGCCGGAGTCCACATATGGTACTCAACAACTGGAGAATCACTGTTCAGATAGTGAGCGATTGTACCTTTATAGCAAAGGATCTTACCCTTGTTCCATTCGCCATAAGGTTTAGCGTTCTGCGGTTTAGCCGGAATCATATCATACAAAGAAGCTGATTTACGGTTACCGTCAACACCCAACTTAGCATCCGGGTGATTTTCGTTATCCAATACCTGATATTCCGGAGCTGAGATATAAGCAGGCTGACCTTCTACTTCCTGGATCATGATAAATACACCAGAGTTAGCGCCTTTATCAACCTTCCATTCAAATTCAAGTTCGAAGTTGCTGAACTTGTGAGCGAATACCAAGTCGCCACCGTCTTTAGCACCAGCTTCACCGTTACCAGAACCTTTGATATGGATAGCACCATCATCAACAATCCAAGCAGCAGGAACATCTTCGCGGTCATAACCACGCCAGCCGTTCAATGTCTTACCGTCGAACAAAGTAATCCATCCGTCTTTATCTTTCGGGAAAGTAGACAAATCTACAGTCGGAAGATCTAACAACTTGTACTCAGGAGCAGCTGCTTCTGCAGCAGGTTGTTCAACCGGAGTTTCAGTAGTTTCAGCTTTTTTGCCTCCGTTACAAGAAGCAAAGCACAACATCAGTGCAGCTGCACCAGCAAATAATACTGACTTTTTCATTTTACTTTTTATTTTGTTTAAAACCTTAATTATCTCGGCATATCAGGCAACTTCCAGCCATCACGATAATTATGCTTGATCAATTCAGAAGCGAATTGCTTAGCATTAACCGGATCAGTCCAGATCTTATTGAATTTCGGGTCACCATCAACAACCTTGAAGTCGTCTTTGATCAAAATCTTGATTGTTTCGTCATCTTTGATGTTAGTGAACTGCATGTTAGGACCATCCCACAACAATTCTTTGTTCAAAGTCTGCAGACGAACAGCCAATACACCCATTACAACCATTTCGTTGAACGGACCAGCATCTTCGAAACGAGACTTCAACACACGACGATTTTCTTTGCTTTCCTTACATGCTGCAACCCAGTCCATTTCGTGACCACCGGCCATTGCTTTCGGAACACGACGGCAAACTTTCGGAGCGTTAGGAACACGACCTGACAACAAGAACGGCTGTTGACCGTAGCAACCACAAATCAATGTATCTTTTGTACCGTGGAAGATTGTCAAACCACCACCAGGACCCATCAACTGTTTGCCTTCTGGGAATCCTTTTGGACGATCCGGCATCATACCACCATCATACCAGTGAACTTCTACTTCCGGCATAGCTACCTTCGGCATGTTTTCACGAGCAGGGAATGTCAATTTAACGTGCTGAGCCTGCGGAGCACAATCCTGTAACAACAGAGTAGATGAACCCTGAACTTTTGTAGGATAACCCAACTTCAAGGCTTTGAACGGCTGATGCAGGATGTGGCAAGCCATATCACCTAATGCACCTGTACCGAAGCGCCACCATCCACGCCAGTTCCAAGGATGATAAATAGCGTTGTAAGGGATAACTTCCTGCGGACCGCAGAACAAATCCCAGTTCAAAGTCTTCGGAATACGGTCTACTTTTTCAGGAGCATTCAGACCCTGCGGCCAGATAGGACGGTCAGTAGCACATTCTACTTTATATACTTCACCGATTTCACCGTTCCAGATCCATTCGCAAACCAAATCAGTACCTTCGTCTGAAGAACCCTGGTTACCCATCTGAGTGGCAACACCTGTTGATTTGGCCAAGTTAGTCAGCAAACGTGATTCATAAACAGAGTGAGTCAACGGTTTCTGGCAATATACGTGTTTCCCCAGAGTCATCGCATCGGCTGTAATCAAAGCATGTGTATGGTCGGCTGTAGCAATGATAACGGCATCAATAGAGCTGCCCATTTCATCGTACATCTTACGATAATCCCAATATTTCTTTGCATTGGGGAATTCATCGAACACGCCTTTTGCATATTTCCAGTCTACATCACAAAGAGCAACCAGATTTTCTGTGTTCTTCACATTGTTAATGTTGGCATGTCCCATACCACCGATACCAACGGCAGCGATATTCAACTTGTCAGTCGGAGCTACATATCCGTGACTTTTTCCTAAAATAGAATTAGGAGCAATTGTGAACGCGGCAGCAGCTGCAGCGCTTCTCTGAAGGAATGATCTTCTACTAATTGACATAATAATTAAATTTATAGATTAGCACACTAATGTTTTTCATTTATCTCTCGTCTTAATCCGTCTTATAGTGGACCAAGGTTGTTGCAAATATAAGGATACATTAATTATCAACAATCATATTTCCGATAAAATCTTTAATAAAATAGTTTTTTTTAACAGCGCAAACCAGCATTTTTTAACCCGGAAGCAATCCATAATGATGTCATTCTCGAAGGAATAATACCGGATTATGCTATACCTGACCGCCTGATTCTGCAGGTAAGCATTGCAAGACCCACGGACTTTGTTTTTGAATCCTACGGGTTTCTTCTATAAAAGTCATTACTTTTTAATTGTTTGACAGCTGTCAAAAAGCTTTTCCATATATGTGATAAAGCTTTTCCATAGTAGTCGCAAAGCTTTTTGACAACTGTGATAAAGCTAGGTTCTCGTATGTTTTCAGTCAGGAATCAACGAATGTCGGATGAATTCTTAAGCAACTTCGGGAAAACTTTTTCTCAAGAATGTCTGTTATATTTTCATCGAATGAAAAATATCATTATTTTTACCGGGAAGAAACAGGCAGAAAAAATAACCAGAAAACACATCCAGTATGATGGCATACATACAACGCATATACCATTTTTACCGGGAAGGTTTCCGCGAAATGAAATTAGGAAAACTTCTCTGGCTGATCATTCTGATCAAGCTTTTCGTCATTTTCTGTGTACTCAGGCTGTTCTTTTTCCCTGATTTTTTAGGGAAATACAAGACTTCTGCTGAAAAGGAGAACTACGTCTCCGGCGAACTGGTCAACCGCGCTAATTCATTTACTAAATAATTATCATCTACCATGATTGCAAGTATCGACACATCACTGATCGACTGGTCGAGGGCTCAGTTTGCTCTGACGGCCATGTATCACTGGCTTTTCGTGCCTCTTACGTTAGGCTTAGGTATTATCCAGGCCATAATGGAAACGCTGTACGTAAAAACAGGCAAGGAACACTGGAAAACAACGGCCCGCTTCTGGATGAAGCTGTTTGGCATCAATTTTGCCATCGGCGTTGCGACCGGACTGATCCTTGAATTTGAATTCGGGACCAACTGGTCCAACTACAGCTGGTTTGTGGGAGATATATTTGGTGCCCCGCTGGCTATCGAAGGCATCGTCGCTTTCTTCATGGAAGCCACGTTTATTGCCGTTATGTATTTTGGCTGGGACAAAGTGAGCAAACGCTTCCACCTGGCTTCTACCTGGCTGACCATTGCCGGAGCCACGCTTTCGGCTTTATGGATTCTGATTGCGAATGCCTGGATGCAATATCCGGCAGGTATGCACTTCAACCCGGATACAGTCCGGAACGAAATGCTCGATTTCTGGGCTGTTGCCCTTTCTCCAGTAGCCATCAACAAGTTTTTCCACACGGTTCTGTCGGGCTGGGTGACGGGCGCTACCTTCGTCATCGGCGTCAGCAGCTGGTATTTATACAAGAACCGCGAGCAGGCCTTTGCCTTGCGCAGCATTAAGGTTGGCGCTATCTTCGGACTCGTTGCTTCCATCTTGCTGCTTTGGACGGGCGATGGTTCTGCTTATCAGGTAGCCGACAAGCAACCGATGAAATTAGCCGCCATGGAAGGTTTGTACAAGGGAGAAAAAGGAGCCGGACTGGTCTGCGTAGGTATTCTCAATCCTGACCGGACGACTTACAATGGTCCGGAAGATCCTTTCCTTTTCAAGATAGAAATCCCGCAGATGTTATCATTGCTGGCAGAACGCCAAACAGACGCTTTTGTCCCGGGCATCACCGATCTGATTGAAGGAACATACACGGATGATTCAGGACAGCCGGTACTCTCGGCCGAAGAAAAGATAGCCAAAGGGAAAGTCGCCATCCAGGCGCTTGCCGACTACCGCCAGGCCAAAAAGGATAAAGATGAAGCCGGCATGGCTGCTCATCGGGCAACCCTCGAAGAGAACTTTGATTATTTCGGCTATGGGTATCTGAACGATCCGTCGGAATTGATTCCGCCTATCGGCCTTTCATTCTACTCATTCCATATCATGGTTCTGCTGGGAGCTTATCTGATCCTGCTCTTCCTGGCTGTATGGATTCTGCAACGCCGGGAGTCATTCCTGCGTATGCGCTGGCTGCATTTAGTAGCTTTATGGAGCATTCCGCTGGCTTATATCGCCGGACAGGCAGGATGGATTGTGGCCGAAGTAGGAAGACAACCCTGGGCCATCCAGGATATTTTGCCGACGGTGGCCGGTATTTCACGCCTCGAAACTGCTTCGGTTCAGACAACCTTCTTCCTCTTCCTGATTCTCTTTACCGTTCTGCTCATTGCCGAACTGCGCATCCTGATCAAAGCCATCCAGGCCGGACCGGAAACAGAATCAGTTCATTCACAGACAAACGAATAGTAGTAACAATTAAACGAAAAGTTCATTATGGAAACTTCTACATATATTTTCTTACAGCATTACTGGTGGTTTCTGGTTTCACTCTTAGGCGGACTTCTGGTCTTTCTTTTATTCGTTCAGGGCGGACAGTCGCTGGTCTTTCAGCTGGGCAAGACCGAAGCGCAGCAACAGCAGTTATTGGGGTCGACCGGAAAGAAATGGGAATTCACGTTTACCACCTTAGTGACGTTCGGAGGAGCTTTCTTCGCTTCTTTCCCCTTGTTCTATTCTACCAGTTTCGGCGGTGCATACTGGGTTTGGATGCTGATTCTGCTCTGTTTTGTAATACAGGCCGTATCTTATGAATACCAGATGAAGAAAGGAAACCTGTTGGGGAAAAAGACCTATCGGGTATTTCTGCTCATCAACGGAATAGCCGGACCGGTTCTGTTGGGTACAGCGGTCGGGACATTCTTCAACGGAGCTGAGTTTATCGTGAATAAAGAACAACTCAGTGACCTGGCGATGCCGGTCATTTCCCAATGGGCTACGCCATGGCACGGACTGGAAGCCGTATTGAACCTCTGGAATGTCTGTTTGGGAATTGCCGTCTTTTCCCTGGCCCGCGTTTTGGCCATCCTTTACTTTATTAATAATGTAGAGGACAAAGAGATTCAGATGGAAAGCCGCAAACGCCTGCTGCCCGAAAGTATTGCCTTTTTGGTTTTCTTCCTGGCCTTCTTGATTCACTTACTGGTGGCTGATGGCTTTGCGGTCAATCCGGATACACAGGAAATCTTCATGCAACCCTATAAATATGCCTTGAACCTACTGGAGATGCCTTATGTTACCGGTATCTTACTGATTGGCGTAGTGCTGGTGTTATGGGGAATCGGAAAAACATATCTGAGTTCGGCTTACCGGAAAGGAATCTGGTTCAGCGGAAGCGGTACGGTACTGACGGTCTTGGCCTTATTGCTTTGTGCCGGCTGGAATCATACGGCTTATTATCCTTCTTTAGCCGACCTGCAAAGTTCGCTGACCATACAGAACAGCTGCTCCAGTCCGTTTACCTTGAAAGTTATGAGCTACGTATCCATCCTGATACCATTTGTCTTGGCATACATTTTCTATGCCTGGAGAGCGATCGACTTGAAACCGAATAAGAAATAACGGAAGGAAAGGTCCTATAAAAATTAGAAACGGCGTAGCTTCTCGCCAGGCCGTTTCTACATTTAACCGTTTTAAACAAAAAGAAAAAGTTAGTCAAGGTTTACTTAATAACCATTTTAAGATGATCATAACTATCTTTACTTAAAAAGGACAGCGAACAAATATAGTAATATAAACGCAAACCGAATCAGCCACGCCCTCCATTTTCATGATTTTTTACACTACACTTAAAGATTTACATTATCTTTGCAGAAACATTTCGTCCTTATGGCAGATTTTGAATTAAACATTTTAGGTTGTGGCTCCGCTTTGCCTACAACCCGCCATTTAGCTTCCTCCCAAATTATTGATCTCCGAGATAAATTATATATGATCGACTGCGGAGAAGGTGCTCAGGTACAAATGCGGAAGATGCGGATCAGGTTCAGCCGCCTGAATCATATCTTTATCTCGCACATGCACGGAGATCATTGCTTTGGCTTGCCGGGATTGATTTCCACATTGGGTATGTTAGGAAGAAACGGCGACTTATTTGTTCACGGTCCGGCCGAATTAGGAGATTATTTAGATTCGATTCTGAAGCTGTTTTGCCAGGGACTTCCGTTTAACGTCCGGTTTAATCCGGTAAATACGGAAGAGCATACGTTAGTGATGGAAGACCGCTCGGTTTCGGTCTACTCTATTCCACTCAAACACCGCATTCCCTGCTGTGGCTATTTATTTAAGGAGAAACAACGCGAACCCCATATTATCCGAGAGATGATCGACTTTTATCAGATTCCGGTGAAGGAAATCCAATATATCAAACAAGGGGCAGATTATGTGACGCCCGACGGGAAATGTGTTCCGAATCACCTGCTGACTCGTCCGGCAGTGCCGGCCCGCTCGTATGCCTACTGTTCGGATACGGCTTACAGGCCGGAGATTATTCCCTACATCCATCAAGTCGATTTGCTGTATCACGAAGCAACCTTCCAGGAAACCGATTTACCACGGGCGCACGAGACATTTCACTCGACAGCCAAAGAGGCGGCTACCATTGCCCGTGATGCGGAAGTCAAACGACTGATCATCGGACATTACTCCGCCCGTTATGACGATCCGCAGCCGCTCAAACAAGAAGCTGTCGCCATCTTTCCCAACACCACATTGGCCAAAGAAGGAATGAAAGTGAATCTGTAAAGGAAGAATCAAACAAGACAACATAAAACAAGGCTTCAGACAGAAGAGTCATTCTATCCGAAGCCTTGTTTTTTCTTATCCTGCTGACAGATTAATTATTCCTTCCGGATATTCATATTCGAATATCCGCCGGCATCGAAGTAAATCGAACCGTTCTTGCCTCCATTTACTTCATAATACACGGCATCCTTTTCTTTCTCGCTCTTGGTTGGCTCGAAACCGAGCAGTTTACAATGACCGTATTTCAGATTCTCGCCTTTTACCTGGAAAGAAGCAGATGACGGTAAAGCCAGCTTCACGGCGCTATAGCGTGCTTCGACTTGTATCTTCTGGAATTTGGCATTAACAGCATCCAGCTCGAGTGTACTGTAATCGAGTGATTCGGCAGCCAAGTTATCAACCAAATAACCGATCTTGCAGGTACTGTATTTCACATCGGTTTCGGCCGACTGCACTTTCTCGGCTTCCAGCTGACCGTATTTTAAGTCCAAAGCCAGACTACCGATTTCTCCAGCCTTCAGATTCGAATATTTGCTGTCTGCATTCAGTTGGGAAGCCGACTCCAGAAAGACCTTTCCGCAATAGCCTAAATCGAAATCAGCAGACTGCAAGGCACCAAGCGTCACATTACTGTATTTGGCTTCCAGCTGCAAGGGCTGTTCGAAGCTGCCGCCTTCAATATTACCATACTTCACCGTCAGCTGACACGGTGCCGGATTCTTAGACGGCATCAGAATATTCCCATAATGCTGCTCGAGTTTGCAAGGCACCCACGAAGGCATACTGATATAATATTGTATATCCAGCTTCCCGTTACGTACCGAGACATTCGATAATTCCGTGATTCCTGAAATCACATTTCCCTCTTTTCCCAAACGGATCTGAATCCGATCGAGGTTTTTCTGGTCGTCCTGCGCGTTTCGGGTCTTGACTTCAACCACCACCCGAAAGGCTACTTCCGACTTGTTCCAATGGGTAATGGTGATTCCTCCGTATTTGTTGGAGATAAACAGTTCGTCACTCTTGCTGGCCGGAAAACTCTTTTCGTATTCCTTCTTGTGCAGATCATCCGGATCTGCGGCCTGTGCTGCCAGACAGAAGAACAGGCAGACACAGGTACACCATAGTCGTAATAAAGTTGCGTTCATATTATTATTCGTTTTTTAAGTTCATACACTGTTGACAAAGAATCTGCATACTGTTCAGGCTGTTCCGGTATTGCTGGTTGATGACGAAGATGCCTTCGTCTGAACAAGGCAGCGTTGGCAACACCTGATTGTCGAACTGCTGGCAAGAAGCTTCAATCTGCAAGCCGGCTTCCAGCAGATTCCGGAAGGCTTCCGATGGATGAGCCTCGCTGGCTGCTTCCAATTCCATCAGATGATCTTCCAGCTGCATGCGGTAATACGTATGTAGCTCACTCATCTCCGAATGGAGCTCGCAAACATACGAATCGGGCGTTTCCCTCTGTATCCAGAACGGGACAGACAAGCAGAGGAACAAAGCTATGGCAGCTGCCAGAGGCATCAGCCGGCGCCACAACGGAACCGTCTTCACCTTTTCCTCTTCTTGTTCCAAGCGAGCGGCAAAGCGATCCAGATGTCCTTCGGGTAAAGGTATCTCGTCGAAGGCTTCCCGGTGCTGCTCAATATAATCTTTTAATCGGTCCATATCTTTCATTCGTCTTTATTTCTTTTTGGGGAGACGCGGTGTGCTACGTTTCTACCCTTTTTCGCATTAATTCTTGTGAGACGCGGTGCGCCACGTTTCTGCCTATTTCGGCATTAATTCTTCTGAGACGCGGCACGCCACGTCTCTACCTGTTTTGTAATAATTCGATCAATCGCCGTTTGCCTCGCAAATACTGACTCCGCACACTGGATGGCTGTATCTTCAGGATTTGGGAGATTTCTTCCATATCATAGCCTTCAAACAGATAAAGCGACAACACCACACGGGCCTGGGCCGGTACTTTCTCCAACGCATTCCGGACGGAAGCGACCGTCAGCAGCGTCTGTTCTTCCTGCTCCCGGATCTCTTCCTCGTCGTCCGGCACATCCGGCAGTGTTTCTTCTATCAGTTCTTCTTCCGGCAACCGTCTGCGGACATAATCGATGGCTGTCCGTACGGCAATCCGACGAATCCACGCCTCAAAACAGAGTTCATCATGATATTGATCCAGCTTCTCGAACAGCTTCAGGAAAGTATCCTGCATTGCCTCTTCTGCTTCTTCCGAATGACCCACGATACGCAGGCAAATCGGATAAACCAGCGGAGCAAAACGGCGGTACATCGCCAGCTGTGACTGGCGATGCCGCTTCCGGCATCCGGCAATGAGTTCCTGAACTGAATCTTCCATATCTTTTCTGTTTTCTATCTATAAGACGAAGCCACAAAACCAAAGGTTGCAAAAACAGGTGACATTTTTGGGAATTATTTTTTCCAACGAGAAGAGCAGACACACAAAAAAAGGCGTGCCATTGCTGACACGCCTTTTCTATAATGTCGTCCATGCGGACTTAATTTCAATAAAAACACGCTTTCGCCCTCACGGGTTACTCGTTACATGATTTAAAATCATGTGCGTGTAAATTGTAATATATTCGTGTAAATATCAGGAGCTTGAGACTCCCGGTATATCATCGAGTCATTTATTTAACAACAACCTTGAAGCTTTCGCCGTCAACTGATACAACTACGATACCAGCCGGAGTAGCGATCTGAGCGTTATCTGAAGAAACTACTTCGTTAGCAACAACCTTACCAAGGATTGTAGATACGATTACGTTCTTGCCTTCAGCACCCTTAACTACTACTGCACCGTTTGTACCAGCTACTACTACGTTACCAGCAGCGATTGTTTCGTTCGCTGTAGGAGTACGAGATTCGTCTTCGTTCATGTTGTAGATATCAGCATTCTTGATATCGTCAACAACTACAACAACACCGTTCATCCACTTCAAGTAACCCGGAGTCTGAGTACCGTCTAATGAAGTTTCGATTACGAATGACTGATCTGCAGTATCTGCATAACGGAACTGGAATTTAGCGATATGGTTATCGTTGTTACCAATGAACTGTTTTTTACCGTTAACAATCAAAGAATCGTTACGATGAGTAGCCTGTACGAAACCTAATTTGTAGTAACCTTCGCTATTCTTAAACGGATTACCTACCTGATGCTTGTTAGCGTTATCCCAAGCCTTAGCTGAATCAACCAAGTTAACCAAGAAGCGACCTTCTGTCCAAGCCGGAACATCTACTGCATGTTCGCAATCATCTGAGTTACAAACATCACACCACTTACCTGCCGGGTGGATTGTCGGATCAACGATCAACATATACTGAGGTTTGTAAGTTTCATTGCGTACGTATGCTGTATCAGCGATCATAGCCGGAGCCATCTTCGTGAAGTCTGCAATATTTTCCATACCCAAGAAGTTTACAAATACATCATCTGCAATTTCTGTTGTCTTTTCATACAACAGAGACTTTTCATTGTAATTACGATAGATTGAAACTGTATCTACATTGTTAGCCAAACGACGGTAAACTTCAGATTCTGTTTCTTCGATTACAAACAAGTCATTTTCTGTTCTATCATACAGACTTGTATTAGCCAAAATACCTAATGTAGCATCACCTGCATACATCTTGTACCAGTCATAATGAGAATCATCAGTAGAAGTATGGAAAGTAAATTCCTGATATAAATCTTCATCTTCTTTACTTCCTGATACATACTCTTTCTCATTAAATGCCTCTTTGCACAAAGCGACCGGACGCAAGTTATACTTAGTGATAGAATTATTATCGTAACGAACGGCAAACTTTTGAGCAGCTTCATGAGCTTCTGCTAAACTAGCATATTTTTCCTTCTTATCATCTGTCTTATATACATCTGAATAATAACAGTCTTTTTCAGCACCAGTAACTGCACCGTACATCAGCGGTTCATTATATTGATTAACGAATGAATAAGTAACCACCTTTAATGTATCAGACTTATATTCTTGCTTTTTAGTCTTTGTATTATAGAAACCTAACTTACTAATTACATAAATAGAGTCTGTTGGATGATATTTATAAGTATGATCAGACTGTTCATCTTTCAGATTACGCTCTGCACTATATTTCTTCATATTGAAAACTAATGCATTATCACGTTCAGTTTCCAGACCAATTACATGGGCATTCGGATCTGTAGTATCTGCATGGTTTTCTGTTAAATATGCCTGAGAATCAAATACTGCAGAAGAGAATGCAATATGATATTGACGATTCAAGTCACTATCAGAGAAACGTTTGTAACCATCAGCCTCGTTTACTTCTGCAACCGGTTTGATTACATATGTTTCACCTGCATATTTGTAAGTAT